>DASVWH010000229.1:0-52115 GCA_036389715.1 Pyrinomonadaceae bacterium | reverse complement strand
CTCCTGAGCGTCGGCGCTCCCTTCTGGCAGGACATGCTGGAATCGCTCTTCGGTCTCAAGAATAAGCTGCGCCGGGAGACGAAGACACAGAATTCAGAGACCGAGAGCGGCGCGGGCCAGACGCGGGCGTAGCCTGTCGCGCTCCCTTGCTGTGAAGAGGTGCTCCGGCGATTCCCTCTACAGGCTTCGGCCGCGGGCCGTCGTTTTAGTCAAGTGAGAGACGACGGCCCGTCAAGCTGCCGGGCTCTTGCAGACGGCCGCTGCACCAGCTCTCTGCCGCCGCTGCCCTCCGCCGCAATCAATCCGCCATGACCCGGCTCGCAAAGCGGGGCCGCGCGAACCCCGCGCGCGAAAGCGCCCTGACTTAAAAAGGAGCGTGCCCGCAGGCTGCCGGACGGCGCTCACCGCCGGAGCCATTATTGCGTGCATCCCGAAACGCTCGTTATAATGCTCCTGCTTGAAATCACACGACGAAAAATACGACGGGGCTTCCGGCGGCGCGGGCTTTCTGCCCAGGCGCCTGCGCGGCATCCTGCTCCCATTTCCCACACCCTTCGACGGGGACGGCGGCCTGGACGCGGCGGCCCTGCGCTCGAATCTGGGGAAATGGAACCGGACGGGCATCAACGGGTACGTGGCGCTCGGCTCGACGGGCGAGCGCGTCAATCTGGACGAGCGCGAGTATCTCGAAGTGATTGAGACGGCGCGCGCGGCCGTGCCGCGGGAGTTGGCTTTCATCGCCGGGGCGGGGCAGCAGGGCACGCATGCGACTATCAACGAAGTGCGGCGCGCGGCCGGGGCAGGCGCGGACGCCGTGCTGGTCATCACGCCACACTTTTACCGCGCCGCAATGACGCAGGACGCGCTCGTCCGTCATTACCTGTCGGTGGCGGACGCCGCGACGATTCCGCTGCTGCTCTACAGCATGCCGGATTTGACCGGCATCGCCCTGGCGCCGGAAACGGTGGCGCGGCTGGCCGAGCATGAGAACATCATCGGCATCAAGGACAGCTCAGGCGACCTTATCAACCTGACGGAAACGCTGCGTCTCGTGCCGCGCGAGTTCGCCGTCCTGACGGGCCACGGCGGTCTGCTTTACGCGGCGCTCTCGGCGGGCGCGTGCGGCGCGATCCTGGCCGTCGGGTGCGTGGCTCCGCGTTTGGCCGCGGCCATCTTCGGAGCGGTCGCGGAGGAGAATCACGAACGGGCGCGCGTCTTGCAGCAGCGGCTCACGCCGCTTGCGCTGGCCGTCACTAAGCGGTACGGTATCGGCGGGCTCAAGGCCGCGCTTGAAATCGTCGGCTATAGTGGCGGGGCGGTCCGCACGCCGCTCAGAGAGGCCGGGGAAGAGGCGCGTGAGCATCTCGCTCGCCTGATCGAAGAGTCCGCCCGCGTAGACCAGGCAGAGGCGGGCGGCGAACACAGCCATCTGGCAGGAGCAGCAACAAGTGAGTAGTACGGAAGCCGCATGTTACAGCACGCCTGAAGAAGCCGGACTGCGCGTCGAGAGCCTGCCGTTCGAGCGCATCCCGCACCAGACGAGGCTCTTCCTCGATTACCTGCGCGACCCCGTAGCCTTACGCCGCTTCTATCCTTCCGCCGTGCGCTTTCATCATCAACTCTCCGCGCGTGCGCCCGAAGTCCTCGGCGCATACCGGACGGACCGGGGCGCGCTCTGCGATGCGCTCTCCGCGATGAACAGCGGCTGGGGCGCGGGCCCGGAAGTCCTGGCCAATATCGAGCGGCTGCGCCAGGCCGACTGCCTCGCGGTCGTCTCGGGCCAGCAGGCGGGCCTCTTCACAGGACCGCTCTACACCATCTACAAGGCGCTCTCGGCCGTTAAGCTCGCCGGATGTTTGACGCAGCGCGGGACTGCCGCGGTCCCCGTTTTCTGGATTGCGACGGAGGATCACGATTTCGCCGAAGTGGCGAGCGCAGAATTCATCGGCTGTGATTGCCGCCTGGCGAGCGTCAGTGTTTCGCCCGCGCTGCACAGGGAGGGCACGCCCGTCGGCAGCGTCACGCTCGACGAGTCTATCGAGGAGACGGTCAAGCGCCTGCTCGAAGTGCTGCCGACGACGGAATTCACTCCCGAAGTCGAGAAACTGTTGCGCGGCGCTTGGGCGCAGGGCGCGCGGTACGGCGAAGCCTTTGCGCGGATGATGACGGTGCTGCTCGGGCGCTACGGCTTGATTCTGCTGGACCCGCAGGACGCCGGGTTGAAGCGCTTGGCCGCGCCGCTCTATGCGGAGGCCGCGCGCCGTGCTCAGGAAATCGCCGCTGCTCTCGATGCTCGCAGCCGCGAGCTGGAAGCGGCAGGCTATCATGCGCAGGTCGTCACTTCGCCCAACTCCTTCCCGCTCTTCCTGCACAATGAAGATGGGACGCGTCATGCCGTCACGCGGACCGACGGCGGGCGCTACAGGGCCAGGGAGGGGCGCGAGGAGCAGACGGTCGAAGAGCTGTCCGCGCTCGCGCTGAGAGAGCCGACGCGCTTTAGCCCGAACGTGACGCTGCGCGCGGTGGTCCAGGATTATCTGCTGCCGACGGTCGCATACTTCGGCGGCGCGGCCGAGATAGCCTATTTCGCGCAGACGGCCGAAGTCTACCGGCTGCTCGACCGCCCCGCGACTCCGATTCTGCACCGCGCGAGCATGACGGTGGTCGAGCATCGCACCGGGCGCACGCTCTCGCGCTACGGTCTGAGCCTGACGGACCTCTTCGCCGGGCTCGACCCTGTGCTCGCCCGCGTCGTCGAAGAACATCTCGGCGCAGAGACGGCGCAGACGCTCCATCGCACTGAAGAGTCCGTCAATCGAGAGCTGGACGCTTTGCAGGAACAGCTCAAGCAGGTTGACCCGACGCTGGCCGATGCGCTGGAAACGGGCCGCCGCAAGATCAATTACCAGTTGGAAGGACTGCGCACGCGCTTTCATCGCGCGCAGCTCAACCGCGACCGCGCCGCCCATCGCCAACTCGAACGGGCCTTCGCCGCGCTCTACCCGGACAAGACTTTGCAGGAGCGCCACATCAACATCACCAGCCTCCTGGCGCGCCACGGCTCCTACATCATCAACTGGATTTACGACGCCATCAATCTGGGCTCTTCCGATCACCAGATAGTTTACCTTTAGAAGTGAGCAGTGAGCAGTAAGCAGTAAGCAGTAAATAAAAGAAAGGCGAGCTGCTTATCACTCATTGCTTACCGCTCATAACTTATTACTTACTGCTCACTGCTCACTGCTCACTGCTTACTGCTTACTACTTACTGCCTATGTCCAAAATCCGCGTTCTCTCAGATCAGTTGGCCAACCAGATCGCGGCCGGTGAAGTGGTCGAGCGCCCGGCGTCGGTCGCTAAGGAGCTGGTCGAGAATGCTATTGACGCGGGCGCGCGGCGCATCAGGGTCGAGGTCGAAGCGGGCGGGAGCAGGCTCTTGCGCGTCGTGGACGACGGCGAGGGAATGACGCGCGACGATGCGCTGCTGGCCTTCGAGCGCCACGCGACCTCTAAGCTGAGGAGCGCCGAGGACCTCAACGCCATCGCCACGCTCGGCTTTCGCGGCGAGGCCCTGGCCTCCATCGCATCGGTGGCGCGCGTCGAGTTGATTACCAGGCGGGAGGATTCGACGGCGGCCACGCGTGTGCAGATAGAGGGCGGGCGCATCCGCGACGTGAAGGACGCGGCGCACCCGCAGGGGACTACCATCACTGTCCGCGACCTCTTCTTCAATGTTCCGGCGCGCCGCAAATTCCTGCGCTCCGAAGCGACGGAGAGCTTTCACCTGGCGAACCTGGTGACGCATTACGCGCTGGCCCACCCGGAGATTACCTTCACTCTGACCAACAACGGGCGCGAGAGCCTGGGCGCGACCGCGGCCAGGGATTTGCGCGAGCGCGCCTATCAAATCTTCGGCGCGGGATTCATCGAAAACCTGCTCGAAGTCAACGGCGGGCGCGAGCAGGTGGCGCTCGTGCGCGGCTACGTCTCCGCCCCGCGCGAAAGACGCACCTCGCGCGATGCGCAGTATCTCTTCATCAACGGCCGTTACGTGCGCGACCGCCTGATCGGGCGCGCGCTCTCGGAAGGCTACCGCGCCGTCCTGCCGCAGGGAGTCTATCCGGCGGCGCTGCTCTTTCTCGAAGTGCCGCTCGCGGAGGTGGATGTCAACGTGCATCCGGCTAAAACGGAGGTCCGCTTTCGCCGCGCCGCAGCCGTTGCCGACGCCGTCCGCGAGGCCGTCCGCGGCGCGCTCGCCAACGCAGGCTACATCCGCGCGGGCGAGGCCACGGAGGACGCGGAAGCGCGCCGCACGGAAATAGCTTCCGCGCATCAGGGCGACGAAGCGTCCGCCTCTGCGCCCGCCCCGGCTGCGGGCGCGGACGGGTCGGCCCCTGGGACGGGCGACGCGGTTGGTGCTTTGCCATCTGCCGAACATGAGCGCCCGCCTGTCACGCGCGAGCTTGTCCCCCCGTCCAGGCAGGGCAGCATAGAGTTCGGCTTCTCGGTCGCGGACGACGAAGAGCCGTTCCCGGAAGGCCGCAAAACGCCTGAGTATTTAAGGGGTGAGACCGCCAGGGATTTGGACGCGATTATGCGCGACGCTCTTTCCGGCGCGCATGGCCCCGAAGCCGCACACGTTCGGCCCGCGACGCCGACGGCAAGGGAATCGTCCGCGCAAAGCGGGCCGCAGCCGGGCGAGGCTGAAGAAAGAGGACCGCACCCCGATGCTATGGAGCAGGACGCAGGGGAGAGAGCGCCCGCGAATGTCGCTCATCAAAGCGCGCTCCCGCCGCTCGTCTCGGTTGCCAACCTGATTCGGGAAGTCCCTGTCGAATCGCTGGACGCCAACATACGCCCGCTCGGCCAGCTCGCAGACAGCTTCATCCTTGCGACCGACGACGAGGGCCTGCTTCTGATTGACCAGCACGTCGCGCACGAGCGCATTCTCTTCGAGAAGTATCACGCGCTCGAAGCCTCGCGCCCGGCCGAGTCGCAGAACCTCTTGATGCCGGAAACCTTCGACCTGACACCGGCACAGGCCGCCGTCTTTGAAGCGGTCGCGGACGAACTGGAGACTTACGGCTTCGGGTTAATGCGTTTGTCAGGCCGGACGGTAGCCATCAAGGCAGTCCCGGCCGATTTGGAAGCGGGGGATGCGCGCGGCATCCTGGCGGAAGTCCTGGATACGGTCGAGGCTGAAAGGCGCGGCGCCGCGCGTCAGACATTGCGCGAAAGGATTGCGGCCTCGCTCGCCTGTCGTGCCGCGATCAAGGTCAGGACGCCGCTTGCGCTCGAAAAGATGCGCTGGCTGATAGACCGCCTGCTCAAGACCTCTCTGCCGACCACCTGCCCGCACGGGCGCTCCGTCATCCTCCGCCTGACCACCCGCGACATCGAGAAGAGCTTTCATCGAAGCTGAGCTTTGACTGGAAACATCGCCCGGGAGCAAGCAGCCTTGCGTTAGTTGGAAGCGGCCTGTTCCATCTCCGCTCCGCGCACTACAAAGCATCCAGCGTCCGCATCAACAGCTCCGTATCCGAGAGATCGTGCAGGAGGGCATCGGGCGCGTGAAGCAGGAGTTCGTCCCGGTCGTACATGCGTCCGGTGGCGACCGCGACGGCACGCGCGCCGTAATGCCTGGCACACGCGATGTCATTCGGCGTGTCGCCGATAACGATGAACTGTGACGGTTGAAGCGCCACTCCGAGCTGTCTGCTGATGCGCTCGGCGGCCAGCGCCGGTAGCTCCCGGCGGTCGTGCGATTCATCGCCGAACGCGCCCCGCAGCTCGAAGAACTCTTTAAGCCCGACGAGGCTCATCTTTAACTGCGCGGCCGGTTCGATATTGCCCGTCAGCAGGGCATTGCGATAGCGCGGGCTCCGGCTCGTCGCCTCCAGCGCCTGTCGCGCGCCCGGCAGGGCGTAGAACAACCGCTCGTCCCCGGACGTGACCCGCTTCATCTCCCGCATGTAGAGCGTCCGCAGCTCGTCCACGCGCGCGCGCACCTGCTCATGCGTAAAGCCCTCGTCGCGCAATGCCTCGACCACTATCTGCAAGTCAGTCATCCCCGAGACCGTCATCTCCGCGAGCCGCCCCGCCGTCCCGAAGACGCCTTCCAGCACAGGCACAGTATAATCCTTGAACGCGCCCGCCCGCGTCGAACGCACCAGGGTCCCGTCAATATCCCAGAGCAGAATGCGCAGCGATTGATTCATTTGAGTGGACACACGATAATATCAGTCAATGAAACACGATAATCATGGGAATTTTAGTACGCTCTAAGTACAAGATAGAATGTGAATTTTGACTGTGTCAAAATGGATTCCGCCAGTTATCGTGTAAAATATCCGCATCCATGCGACCGAGATGAATTCGAGACAAAGACTGGCAGACCGCCAAGGCCAAAGTTGATGCTTCAAAGGTGAGCGATAGGAAAGGCAGTGAGAAATGACCTCCTTGCCCGTCAGCGGACGATGGATTTCATTCTTGAACAACAAGCGCAGTTCCCTGTCAACATGGCTGCATTGCGCGAATCACAGGCGCACACTGTTGAAACAGTGTCGCGGCTCTCGATACAGGTAGAACAACTTGCCACGCAGGTCGAGCAGATCGCGCGCCAGCAAGCACATATCAATGAAGTCGTCGCAGCCCTAGCCGACGCACAACAGCATACGGACGAGAGATTCAATGCTTTGATTGATGTTGTTCAGCAGGACAGAAACGGTCGGAAGTAATCGTCAGGCAGACCGTTAGAGGCCAAAGCCGAAGGCTCAAAAGTTGGCCAGAAGAAAGGCGGAAAGAAATGAGCGCGGATAAGTTGGAGGCGCGAGTCTCAGACCTGGAGCAGTATTTCAAACTGTTGGTTGAAATGATACGCCGCCATGATGAGCGGCTTGACGGCCTGGACGCGCAACAATCGAACGCCGATGTGCGGATAGCTGCTCTGGCAGATGCGCAGATTAGAACAGAGGCGGCGCTTGACAGGCTCTCGGAGAGGCTAGATCAATTCGGCGCTGAGACGGATGGACGGCTCAATAGGCTGGCTGATTTGATGGAGCGACATTTTAAAGAAGGTCACGGCGCATAGACTCAGGTTGAGCTGAGAGGGCGAAAGATGACCGCGGGCGTGCCGTCACCTTACTCGACGGACGACGCCACATTCATCAATGGCTAAATATTAAGTCCCCTCATTCGATGATTGCCAGCACGTCGCCAGCATTGACGGTTGTTCCGGGAATGGCCCGGAGGGCCGTTACCTTTCCGGTCTTGGGGGATTTCATCTCGTTCTGCATTTTCATGGCTTCGACGACGACTATCCCGTCTCCGGCCTGGACCTCTGCGCCGAGTTCGACGAGCACGCGGACGACTTTGCCGGGCATCGGCGCGATGATTTGAGCGGAGCCGTCGGCCTGCGCGCCTGCCCCTGAGCCGCCGCGCAGGCGCTTCGGGTCGGTCAGGGTGAGGGCGTAAGAGCGGCCGCCGATGGAGACCTCGACTGCGCCGCGCCCCACTTCCGGGCGGTCAACGCGGCAATCGTAGACGCGCCCCCCGGAGAGCAGCAGATAAGTCCCCGGCTGCGACGCGCGCATCTCTACCTCATAGCGCCGCCCGTCAATCTCCGCGGTCACGCGCGAGCCCTCGCGCGTCAGCTGAAGCTCGTGCTTGTGTCCCTCGATTTCTGCTGTCAGTCTCATCAGTCCTGCGGTTGAAGGCCAGCGAGTAGAGGTTGGTTAAAGCCCCCGCTCGCGCCCGAATCAGATTGTCCTGTTCTCCGGTCTCTCTGGTCCCTAGCCTCTACGCTGTAAGGCTGCGCGCCCGGCCAGACGCCAGCGGCTCTCCTCATGTGCGGGCCGTTGAAGAGGCGCGGAAGCCCCGTCTTGCGCCAGCATGTAGTCGAGCGCGGCGGCGACGAGCGCCATGTCGCGATGCTCGTCCGTCCGGGCTTCGCCGCCCTCCTCTGCTCGCGTCGTCTGCGTCATTCCCGCCTGCTCGCGCCGCTCGAAAAAGCGTGCGATGAAGCCCGTGTCGAGGTGGCCTGCGATGAACTCCTCATCGCGGATAAGCTCGCGGAAGAAGGGCAGCGTGGTCCTGATGCCGCTGACCGTGTACTCATCCAGGGCGCGGCGCATCCGGTCGAGCGCCTCACTGCGCGTGCGTCCCCAGGCTGCCAGCTTAGAGATCATCGGGTCGTAGTAGATGGAGACTTCAGCGCCCGCCGTGACGCCGCCGTCGTCGCGTATGCCCGGCCCCGCCGGAACGCGCAGGGAAGTAATCCGCCCCGGCGAAGGGAGAAAATTGTTCTCGGGGTCTTCGGCATAGACGCGGCACTCGACGGCGTGTCCTCGCCAGGAGACATCAGCTTGCGTGAAGGAGAGCGGCGCACCCGCGGCGACCGTGAGCTGTTCGCGGACGAGGTCCAGCCCTGTGACCAGCTCCGTCACAGGGTGCTCGACCTGCAAGCGCGTGTTCATCTCAAGAAAGTAGAAGTCGCGCGTCGCGTCGGCGACGAGAAACTCGACCGTGCCCGCGCCGACGTAAGCGACAGCGCGCGCTGCCCGGATGGCGGCCTCGCCCATCCGCTGCCGCAAGTCCGCGTCGTTAATCGGCGAGGGACATTCCTCGATCACTTTCTGGTGGCGGCGCTGGATGGAGCACTCGCGCTCGCCCAGGTGAACGAAGTTGCCGTGCGTGTCGGCGAAAATTTGAATCTCGATATGACGCGGGCGCTCGATGGCCTTTTCCAGGTAGACCTCCGCGTTGGCGAAGGCGGCCTGGGCTTCGGAGCGCGCCGCGTCCAGCGCCTCTTGCAGCTCTTCCTCGGAGCCGACGAGCCGCATCCCTTTGCCGCCGCCGCCCGCGGAGGCCTTGAGCATCACCGGATAACCGAGCGTGGCTGCGGTCTCGCGTGCCTCGGCGTAAGAGTCGAGCGGCGAAGTCGTTCCCGGCACGACCGGCACACCGGCCTCCTGTGCGACGCGGCGCGCGCTCGTCTTCGAGCCCATCAGGCGCATAGCCTCTGCGGTCGGCCCGATGAAGGTCAGCCCCGTCTCGACCGTGGCCGCGGCGAAGTCCGAATTCTCGGCCAGAAAACCGTAGCCCGGATGAATGGCCTCCGCCCCGCTTCGCCGCGCGACCTCGATAATCTTCTCGATGCGCAGGTAGCTTTCGACAGACGGGGCCGGACCAAGCTCGTAAGCCTCGTCGGCGAGACGGACGTGCAGCGCGTCCGCGTCCGCCGCGGAGAAGACGGCGACTGGCGAGATGTTCATGTCGCGGCAGGCGCGAATGATGCGGACGGCAATCTCGCCGCGATTGGCAATCAGGATTTTTTTGAACACTGGTTAGTGAATGCTAAATGGAAAATGGTCAATGGTAAATGGTAAATGGTAGAAGAGGCGCAACGCCGTCGTTTTCTATTCACCATTGACTATTTACCATTGACCACTTGCTAGACTACGACCGAATTGCCGGGCCTGTGTGGGTCGAAGCGGATGACGACGCGTGCGCCGGGCGCGTAATCTATCGGGCGTCGGCGCTGCTCGGCGTCGAGCAGTTGCGATGATTCGTATTCGACGCCGTTGACGATGTAGCTGAAGTAAATCTGCCTGATCTCGCCCGCATCGTCGGTTCCGGTGTCGAGAATGGAGCCTTCCGTAATTCTCCCGGCCAGGAGCAGGCGGGAGCGCCGCGACTCTTCCGCATCAACCTTTTTGCTCCTGAACCGATCAAGGAATGGCATCCGGCGTCTTCTCTTAAGGCATCTTCGCGTCGCTCGTCGCCGGTTGCTGCGCGATCTCCGACGGCCTGGAGACGACTCCGTTGCGAATCACCCAATCGTCTTCAGTCCCGAGCTTCTTATCCTGACCGGGCAGGCGCATCTCGTACTTGGTGAAGGCCAGCCCTCCCGCCGGGCCGTCGTCGGTCGAGCGCATGGAAGCGTTGCGCAGCGCCGAGCCGCGCAGGTTGCGCGCTTTCTTCTTCGGCAGCGAGGCGATGTCCGCGCCGGGGCTGTAGGCCGTCGAGTCAATGTTGGCGAGGGCGGCGGCGATGGAGCCGTCCCTGTCCGGCAGCCCCAGCTTCAGCTCGTCGAGCGTCGCGGGCAGCGTGCCATAGCGTTCGCGGTATTCGAGCAGCGCACGCTGAATCGTGTAGCCCTGCGAGTAGATGCCGGCCTCCATGCCCCGCTCACGCTTGCGCAGGCGCTCCGGGATGGTCGCGCCGATGAAGACCGCGATCATCAGGGCGACGAGTGCCGACGCGGCCAGACCGCCTTCGGCCGCGCGCAGTCCGGCAAACCGCAGCGGCGCGCGGCGGATGCTCGCACAGAGCAATGCTCCGCCCCAGAGCGCGAGTGCCGAAACCGGCAGCGCGATCCATTTGAGTTGCCAGGCGGCCGTCTCTGCGGCCGAGACCCAGGACCAGAAATCTAGTTTGACGGGATGGTTTTCGAGAAGCGCGGCGATGGTCGAGACCAGAAATGTGATGAGCGTCGCCGCGCCCACGGTGCTGACGAGCAGCGCGCGGCCGTAAAAGGGCAGTTCCTTGAGCGGCCTTGAGAGCGGCTCGCCGACGGCGCGCGCGCCGCACCCTTGGCAGCCCTCGCGCAGGTCGCCTTCAAACTTGAAACCGCAACAGGGACAGACAGTCAATTTCTGTGTACCTCAAATAACGAATGGGAAGAAACTCTCGCTTCTGCGGTCGAGTCGTTCAGTGTGTCGCGCCCGCATTACGCGCGAAATCGGGCTCAGGGCGTCTCTCCTGCCCGGCATTAGATGCAGCAACATCCGCTTTGGCTGCCGTCTCGGCCACGCCCGCCGCGTCCGCCTTCCCGACCTCGCGCCAGGTGTGATACATGCGGTGCGCAAAGGTCCAGTAAGAGCCAACAGCGAGCACCCAGAGGACTGCGGGCATCCGGTTGAGAAAAGGGTTCGCCGAGCCTGGATGAGTCGTCAGCGCGCCGATAATCAGCAGCACGACCCGCTCGGGGCGGCGCAGAAAGCCAACGTCGCATTTCGGAATCAGGCTCTCGGCCCGCGCGCTCGTGTAGCTGACCATGACGGAGCCCATCAGGGCCGCACCCGTCAGAAAGACGTTGAGCGTCGAATGAAATTGCGTGTCGCGCGCGTAAAAGACCATCAGGCCGATGAAGACGACCATGTCGGAGAGGCGGTCGAGCGAGGAATCCAGAAAGCCGCCAAAGCGCGTCACACGCCCCGAAAGCCGCGCCACCTGCCCGTCGAGCATGTCAAAGAGATTGGCGACGATCAGGATAATCCCGGCCCAGAAGAATTCCCCGAAGCCGAACAGCAGCCCGCACCCGACATTGATCGCCACCCCGATAACGGTCAGAAGGTTCGGATTAATGCGCCCATACGCCAGCCCGCGCACCATCGCATTGATAATCCGCTGCGCGCCGCGTCCAATACTCGCCCCGAACACCTTTTTGCCTTCTCCTCAAAACACCCGGACAGTCGGCTTTCCCCCTCCGCCGGGCAGCCCCTTTTGAATTGCGCATCATAGGGACGCGCCGAATTGCTTGTCAAGAATGGTCAATGGGGAATGGTCAATCGTAAATGGTCAATCGTGAATAGAAAGAGAAAGACGGAGGCTGTGCTTTTAGAGCACCGGCTTTTATCTATTCACGATTGGCGATTCACGATTTACCATTCACTATTTACCATTGACCATCTACTCTTCCTTGGCTTCTTCCATCTCTTCATGGATGGTCTTGAGCCGCTTGATCTCGAAGTTGCGCGCGCCAGCGGGTGTGCGGACGACGACCTCGTCGCCCTCTTCTTTGCCCATCAGGCTGCGGCCGACGGGCGAGACGGTGGAGATCATCCCGGCCTGCGGGTCGCTCTCTTCGGGCGTCACGAGGCGATAGGTGACCTCTTCGTCGCGCTCCGAGTCGTAGAGGACGAGCGTCGAGCCGTAGCCCGCTTTGTCGCGTGAGACTTTCGATAAATCTATCGAAGCGATCTCGCTGATGCGCTGGCGCAGCTCGACGATGCGCGCTTTGACGACGTTCTGGCGGTCGAGCGCGGCGCGATATTCCGAGTTCTCGCGCAGGTCGCCGAATTCCAGCGCGCGCTTGATCTCCTTTGGCAGGTGCACGCGCAACTCGCTCTCCAAGTCGTCCAGTTCCGTCTGGAGCCGTTGCTTAATATCTGGCGTCAACTTTAATCATGCCTCGCTGTGATGCTTCCGGCGATTTTGCCGGATACCTAAAATACAACCAAAGAGAGCGGCAAGACAAAGGTAAAAGGGGAAGGGCGGCGCAAACAACGGGCCCGAATCCGTTTGACGGGCTGATTTGCCTCCGGCTTAAGAGGCGGCCCGGCCGCACTTTCACCCCTGGCTGTCACCTTCCGCTTTGCGCTTCGGCCTGTCCGGGCGCTGACCTCAGACGCAGGTGTCGGCGCGTTCCCGCAGGTGATGGCTCGCTTCGTCCACCGCGCCGAAGGAGATGCCTGTGTCGCGTGCGGTGCGCACCAGCTGGCCGTCGGGCGAAACGGTCTTGAGGGCGACGACCGCGTCCGAGAGCGTGACGGTGCGGATGTCGCCCGCCTGAAGCGCGACCATCTTGCCGCGCTCGCCGTTCATCAGGGCGCGGACGGCGCACGCGCCGAAGTTGGTGGCCAGCATCCGGTCAAAGGCGTTGGGGCTGCCGCCGCGCTGCAAGTGGCCGAGCACGACGCAGCGCGTCTCCTTCCCGGTCAGCTCTTCGAGCCTCTCGCGCACGTAGACGCCGATGCCGCCCAGACGCGGGGCGTGCCGGACATCGCCCTTGTCCTGGTAAACCAGGTCTCGCCCGACCTCCTGTGCCCCTTCGGCGACGACGATGATGCTGAATTGAGAATCGCAGACATCGCGCTCGTGTATCTTTTGCGCGACCGATTCCATGTCGAAGGGGATTTCGGGAATCAGGATCACGTCCGCGCCGCCCGCGATGCCCGAATGGAGCGCGATCCAGCCCGTGTGCCTGCCCATCACTTCGAGAATCATAACGCGGTCGTGCGATTCGGCCGTCGTATGCAGCCGGTCCAGCGCTTCGGTCGCGATGTCGAGCGCGGTGACGAAGCCGAAGGTCAGCTCCGTGCAGGCCAGGTCATTGTCTATCGTCTTCGGGACGCCGATGACGGGAAAGCCCAGACGGTCGAACTCGGCCGCGATGGCGAGCGTCCCTTCGCCGCCGAGGACGACGAGGGCCTCGATGCCGAGGTGCGAGAGATTCCCGATGGCTTCGCGGTAGACGGCCTCCGGCTTGTAGAGAGCGCCGTCGGCGTTGCGCTCGACGAAGCAGCCGCGATTGCGCGTCCCCAGAATCGTGCCCCCGCGCGGCAGCAGCCCCCTGACCTCGGCGGGCGTCAACTCGCGCGTCCGCGTCTCGCCGAGCAGCCCCTCGAAGCTGTCCTCGATCCCGATGACACGCACCTTGTATTCGCCGACGGCCGTCTTGACCGCCGCACGAATGACGGCATTCAATCCGGGCGCATCGCCCCCGCCTGTCACTATCCCTATGGTCTGATACATATCTTTTAATGGTAAATGGTAAATCGTCAATCGTGAATGGAAAAAGAAAGACAGGTGCTCTCAGGCTGTCAAGCTGCTCTTATCTATTTACCATTTACCATTCACGATTCACGATTCACGATTGACGATTGACGATTTACTGCTTCCTAGCCTTTTACTCGCGGCGGCTCGTACTGCTCGCCGTAGTCAGGGTATTCGCGCGTGACGACCGAGCCGGGGCGCGTGTTTTCCGTCAGCATCGTGAGCGCGTCGCGCAGGACGGCGCGCTGCAAATCGCGCATCAGGGGGCGGCCCGTGCTGTTGCCGATCTTGAAGCCCTGCGGGTAGAGCGCGCGCGGCGGGCGCATCTGCGCAGAGACTTCCGGGCTGACCGTGATGAGCACGGTCGGGATGCCGCGCATCTCGATTTCGCGTTGGACCGCAACGACCGTGCGGTGACAGACGTTGGGTCAACCGCCCGTCAGGACGACGGCGTCGGCGCGTGAGCCCTTGTCTATCTCGTTGGCAATCTCGGCGGCCGTCCCCTCGTACATCGCCTTGAGCTGCATCGTGTAGCCCATGTAGCCGATATGCTTTTTCGCCACCCCGCCGATGAAGCCTTCCATTGCGAGGTCGCGGAGCACGTCCAGGGGAAAGACGACGTTGATGTCCGCGTCGGCATCCGTGTGGTCGTAGTGATGATGCGTGACCATCAACTGCGAGCTTGGCGTGTCGGGCGGGATGACGCGGTAGGTCAGATCGCCCAGCTCGTCTGCGATGTTGAAGGGCTCCTGTTCCCGCAGATGAACGCCGCCCGCCGTGACGATGGCGATGTTGCTCTTCTCAAGTGCGCGTTCAAAGGGCGTGAACGGCACGCATTTTCTGGAGAGTGTAGTCATTGGCCTTAAATCTGATAATCAGTACGGGCTGAACTCCCGAGCGGCTTCCTGAGAAGCATTCTGAAGTTCAGCCCGCCGGCAGTAGGGCTCTTGGACAGCGCCTGTTAATTACAAGTTGCGAAGAACATCGAACAGGTCTTCGTTGTCGGGTTGATCGGCGATATTGTGGATGTCCTTGTAAGCGAGCTTACCTTCCTTGTCCACGATAAAGAGCGCGCGTTCGGAGATTCCGTCGGCCTCGCGCCAAGCGCCGTAAGCTCTGGCCACTTCGCCCTTCGGGTGAAAGTCGCTGAGCAGGTCGTAAGAAAGATTGCCGAGGCTCTTGGCCCAGGCCGTGTTACACGGGACGCTGTCAACAGATATGCCCAGGACCTGGGCATCGTAGCCTTTAAAGCGTTCGAGGTCGGCCTCATACGCAGGCATCTGCGCCGTTCAGACGGGCGTCCACGCCAGCGGGTAGAACGCCAGCACGACGTTCTGTTTGCCCCGGAAATCCGAGAGCTTGACGGTCTTGCCTTTATCAAGGTGACTCTTGAGCTCGAAATCCGGGGCCATCTCTCCAACTTCAGGCATTGAGATAGTCCTCCTCTATCAAATGTTTCGTGCAAAGAACTCTCTTGTATCGGTGGAAAACTCCCACAAGGTTACATCTTTGTCTGTGACGATTCAAGGAAAGGGAAGCGGTCGCGGCGGAGGGAGCGGGAAGGAGCGATTTTTAAAGGGAAAGGCCAATCGAACGGGGCGCAAGAGCTTCTCTCTCGCGGCGCTCGACCGTGAGAATTCTATCGCCCGGCCTCCTTCTTTCCCGGCTCTTGGCCGCTCCCTTCGAGCGTCGCCGGTATCGAGCGCGGGCTGTGGCAGATGAGGTCCGCCCCGGCCGCCCTTAACTCTTCCTCCGAGCCGTAGCCGTAAGTCACGCCGAGCGACCGACAGCCGTTCTGCCTGGCCCCGATGATGTCGTACAGGCGGTCTCCGACCATCAGTGTTTGACCGGCGACGAGGCGCTCACTGTCGAGGACGTGGCCAATCAGCTCGACCTTGTTGTCGAGCCTCCCGTCCAGCTCGCTGCCGTAGACGGCGTCGAAGTAGGGCGTGAGACGGAAGTGAGCTAGGATACGGTCCGTAAAAACCTTCGGCTTCGAGGTGGCGACGTAGAGCCTCATCTTTGCGGCGCGCAGCGCGGCGAGCATTTCCAGAACTCCATCGTAGACTTCATTCTCCAGCAGTCCTTCGACGGAAAACCGCTCCCTGTAGAACCGCAGCGCCTGCTCCACCAGCGCTTCATCGGTCGTCCCGAGCATCAGGGACAGGGCGCTGCGAATCGGAGGCCCGATGTGCACGTGCAGCTCTCTGCGCGGCGGGCAGGCTGCGCCGAGCCGTTGCAGCGAATATTCGAGACAGCGCGTGATGCCTTCCTGCGGGTCCGTCAGCGTCCCGTCCAGGTCGAAGAGCACGTTGCTGATTGAAGGCGGGCTCATGATTGTTCACTTCTCCAGGGACACCCAGCTCTCCGGGCCGATGAGCGATGCGAGCCTTCGACTATCTTGATAGTCTAAAATCTCCTGTTCGAGGAGGGTCTGCGTCTCTCCTAATTCGTAGGGCTCGCGGACGGCCTGCCAGGCGATTCGTCGCCCGGCACAGCGCAGCGCCTGTGCTACGAGGGCGTCGCCGAGCGGCTCGAACTCCCTGAAGCCGAGCGCCTCATCCCAGCGATGCTCCCTGAGGACCGCGAGGAGAGCGGCGACGCGCTGCTCGTTTTCGGCGGCGAGGACCGTAACGGCGAACCCGGCGTAAGAATGGCCCGTCAATTCTCCGTCGCAAACCGGGCAGCGCCCGATCATCCGCCGCAGATTTTCCGTGACGAGCCGCTGCCCTTCCGCGAAGAGTTTCTCGTCGCTGCCGTAGATGAGCCTAAGGAAATTCTCTTTTAGCTTACCCATTATCTCCGGTTTAGTTATCTAACTGAGCCCTGATCTTGAATCATATCATGGCGAATATCATCCATTGGGAGTCCCGCGGATAGAGAGGTGGAAAACCGGAATGCTCGTCGCCGGGCTCTCAAATGGCTTAAAGCAAGCCGGATATGTATAATCCCCGGGACGTTGAGGCCATGCTTTCCGCTGGCAGGGCCGCTAGCCGCAACTTCTAACGCAACTTCTAACTCAACTTCTAACGCAGACTTTCGGATGCCTGTTTAAGGGATGCTTAAAGCAATCATTTTTTCGGCAGTGCTGATTGCCATGCAGGGCATCGGCCCGGGGCAAAGCAACAAAGCTCCCGCCCTGGCGCTGAAAGACCTGCAAGGCCGCACGGTGCGGCTCGACAGCTACAAGGGCAAGGTAGTGCTCATTAATTTCTGGGCGACGTGGTGTCCGCCGTGCCGCGCAGAGATGCCTGCTCTCATCAAAATGCAGCGTGAGCACGGAAACAGTGGGCTGCAAGTAATAGGAATCACGTATCCGCCGGAGCGGTCGGGCGAGGTCCGGCGATTCGTCAGAAAGCTCGGGGTCAATTATCCGGTTGCCCTCGGGTCGAAAGAAACAATGCTTCTCTTCGACCGGACCGAGACGCTGCCGCTGACGGTCGTGATTGACCGGCAGGGCAATGTTCGTGACCTGATCGAGGGGATTCTTCTACCGCAGGAGTTTGAGCAGAAGATAAAACCTCTGCTACACTGAGCCATTGCCGGGAACTGCATCAAAAGCTTTTAACCCGCTCCCATCAACTGACCCGAATACCCAGGAGAGATTGAATGAAGAAGAAACAAGTTATCTCAACCCTCGTCATGGCATTCATGCTCGCGTTCGGCGCTCTAGGCGTCTCGGCGGCCACGAAGAAAACGACCATCCGTGTCGAAGGACTGCACTGCAACAAGTGCTCGGCCTCGGTCGCGAAAGCGTTGAAGGCTACCGTCGGCGTCGAAGAGGTGGAAGTCAACTCCGAGAAAGGCGAGGCCGTCATCCAGTACGACGATCAGAAAGTGACCGAGGCCAAACTACGTGAGGTTATTAACGGGACCGGCTTCAAGGCGGTCGAAGAAAAGTCTGCCAGGAATTGAGCAGGATAAATTTCGTTACAGACGGAGTTTAGTCATGAGTTAAAGGGAGCCGCCCGGCTCCCTTTTTACATTCCACAGCGGCTTTTACGTCGTGTGCAGCAACTTCGACAGTCCCCGCAGAGCCTTGCAGTCCCTCCGAGCTTCAGGGACGCTCTTGCCGGTAAAAGCCCCCGCACGGTTATCGCTCGGGCCGCATTTTCTGCTTAAATAGCCGAAAGATGAAACAGCCCGAAGCCATTATCACAAAGCGCGGCGCGGAGCGCGTCCGCCAGGGCCATCTCTGGATTTATCGCAGCGACGTGAGCGACGTGCGCGGCGTCGCCGGGGGCTCCGTCGTCGGCGTGCGCGACGAGCGCGGCAAGTTCCAGGGCCAGGCTTTCTACAGCGACCGCTCGGAAATCTCCCTCCGGCTGCTCACCCTGGGTGATGAGACGATTGACCGCCAGTGGTGGCTCGCGCGGCTGCGCGCCGCACGGCAGAGGCGCTCGAGCCTGCCCGCCACGACCAACGCTTATCGCCTGGTCTATTCCGAAGGCGACCTCCTGCCCTCGCTCATCGTGGATGTCTACGACCGTGTGCTGGTCCTGCAAACGCTCTCGCAGGGAACGGAGGCCGTCAAGGGGATGCTCGTCGAGCTGCTCGCGGAGGAGTTCGAGCCGCTGGCCATCATCGAGCGCAACGACGTGCGCGTGCGCGAGCTGGAAGGGCTCGAAATGCGAACCGGTATCCTCTACGGCGATGCGCCGGGCGAGTTGGAGATCGTCCAGAACGGGGTGCGCTTTCTGGTGCAGCCGCTCGGCGGGCAGAAGACCGGCTCCTTCCTAGACCAGCGCGAGAACCGTTTCGCCGCCCGCGCCGTGGCCCACGGTCGCGCGCTCGATTGCTTCACCTTCAACGGCGCGTTCGCACTGCACCTGGCCCCAGCCTGCGAGAGCGTCACGGGCCTCGACATCTCCGCCGATGCGGTCGCGGCGGCAGCGAGGAATGCCGAGCTTAACCAGGCCGGTAACGTCGAGTTCCGCGAGGCCAACGTCTTCGACGCGCTCCGCGAGCTGGAGACTGCGGGCGCACGCTTCGACACCATCGTGCTCGACCCGCCCGCCTTCGCAAAGAATCGCGCGAGCGTTCGCGCGGCCCTGCGCGGCTACAAGGAGATCAACCTGCGCGCGCTCAAGCTGCTCGACGCAGGCGGCGTCCTCATCACCTGCACCTGCTCCTATCACATGTCGGAGCAGTTGTTTCTGGAGGTCATCGCGGATGCGGCGAGGGACGCGCGCCGCCGCGTGCAGCTGGTGGAAAAGCGAGCGCAGGCCGCAGATCATCCGGTGCTCGTCGGCGTCCCCGAAACCTACTACCTCAAGTGCATGATCCTGCGCCTGCTGGATTAGCAGGCAGAGCGCTGGCCCGTCTCCAGGCCCCTTGCGCCGGGCCTCCGTTTGCGGTACACCTCTCTGCAACCGATTATTCAAGAAGCGGTAATTTTACGAGCGAAGGGAAGAACTAAGATGTCTAATACTACCGAACTGCGCCTCGACGCACCCGTGGGCGCGAACCCTGATTTCAGCCGCGGCTCAATCTTCTTCGTCGGGACGGCGACCGTCATCCTGCGCTACGCGGGCTTTACCATCCTGACGGACCCGAACTTTCTTCACGCCGGAGACCACGTGCATCTGGGCTACGGGCTGACGGCCGAGCGCCTGACCAACCCCGCGCTCGAAATCGAAGAGCTGCCGCCCATTGATTTCTGCGTCCTCTCGCACTATCACGGCGACCACTTCGACCGCGTCGTCGAGGAGCGGCTACAGAAAGACCTGCCCATCATCACGACCGAGCACGCCGTCTCCGAGATTAAAGAGAAGGGCTTCACGGCCGGAATCGCGCTCGATACCTGGGATTCGGTGACGGTCTCGAAGGGAACGGCGAGCGTGCGTCTGACCTCTATGCCCGGCAAGCACGGCCCGGCCCTCGTTGATAAATTCCTCCCGCCCGTGATGGGCAGCATGCTCGAATTCGAGTCGGCTTCCGGCAACCGGACGACGCTGCGCCTCTACATCACAGGCGACACCCTGGTCCACGACGACCTCCGCGAAATCCCGAAACGCTACCCCGAAATAGACCTCGCGCTCTTTCACCTGGGCGGCACGCAGATTATGGGAATCCTCCTGACGATGGACGCCGAGCAGGGCGTCGAAGCCATCCGCATCATCAACCCGCGCGAGGTCATCCCGATTCACTATAACGACTACGAGGTTTTCAAGTCTCCGCTCGAAGACTTCAAAAAGGCCGTCATCGCGGCCGGGTTTGAAGAGCGCGTCAAGTACCTGAGTCACGGCGAGACCTACGACTTCGAGGTTCCGGCCAGCCGCCTCCAGTAAGACCGGACCCGGCGCAATAGACTTTTAGAGCCTCTTCTTCCATTCCCTGGCGATGACGTAGGCGATAATCAGCAGGATTAGGAAGGCCGTGAAGCCGTATGTGAGGCGGAAGCTATTCTCGGGTCGGAAAAGGGAAGCGGACAGCATGTTGAATCACACACCGCCGCTTCCCGTAAGTTCCAAAAACCGCCGCCTGCCGCGGGCTTGAATCACTGCCTGCCGCGGGCTGATAAGCTCCAAGATTTTACTGCCTGCCGCGGGCTTGAGCGCAGAAGGTCTTCGTGCCGGGGCTGCTCTTTAGCCCTGCGTCGCGCCGTTGCGCACGCTTTCCGCCAGGCGCTTGGCTTCGGGCAGCGCATCGAGCGCGCGCAGCACCTGCGGGTCGCTGTCGAGCAAAACGCGTGTACCCGCATCGCTGGCGTAGGCCGCCGTTACCATCTCGTCGCGGATGCGCAGCTTGACGAACTCCGTCTCCTCTTCAACCTGCGCGGGCAGGATGCCGAAGGTTGGGTCGCGCCTGACGTAATCGCGGAAGGCTTCGACGACGCGCTCCGTGATCGGGTAATCGCCCGGACGCAGGACGTGATTGTACTCCGTCTTGACGACGCGAAAGGCTTCGAGCCCCGGCAGCTGGCCGGTCGCCAGCTCGCGCGTGAAATAGAAAGCGGCCTCGGCAATCCGCGCGCGTAGCGGCGTGATCGTCAGAGGCTTAATCTCTATGTCGGGCGTGATGCCGCCGCCGCCGTAGAAGACGCGCCCCGCCGCCGTCTTGACGGCCGGGCCGGTCGGCGGGTGGGGCGTCGGCTGCGGCGTCGGCTGCGCCAGCGCCGGGTCAACGGCGGCCTGCGCGGGCGCGCGCGGCGTCTTCGGCTGCTGCGCGGCCTCGTCCTGCGCCTCCTCTTCCTCCTCGCGCTGCACGTAATAGTCGTAGAGCGAGCCGCTGGAGTAATCGCGCTGGAGCGAGCGGCCGTAGGGCGTGTAGTAGCGTGCCGTCGTCAACGTCAGGCCCGTGCCGAACGGAAGCTGGAAGACGCGCTGGACGAGCCCCTTGCCGAAGCTCGTCTGGCCCACTATCAGGCCGCGCCCGTGGTCCTGGATCGCGCCCGCCACGATCTCCGAGGCCGAGGCCGAGTTGTGATTGATGAGCACGACCAGCGGGAAATCCTCCGGGTCCGTCCCCGTCGAGCGGTAGAGGTAGGGCTCCTTATATTCGGTGCGCCCGCGCACGGAGACGACCGTTTGCCCGCGCGGCAGAAATTCGCTGGCGACATCAATGGCCTGGTCCAGCAGCCCGCCCGGATTGCCGCGCAGGTCCAGCACGATCTGGCGCAGCCCCTGCCCCTTGAGCCGCGTAATGGCGTCTCTTAATTCGTCGCCCGTCGAGTGCTGGAACCCGCCCGTCATCCCTATGTAGGCCGTCCCCGGACGAATCATGTAGGCGTTGCGGATGGAGGGCAGCGGGACGGTCTCGCGGACGATGGTGAAGTAGAGCGGCGTTTGCGACCCGGCGCGCTCGATCTTGATCTGGACGGGCTCGCCGCGCTCGCCCCTGACGTTCTTTGAGACCTGCTCGCTCGTCCACTCGCGCGCGTCCTGACCGTCAACTTCGACGATCCGGTCGCCGTAGCGCAGGCCCGCACGCGCCGCCGGTGTGCCCTCGACCGCCGATTGAATGTAAACGCCGTCGCGGTGGCGCAGGATGGTGACGCCGATGCCGATCAGGCGCGAGTCCTGGTCCTCCTTGAGCTTGTTGAACTCCGCGTGCGAGAAGAACATCGAGTGCGGGTCGAGCGTGAAGAGCATGCCCTGGATGGCGGCCTGCGTGGCTTTCTCATAATCAACCTTGCCCGCGTAGTTGCCGCCGATGACTTCCACCGCCTCGCGGTAGTTGTCCTCGACTTCGTAGGCGGCCGTGACCTTGCGCTCGCCCCTGGCGGAGGCCGACCGGCGCTGGTTACGACCGAGCGTGCCGCCGATAATACTCGCCGTCAGGATGATGGCCAGTGCCGCTATGCGAAACCTTTTTGTCATGCTATGCTCCCAAAACTCTTCGAGCCCGGCCGCCCTCCGCGGGGGCGGATATAAGTAAATATAACATGTCGGCCGCGGGCCTTCGCAACCGCAGACGCCCGGCCGCCGGAGGCCGAGGTGTCGCTGTAAATAATTGTGCGGGCTTTAAAATGAGGGCTTGCTAGGTTCTCTGCTCTCTGGCTGAGACTCGTCATGCGACCGGGGAATTTTTTCGATGGCTTTATCTCTCTCTCTGATTGTCCCTGCCTATAACGAGGCCGCGCGGCTCGGCAAATCGCTCCGTACCATCCTCGACTATCTCAACCGGCAGACCCCGGAGAGCGAGCTGATAGTCGTTGACGACGGCTCTGCTGACGAGACGGCGCGGGTCGCCGAGGAGAGCCTTGGCGCGGCGGGACGGGTCCAGACCCGCGTGATACGCAATCAGCCGAATCGCGGCAAGGGCCACGCCGTCCGCACGGGACTGCTGGCCGCCCGCGCTCCCGTCGCCCTTTTCTCCGACGCCGATCTTTCGACGCCCATCACCGAGACGCCCAAGCTGGTCAGCCTGATCGAGCGCGGCGAAGCGGACCTGACCTTTGCCTCGCGGGCCCTAGACAGGAGCTTGATAGGCGTTCACCAGCCCTGGCGGCGTGAGCAGGGCGGCAAGATTTTCAACCTCGTCGTGCGCCTCGCCACCGGCCTGCCCTACTGGGATACGCAGTGCGGCTTCAAGGCTTTTCGGATGAACGCCTGTCGCCCCATCATCGAGGCCGCGACGATTGATCGCTTCGGGTTCGACGTGGAGATGCTCTACGTCGCGCACCTGGCGGGGCTGCGGTTGCGGGAAGTGCCCGCGCGCTGGGATCACAACGAGGGGAGCAAGGTCGAGGTCATGCGCGACAGCCTGCGGATGGTCAACGAGGTGCGCACCATCCGCCGCCGGGCGCAGCGCGGCCTCTACCGTGCGGCCATCGGCGCATCGCGCTCGGCGCTGGAGGGACTCCGTATGAGACGGCCCGAGCCGGGCGCTCCGGGTACGCTCGATTCATTTGAAGAAGAGGATTCGCCCCAGTTGACGGGCGCGGCGCGCCAGAGTTGACCGCGCCCTGCGGCCCGCCGGACGTACGCTGTTTTCGCGTTCCAGCCGCAAGGGCAGTGTCAGCCTTCGCTGCTTCGTCGGACGCGCGGGCGTTCGCCCTTTCCCGGCTCAGAGCCCGCGTTCCTTGTTCACAGGAGGTTGATATGACTACCGCGCGACTCAACGTCAACATAGACCACGTCGCCACCGTGCGCCAGGCCCGGCGCGCGCCGGAGCCGAGCGTCGTCGCGGCGGCGATGATGTGCGAGCAGGCAGGGGTTGACGGCATCACGATTCACCTGCGCGGAGACCGCCGCCACATTCAGGACGACGACGTGCGCGTCCTGCGCCGCGCCGTCACGACCTATCTCAACGTCGAGATGGCCGCGACCGAAGAGATGATGAAGGTGGCGCTCGATGCGCTGCCGGACGCCGTCACGCTCGTCGCGGAAAACCCGCAGGAGATAACGACGGAGGGCGGGCTCGACGTGCGCGCCAATCTCTCAATCGTTCGCGCCGCCGTCCACCGCCTGCGCGAAGGCAACATCATCGCCAGTCTCTTCATAGACCCGGACCCGCAGCAGATAGAGGCCGCACGCGAAGTCGGCGCTCAACAGGTGGAACTCTGCACGGCCGAATACGCGGACGCGACGCTCGGCGCGCGCGCGGCCCACGGCGAGGGCGCAATGCGCGCCGCGCACGAGCTGAGACGATTGCGCGAGGCCGCGACGCTGGCCATGCAGTACGGGCTCAGAGTCGCCGCCGGGCACGGGCTGACCTACCGGAACATCGGCGCAGTCGCCGCTATCGAAGAGATTACAGAGTTCAATATCGGCCATAACATCATCGCCCGCGCCATCTTCACCGGACTGGAGCGCGCCGTCAGCGAAATGCGCGCAGCCGTCAACGCCGGACAACGTACCTGAACCGGAACCGGGAAGCGCGAAAAGGCAAGATGCCGTATGCGCTCGATGCCTTCAGGCGTCAGGTTAAGGGTTGCCGGAATCAACAAGAGCTACCGGAACCAAGTTGCGGCCCCGGCTCGACACTCCGGGCCATAGTGGGCTCAACGCTCCGGCCCAGCATCTTTCATCCTGCATCCTTGGACCCTTACCGCCGATAGCCTTTCGCCGCCGCTTTCTCGCTTTAAATAACGAGAGCGACCGCAGGGTTGCGGCTCCCGATCCGCTTCCCCTTGGTCGCTCCCGTTTTATTCGGCCGGTCAAATTGGCCGACCGAAACCCGAAAAATTGTGATGGCGGCGAGATTCGCCTGCGCTTAACTGTTCGCGCCCGTGCCTTGAGCGTTCTGCTCCAGCCCGCGCCCTGTCTTCTGCTGCAACTCGTCAATCCGCTTCGACGCTTCGGCCTTCGTCAACTGCTCGTCAAACTCCTCTTTGGCCTCTTCGGAGAGCGTCTTGAGGTAAGAACGCTGCGCGCCCGTCATCGGCTCGTCGCCGGTGGTCCATTCGTCCGGGTTCTTGATGGTGTTGCTTTCGTTTGCCTGCTCTTGCGTCTGCTTATCCGTCATTGTCTTGCCTCCCGTAGGTTCGTTGTCTGAGTTCCTGCCAAATGAATCGCTGATGCTTCCGCGCCCGGCGTCTGGAAACCTCTGCCGGATACCTTTAACTGGCCAGCGCGTCGCGCTCCTTCTGCGTCATCGTAAAGCCCAGGTGCTTGTAGGCGGCGCGCGTGACGATGCGCCCGCGCGGCGTCCGGTTGAGAAAGCCTATCTGAATCAGGTAGGGCTCGATGACCTCTTCGATGGACTCTCGCTCTTCGCTGATCGAGGCCGCGATAGTCCCGACGCCGACCGGGCCGCCGTCAAACTTTTCGATAATCGAAACCAGCAGCTTGCGGTCAACTTCGTCCAGGCCGAAGCGGTCAACCTCCATCTCGTCGAGCGCGCGCTTGGCCACGGCCTGCGTCACACGCCCGTCGCTCAGGACTTCGGCGTAATCGCGGACGCGGCGCAGCAGCCGGTTGGCGATGCGCGGTGTGCCGCGCGCCCTGCGCGCCAGCTCCCTGGCCCCGCTCGCTTCAATCTCGACGCCGAGAATCTCTGCCGAACGGTGAATGATAATCTCCAAATCTTTCTGCGAATAAAAATCCAGGTGCTGAATGATGCCGAAGCGCCCACGCAAAGGCGCAGTGATGAGCCCGGCCCGCGTCGTCGCGCCGACGAGCGTGAACTTCGGCAGCTCTAACTTAATGGAGCGCGCGGCCGTCCCCTGCCCGATCATGATGTCGAGCTGGTAGTCTTCCATCGCCGGATAGAGCACTTCTTCGAGCTGCGGCTTGAGCCTGTGAATCTCGTCTATAAAGAGGACTTCGCCCTCCTGAAGATTGGTCAGGAGCGCGGCCAGGTCTCCGCCACGCTCGATGGCGGGCGCGCTGACGCTCTTTAGCTCGGCGCCCATCTCGGCGGCGATGATGTTGGCCAGCGTCGTTTTGCCCAGGCCCGGCGGGCCGTAAAAAAGGGTGTGGTCGAGGGCTTCGCGGCGTGCGCGCGCGGCCCTGAGGAAAATCTTGAGATTGCTCGTGACCTTCGTCTGCCCGATATACTCTTCGAGGCGGCGCGGGCGCAGGCTCGGCTCGGCCTGCGCGTCCTCCGGCGTCAGGTCGCCCGAAACGGGGCGCGGCTCTTCGCTGGCACTGGCGGCTATCGTTTGTGACATTGCTTTTAAGACCCTCTTCGCGGCGTAAAATTTGGTCGCCCGGTACATCACGCATTATACCGTCTCCGGGCTATTGTTTCAAGCATGAAACACAACCGGCGGGAAATAAAATGGCCGGTGAAAAAGGATGGTCGCAAGCGACGTTCATCTTTCACCGGCCGGGGTTGGTTCGATTAGCCGGAAACGGCTTTGACTGCTATGGGTTGATGCCCGTGGCGAGTTGCAGGCGGACGACCGAGCGTTCGAGGCGCGCGCGTGCGACCTCGAAGTCTTCTTCCGTTCCAGAGAATGCGCTGAGCGTTTTTTCGGCGTGCTCGCGGGCCATGCGTGCGCGCGCGGCGTCTATCTCTTCCGGGCGCTCGGCAATCTCGGCCAGCACGGAGACGCGGTCGTTGCTGACTTCGACGACGCCCCCCGAAACGTGCAGACGGGTCGTCGCCCCGTTCTGCACATAGGTCAGAACGCCTGTCTGAAGCTGTGAGATGAGCGGCGTATGGCCGGGCAGAATGCCCAGCTCGCCGTTCATCCCCGGAATAGTGACCGAATCCACCGCTTCGGAGAGCACGCGGCGCTCCGGCGTGACGACATCGAGTTGAATCTGTTCAGCCATTGCGTTTTTAGCCTGCCGTGGCGATGCGCTCGGCCCGCTCCCTGGCCTCTTCGATTGTGCCGACCATGTAGAAAGCCTGTTCGGGCAGGTCGTCGTGCTTGCCGTCAACGATCTCGCGGAAGCCGCGGATGGTGTCGGCCAGTTTGACGTACTTGCCTTTCTGGCCCGTGAACTGCTCGCCGACGAAGAAGGGCTGCGAGAAGAAGCGCTGAATCTTGCGCGCGCGCGAGACCGTCAGCTTGTCTTCGTCCGACAGCTCGTCCAGGCCGAGGATGGCGATGATGTCCTGCAAGTCCTTGTAGCGTTGCAGAATCTGTTTGACATCCTGCGCCGTCTGGTAGTGCTCCGCGCCGACGATGCGCGGGTCCAGAATGCGCGAGGACGAAGAGAGCGGGTCAACCGCCGGGTAGATGCCAAGCTCTACGATCTGGCGCGAGAGAGCCGTGACGGCGTCGAGGTGCGCGAAGGTGGTCGCCGGAGCGGGGTCCGTGTAATCGTCCGCCGGAACGTAGACGGCCTGAATCGAGGTCACAGCGCCCGTCTTGGTGGAAGTGATGCGCTCCTGCATCTCGCCCATCTCGGTGGCCAGGTTCGGCTGGTAGCCGACGGCCGAAGGCATGCGTCCGAGCAGCGCCGAGACTTCCGAACCGGCCTGCGTGAAGCGGAAGATGTTGTCAACGAAGAGCAGCACGTCCAGACCCTGGTCGCGGAAGTATTCGGCGACCGTCAGGCCGGAAAGTGCGACGCGCAGGCGCGCTCCCGGCGGCTCCGTCATCTGCCCGTAAATCAGAGCCACCTTGGATTCCTTGATGGCCTCCATGTCCACCTTGGTCATATCGAACTCGCCCGTCTTCTCCATGTGCTCGTAGAAGGGCTCGCCGAAGTTGATGACCTTGGATTCGACCATTTCGCGCAGGAGGTCGTTGCCCTCGCGGGTGCGCTCGCCGACGCCCGCGAAGACCGAAAAGCCCGAGTGCGCCTTGGCGATGTTGTTGATGAGCTCCATGATGAGGACGGTCTTGCCGACGCCAGCGCCGCCGAAAAGCCCGATCTTGCCGCCGCGCAGGAAGGGCTGAATCAGGTCAATGACCTTGATGCCCGTCTCGAACATCTGCAATTCGGTTGACTGTTCGTCAAAGTCGGGCGCGTGGCGATGAATCGGGTAACGCTGCTCGGAGTTGACCGCGCCGAGGCTGTCCACCGGCTCGCCGATGACGTTGAGCACGCGCCCGAGCGTCGCTTCGCCGACGGGGACCGTAATCGGGCCGCCCGTATCAATGGCCCGCATCCCGCGCACCATGCCGTCGGTCGGCAGCATCGAGACCGTGCGGACGCGGCCTTCGCCGAGGTGCTGCTGGACTTCGCAGATGACGTTGACGGGCGTCGGCACGTCGAAGCCTTCTGACGTGATGCGCAGCGCCTGGTAGATCGGCGGCAGGTATTTTTCTTCAAACTCTACGTCCACGACGGGGCCGATAATCTGCACGACGCGGCCCGCGATGTTTCCATCCGTCCCGAGATTTCCATTAGGCGTAGCCATAGGTTTCTGATTAACTCCTCTTGAATTAGGCTCTAGTAGGTAAAAAATATTAGGAGGTGCGAAAGCCTGTCAAGATAACATACTCGCAATATTCAGGCAAAGCGCGCCTGGCCGGGCCTGGCCGGGCGAGGCTTTGAAAGGAGGCCCCGGGCCCTTCGGAAGCCGGTCGCCGGACGGGCATGGAGCCAGCCCTGATGAGGTTATCCACAGTCTTGAAACGTGGCGTTTCGCCTCCAACTTTTTCGGGATAGCGTTTACAGTTCACGCTCTTTCCGGCTCAGACCGAGCGAAAGGACGATTAGCGATGACTGCCCTTAAAGTCTGTTTCATCATGGTCTTAGCTCTGGCGGGAAGCCTCGGCGCGGGCACGGGCGCAGAGGATTTGAGCCCGTACTTCAAGGATAAAAGAGGGGCTTTCGTGCTGTATGACCTGAAGAACGACCGATACCTGCGCTACGACGAAGCGCGCTGCCGGACGAGGTTCAGCCCCTTCTCGACCTTCAAGATTCCGAACTCGCTGATCGGGCTGGAAAGCGGCGTCATCAGGGACGCGGAGTTCGTCATCGCCTGGAATCGCGCGAAATATCCGCCGCAGGAGAACTGGAACATAGAGCCCTTCGTTCACTGGGGCCAGGACCAGACGCTCAGCACGGCCTTCAAGTATTCGGTCGTCTGGTACTACAGGGAGCTGGCGCTGCGCGTCGGCGCAGAGCGAATGAAGAGCTTCGTCGCCAGGCTCGACTACGGCAACCGGGACACCTCCGGCGGGCTCGACCGCTTCTGGCTCGGCAGCAGCCTGCGAATCTCTGCCGACGAGCAGGTCGAATTCCTCAAAAGGCTCTACGCGGCGAAACTGCCCGTCTCACCACGCTCGCTTGCGATTGTCCGAAAGCTGATGATTCGCGAGGAGACTCCCGCCTACAGGTTGAGCGGGAAGACGGGCGGCGGCTCGCTGCCGGACGGAAAAGCGCTCGGCTGGTTCGTCGGTTATGTCGAGACGAAGGGCAACGTCTACTTCTTCGCCACCAACCTCGAAGGGCCTGATTATCTGGCGATTCGAGACGAAAGAATAGACCTCACGAAGCGCATCCTGGCGGGCCTCGGCTACCTGCCGAAGCCCTGAGCGCCGTCTTGATGGAGATAGATACTTTCGAGAGAGCTGGCCTGAAAAATCTACGGCAGCCTCAAAGCGTGTCAGGCTGCCCGCAATGAGTAAGAAGGCTCGCGGTGAGCTTGAGCAGGCGTGAGTGTGAGCAGGCGTGAGTGTGAGCAGGCGTGAGCTTCTCGACGCGCTTGCTCGCCTTACGGATGGCACACGCTTATTCGCTTTCGTCGAACCGAATCTTCATCCGCCGCAGGGTGCGCCGGTCTTCGTCCGTCAATTCGAGCCCGGCCTCTTCTTCCTCGTCCGCCTGCGGCTCTGCGCCTGCGTTCTCGCGCAGGGCGATCTCCAGGCGCAGCGTCAGCTCCATCTCGTAGCCCGCTTCGCGCAAACGCTCGATGGCGTCGGCCACCTCCGTTGATCTCTCGACCGCCGAATTGATGGCCGCGCCCAGGTCATGGACGATCTGTTTGGCTTCGTCGTTGATTTCCAAGATATATCCAGTCTGTGCTTCAAACCCGCCCGCAGCTCCGCTTTGTCCGGTGTGCCCGCTGATGCTAAGCGAGGCGCGGGCTCGCGGTCAACCGCCTGGACCCTTGTCCCGCAGAGCCTCGATTGCGACGCGCGTTCGCGCTATGCTAGGCTGCGAGGACTTCGCCCGACACCAAAAGTCATTTGCTTTAAACCGATTTTCCGATTGAGATTGACCATCATGGCAACGAAAACCAGCGCCGAGCGGCGAGAGCGCTTCGAGACCTCCTCCGGCATCGAATTGCCCGCGGATTTCAACCCGTCGAACACGCAAGCGCCCGACTATCAGCGAGACCTCGGCGCGCCGGGAGAGTTTCCCTACACGCGCGGCATTCGTCCGAACATGTATCGCGGGCGGTTCTGGACCATGCGGCAGTACGCCGGTTACGCGACGGCGGAGGAGTCCAACGCGCGCTACAAGTACCTGCTCGCGCAGGGAACGACGGGCCTCTCCGTCGCCTTCGATCTCCCGACGCAGATCGGCCTGGATTCCGACGACCCGCTCGCCGCAGGCGAAGTCGGCAAGGTCGGCGTGGCGATTGATTCCATCGAAGACATGCTGCGGCTCTTCGACGGCATCCCGCTCGATTCCGTCTCGACCTCGATGACGATTAACGCGACCGCTTCGACGCTCCTCTGTCTCTACCTGGCCGTCGCCAGGAAACAGAACGTCGCCTTCGACAAGGTCAACGGCACGATTCAGAACGACATTCTCAAGGAGTATATCGCGCGCGGGACGTACATCTACCCGCCGCGCCCCTCGCTGCGCCTGATTACGGACACGTTCGCTTTCTGCGCGCGCGAAGTCCCCACCTGGAACACCATCTCGATTAGCGGCTATCACATCCGCGAGGCGGGCTCGACGGCCGTCCAGGAAGTCGCCTTCACGCTCGCGGACGCTAGGGCTTACGTCGAAGCGGCCATCGCCGCCGGGCTCAAGGTGGACGAGTTTGCGCCGCGCATCTCCTTCTTCTTCAACGCGCACAACAACCTGCTCGAAGAGGTGGCGAAGTTTCGCGCCGCGCGCCGCCTCTGGGCGCGATTGATGCGCGAGAGCTACGGCGCGCGCGACCCGCGCTCGATGATGCTCCGCTTTCACACGCAGACGGCGGGCTCGACCCTGACCGCGCAGCAGCCCGAAGTCAACATCGCGCGGACCACCATCCAGGCGCTCGCGGCGGTGCTCGGCGGCACACAGTCGCTGCACACCAACGCGATGGACGAGGCCCTGGCGCTGCCGACCGAGAGGGCTGCGCGCGTCGCGCTGCGCACGCAGCAGGTGCTGGCCCACGAATCGGGCGTCGCCGACACGGTTGACCCGCTCGCGGGCTCTTACGCGATTGAGCATCTGACGGACGAAATCGAGCGGCGCGCGGCCGAGTACCTGGCGAAGATAGACGCGATGGGCGGGATGCTGCGCGCCATCGAGACCGGCTACGTCCAGCGCGAGATACAGGAGGCCGCCTACGATTACCAGCGCGCCGTCGAGCGCGACGAAGCGATAGTCGTCGGCGTCAACCGGTTCGAGGTCGAAGAGGAGGTCGCCTTTCCGCTCCTGCGCGTAGACCCGGCCGTCGAGCAGTCGCAAATCGAGCGCGTGCGCGCCGTGCGCGAGCGGCGCGACGCCGCAGCTGCCGAAACCGCGCTCGCCCGGTTGGAAGAGGCCGCGCGCGGCACTGAAAACCTCCTCCCGCGCATCCTCGCCTGCGTCGAAGCCCAGGTCACCGTCGGCGAGATCAGCCATCGCCTGCGCCGTCTCTGGGGCGAGTACCGCGAGGCCATCACCGTCTGAATCGAAGGTCGTCTGAAAACCGGCAAAACATTTGAGTCAAGAGAAGAGGACGGGTGCGGTGGCGAAAACTTTTAAATATCGCGTTTGTCAGACGCAGATGGCTCGCGTCACTTTCGTCAACGGGCACTGGCAGGGCCTGCAAGTCCCCGTTGATGCGGACCCGGCGACGCTGCATAACTCGTGCCCGATGGTCTGGGAATACCTGGACTCGGCCGGGCGCGACGGCTGGGAGCTGGTCAGCACCGTCACACAGTCGCTCAACCCGGCGGACGGCTTCTCGGTCGCCGTCAGCCTGCTCTTCCTGAAGAAAGAGGTCCCGGCCGACGCGGCCCCGGCCTAAAAAAGCGCACAGAGCGTGTGCCCGCTCAAGAGCCCGCCAGGCGGAGGCTGCCAGCGATTCTTTCAAAGGCGGCCTGGTAATTCTTCATCTCATCTTCGGGCGCGATGGTAATCAGGTAAAACAGTCTCCCGTCGGCCGTCGCGGTCGTGTAGATAACGTCAATCTCGATCACGCCGGTGACGGTCGAGGGGCCTGCGACGACGGTGGCAAAGCCGCGCCGCCCGCCGAAGGTGATCGCCTGCGGCGCACGCGCGATGCGAAAGTCCGGGTTCATGCTGACCTGCTGTTGGACGAAGGCCGCGTTGGCCGCTTCGAGTTCTTTGGCCTGCGGGGCGACAGCGCCGATGAAGATGCCGTGCGTGACGACCAGTCCTTCGTCAATCTGCCCGTAGGCTCCCTTCGGGGCAAAGATCATGTTGGCGTCGTCGGCGACGAGCGCGTCCCAGTTTTCGGGATATTGAATGGCAAAGGATTGGTCGCGCGCCTGAAACTCGCGCATGGCGTCGGAGGGCGCGGCCGGACGCGTCCCGGGCCCCGTATCGTTCGGATCGCCGGACCCTTTACGCTCAGGCCCGGCCGATTTGGCCAGAGGCGTCGCCCCGCCGAGCAGTTGTCCTTTGACCTGCTCGAATTCGTTGGTGTCGTGAACCGGATTCGGGCTCATCTTGAGCGCGGGAAGCTCTCGGTTGATGGCCGCGACGCGGTTGCCCGGGTCCGGATGGTCGCTCATGAATTCAGGCGCTCTTTGTCCGCTTTTGGCTTGCAGCGTCTGGAAGAAGCTGGCCATGTCGCGCGGGTCGTAGCCCGCTTCGGCCATGATTCGCGCGCCTTCGAGGTCGGCCTGGGTCTCGGCCGTGCGTCCGAACTTGAGAAAGAGCAGGTTCGCGCCAGCCCCGCCGACGCTGCCGAGGACACCGCCTATCTCGTCGCCCGCCACGCGCCTTAAGATTCCTATCCCGCGCTTGGCGATGTAGGCTTTGGAGACCTGGTTGGTCGGATGCCGGAGCGCGACGTGGCTGATCTCGTGCGCCATCACGCCCGCCAGCTCGCCCTCGTTGCGCGCAGCCGCAATCGCGCCCGCGTTGACGAAGATGAATCCGCCCGGGAGCGCGAAAGCGTTGATCTCTTTAGTGGCAATCACGTTGAACTGGTAAGGGTAGTTATAGCCGGGCGCTTTGGCCGCGAGCCTTGCTCCCAACTGCCGCACGTAGTTGAGAATCCGGTCGTCACGCACGAAGGGGACCTGCTGCGCGACCTCCTGCGCAGACTGCTTGCCAAGCTCGACATCCTGCTCCGGGGTGAAGAGATTAAAGCCCGGCTTGAAATGCGGAGCCGGGCGCGTGCTAGCGCCCGAATAACCGTCCGAGCCGGACTTGTCTCCGAGCAGTCTTCCGCAGCCCGGCTGCAACGCCAGCAGGGAGATTATCAGTAAGCTGACGACGCATCTTTTAAGCATCATAATAGTCTTCCCTGTTGAGCGGCGGCGCGTAATGACGAAGGCCGCGTGGGGGCTCGGCCCTTCCCGTCTGAGATTGAAAATTTGCGCTTGCTGTCGAGACATCTTAAGTTATTCAAACGGCCCGCGCCACATAATAATTGGTCAACCGCCCGCATTGCCTGCTAAACTTTACCGGCATGCCACATTTGCTCGAAGTCAGAAATCTACAGACTCATTTCCCGACGCGAGCCGGGCTGGTGCGCGCCGTTGACGGCGTCAGCTTTTACGTTGACCGCGGAGAGCTGCTCGGGCTGGTCGGCGAATCCGGCTGCGGTAAATCCATCACGGCGCTCTCGGTCATGCGCCTCATCTCCGAGCCGGGAAAGATCGTCGGCGGCGAGATTGACTTCGACGGCGAGGATTTGCTGGCGGCTTCGGAAGCGCGGATGCGCGAGATTCGCGGCGACGACATCGCGATGATCTTCCAGGACCCGATGACTTCGCTCAACCCGGTCTACAAGGTGGGCGAGCAGATTGCGGAGGCGCTGCGGCTGCATCGCGGGATGACGCGCAAAGAGGCGCGCGAGGCCGCCATCGAGGCCATGAAGGAGGTCGCGATTCCTGACCCCGGGCGGCGCGTTGACGATTACCCGCACCAGCTTTCGGGCGGGATGCGCCAGCGCGTGATGATCGCGATGGCGCTCGCCTGCGACCCGAAGCTCCTGATTGCGGACGAGCCGACGACGGCGCTCGACGTGACCATCCAGGCGCAGATTCTGGAGCTGCTCAACGAGCTGCGGCGGACGCGAGAACTCGGCGTGCTCTTGATTACGCACGACCTGGGGGTGGTCGCGGAGGTCGCAGACCGCGTCGCCGTAATGTACACGGGACGCATCGTCGAAGAATCCCCTGTCGAAGAATTGTTCGCGCGTCCGAAGATGCCCTATACGGAGGGCCTTCTGCGCTCGGTCCCGAAGCTGACGGCGGGCGAAGCCAAAAAGGTGGAGCGGCTGGAGACCATCGAAGGCATGGTCCCGAGCCCGACGCAGCTTCCGCCCGGCTGCCACTTCGCGCCGCGCTGCTCGCACCGGATGCCGCGCTGCACGGAAGGCGGCGAGATTCCGCTCTACGAGTTGGGCGGCGGCGTGCGCGTGCGCTGCGTGCTCTACGACCTGGCGGCCGCCATCACGGCCGATCACCGGGCGGAGTCCGCTGAGTCTCAGTCCACTTGATAACTCAAACCGGGAATCATCGTGAATTTAGATCGAGAGCTTAATTTCGACCAGCGGCCGGGTGTCAGCAGCGTGCCGGAACGGGAGGCGGCTGCGTCGCGCGCACACGATGGCGCAGAGGGAGAGTCCGCGCCGCTGGTCCACGTGCGCGGGCTGGTCAAGCACTTCGCGGTCGAGGGCAGCGACGACGTAGTGCGCGCCGTTGACGGCGTGACCTTTGAAATCCTGCGCGGCGAAACGCTCGGGCTGGTCGGCGAATCCGGCTGCGGCAAGTCAACGGTCGGGCGCTGCGTCCTGCGCCTGATAGAGCCGACAGCAGGGGAGATCAAGTTCGACGGCCGCGACGTGCTGATGACCGGCGGACGCCGCCTGCGAGAGCTGCGCCGCGAGATGCAGATCATCTTTCAGGACCCGTATGCCTCGCTCAACCCGCGCATGAAGGTCCGCGACATCATCGGCGAGCCGCTGGTCATTCACGGGCTGGGGACGAAGGAGGAGAGACGTGAGCGCGTCGGCGAGCTGTTACGCAAGGTCGGCCTCGACCCCGATTACATGAATCGTTACCCGCACGAGTTCTCCGGCGGGCAGCGCCAGCGCATCGGGATTGCGCGCGCGCTGGCGCTCAATCCGAAATTGATCGTCGCGGACGAGCCCGTCTCCGCCCTGGATGTCTCGGTCCAGGCGCAGGTCGTCAATCTCTTGCAGGACTTGCAGGGCGAGTTCGGGCTGACCTATCTCTTCATCTCGCACGGCCTCGCCGTCGTCGAGCACATCTCGACGCGCGTCGCCGTCATGTACCTCGGCCGCATCGTCGAAATCAGCAGCGCCGTGGAGCTTTACGCCAACCCGCTGCATCCTTATACGCGGGCGCTGCTCTCGGCGATTCCCATTCCCGACCCGACGCGCAAGCGCGACCGCATCATCCTCAGTGGCGACGTGCCGACGCCCGTCAATCCGCCCTCCGGCTGCCGCTTTCGGACACGCTGCCCGATGGCGATAGAGGAGTGCGCGCGGATTGACCCGGACCTGCGCGAGGTCGCGCCCGGCCACACGGTCGCCTGCATCCGCGTCGAAGGCTGGGCCGACGCGCCGACCGCCGCTTAACTCGTGGCGTAACCTGCGCCGCCGCAAAACCGAAACATGTTTTGCCCGGCGGACGTATCAAGCGAAATAAGTGGCCCGCCTTCGGGTTGGAAATCAGAAGTTGAGCTTTGACCGCCAGGTGCTGACCGCCAGGTGCTAAAGACCGAGCGGTGTAAAAGACTGAACACTGAGCGGTTTTAAAGAGAGGACTCCCCATATGCGTCGCATCGTCGGTGTAATCATCTTTGCCGCGGGGCTGCTGTTGCTGGTCGGCCACTTCCTGCGCATCGCGCCGGAGGGGCTGCGCGGCATCGCCATCCTGTCCATCCTGATCGGCCTCGTCGTCTTCGGCTTGAGCTTTATCCGCCAGCCCGCCGCGAGCCCGGAAGCGCCGCCGCCGCTCTCGGCCGCCGAGAGAGTCACGGGCGTTTTCTTCGAGCCCGAGCGAGTCTTTCAGAATCTGCGCCATCATCCGCGCTGGCTCACAGGGTTTCTCGTCATGGTCCTCTGCGGCATGATCTACCAGGTGGCTTTCACGCAGCGTCTGACGCCCGAGCGGATCGCGGGCGACTTTGCCGATAAGGTGATCGAAGGCGGCTGGATTCCGCCAGAGAAGACGGCTGCGTTCAAGGAGCAGCGAATCGAAGAGGCCCAGTCTACGGCCGCTAAAATCGCCACGCCGCTCTCCTACATCGGCGGGACCTTCCTCGTCATACTCGTGCTGGCGGGGCTCTTCCTGCTCTGCGTGCTGGCCTTTGGCGGGCGGATGAACTTCTGGCAGGCGCTCTCCGTGGCCGTTTACAGCTGGCTGCCCCCGGTCGTCATCACGAGCATCCTGAACCTGATTCTGCTCTACACGAAAGCGCCCGACGAGATAGACTCCTTCAAAGGCCAGCAGGGGCTGGTGCGCGCCGACCTCGGTCTCCTGGTCTCGGCCGCGGACCACCCCGTCCTTTACACCGTCGCCAGCCTGATAGGCGTCTTCACGCTCTATCGCTGGTGGTTGACGGCCACCGGATTCCGTCACACGGCCGAAAAGCTCAGTGCCGGTTCGGCCTGGGCCATCGTCTTCATCCTCTGGCTGCTCGGCGTCATCTGCCTGAGCATCCTGGCCGCACTCTTCCCGACCTTTACCGGCTGAACATCTTCGCCGAAAACGCTACAGCCGCCGACTGTTGATTAGTCGGCGGCTGTTGCTGTCGAACCGGATGACCGTTCCCGGCAGGTCAAGCTTATTCGTAGCGCAGGGCTTCGATGGGGTCTAGGCGCGCGGCTTTCCAGGCGGGCCAGAGTCCGAAGATGATGCCGACCGCCGCCGAAATGCCGATGCCGACCGCTATCGCCCAGAGCGGCACGTAGGCCGGGAGCGGCGAGTAGATGTTCATCAGGATGCTGGCCGTCTCTCCGACCAGCAGCCCGAGCAGCCCGCCGATGGCCGTCAGCACGACCGCTTCGATCAGGAATTGCGACAGGATATTGCCGCGCGTTGCGCCGACGGCCTTGCGAATGCCTATCTCCTTGGTCCTCTCCGTCACGGAGACGAGCATGATGTTCATCACGCCGATGCCGCCGATCATCAGGGCGACGAAGGAGACGGCCGTCAGGACGAGGGCCGTCGCGCCCGTCAACTGGTTGTAGATGTCGAGCAGCGAGTCCTGCGAGGAGATGCCGAAGTTGTCCGGCGCATTCGGAGGCACGCGGCGACGACGGCGCAGGATGTCGCGCATCTCCTCCATCGCGGGTTTGACGTAGGCGCGCGAGAGCGGGCGGACGATGATGAAGAAGACGGATTCGGGCGCGGGGATGTCCGGGTAGTATTTGTCGTAAGTGGTAATCGGGATGAAGACCGTGTTATCGCGCGACTGGCCGAAGAAGTTGCCGAGCGGCTCCATCACCCCGATCACCCGAAAGCTATTGCCGTTGATCTTGATCTCCTTGTCGAGCGGCTCTTCGTAAGGGAAGAGCGCGCGCGCCACGTCCACTCCGAGAATGCAGACGTTCGAGCGCTCGCTCATGTCCACGTCGCCGATCCAGCGCCCGAGATCAACGTATTGCGAATGAACGAACTCGTAGTAGGGCGTGACGCCGAGCAGGACGGGCGTGTCCGTCTGCTTGTCCTGGTAGCGCAGCTTGACGGCAATCAGGCGATGGATGGGCGAGACGCCCGCCAGCGAGCGCGTTTCTCGCCGCAGCGCATCGGCGTCCTCCATCGTCATCTCTTTGCGGTGCAGCTCCTCCGCCTTCGGCATCCGCCCGAAGCTCGGGTCGAACTTCGAGACGAAGATCGTGTTCGAGCCGAGCGACTCGATCTGCTGCGCGAACGCGCGGTTCAGCCCCTGGATAATCGAGACCATGAAGACGACCGTGATGACGCCGACGCTCACCCCCAGAATGGTCAGCGACGAGCGCAGCTTGTTTGCCCTGAGCGTCGCCACGGCAATCTTCGCGGATTCTTTAACGTCGTCGAAAGTCATAAAATCAAGTGAGCAGTGAGCAGTGAGCAGTAAGCAGTTAACGACGAACAGGGAGCGATGGGTAGCCAGGCAGTTTCTTTCTTTTACTGCTTACTGCTCACTGCTCACTGCTCACTCCGCCCGCAGGGCTTCAATCGGGTTGAGCCGCGCCGCTCGCCAGGCGGGCCAGAGTCCGCTGACGATGCCGACGAAGGACGAGACGCCGACGCCGAGCACCGCCGACCCGATGCTGAGCAGCAGCGGAAAACCCATCAGCATCGAGATTAAGTAGGCCAGGCCGAAGCCCGTCAGCACGCCGATGCCTCCGCCGATGGCCGTGACGGTTACGGCCTCGATCAAAAACTGCGTCAGAATATCGTTCTGGCGCGCGCCGACGGCCTTGCGAATGCCTATCTCCTTGGTCCTCTCCGTCACGGAGACGAGCATGATGTTCATCACGACGATGCCGCCGACGACCAGCGAAATCGCGGCCACGCCGATGGTCACGATGTAGATGTTGGAGGTCGCTTTGCCGTAGAGGTCCAGGAAGACATCCTGCGTCTCAAGGGCAAATCCGTCGTCCTCGTCGCTGGAAGTCTTGCCGCGACGATTGCGCATCAGCGCGCGCGCCTGGTCCTTCGCTTCCTCCAGGTGCTCCGCGTCCGGGACCTGCATGTGAATGGTGATGGAGGCGCGCGAGCCCAGGAATTTCTGGTAGGTCGGATATGGAATGAAGACGAAATTGTCTCTGGAGATGCCGAAGACCTTGCCGAGCCGCTGGGCGACGCCGACGATTTTGAAGGGACGACCGCCGACGCGCACCTCGTCTCCGATGACACGCTCGGGCGCGGCCCCGTCAAAGAGATTGTCCAGGATGTCCATCCCGACGACGCAAACCTCGCGCGCCGAAGCGCCCTCGGAATCCGTCCAGGTCCGCCCGGCCTCGATGTTGATGGCCTCGATGTCGAACATCGAGAGCGTCACGCCGCGCACCGGCACGTCTTCCGATTTTTCGTCGGCGTGCTTGACCAGGTTGCGGGAATTGGCCGCGATGCCGACGCGCCAGCAGGCCGTGCAGAGGCGCATGATGGCGTCCGCGTCCTCCTCCGTGACATCCTTGCGCTTGTTGAATTTGAGAAAGTCTTCGCGCGAAGTGATAATCATCGGGCGCTTGGCGATGGTAAAGACCGTCGAGCCCTGCGACGAGAAGGTCGAAGAGACGGTCTGGTCCAGCCCCTTGATGATGGTCACGACGGCGATCACCGCCGAGACGCCGACGACGATGCCGATCAAGGTCAGGCCGGTGCGCAGCTTGTTGGCCCTGAGGCTCGAAATGGCGACCCGGAAGGACTCCCAGAGTGCGGAGAAGAAGAGGCGCGGGGACGCGCCGCCGTCCGCGCGCGACGAAGCATCAAGCCCTGTCTCGCCGTCTCTCTGCATCTCCTCGTCCCGGCGTCCGCTCACTTCGCGCGTCTCCTTAATCTACGCATCCAGCCCCGTGCGTGCCCATCTTCTCCGCCCGTCAACTCTTACCTGAGGCGCTCGTCCTTCTCTATCTGCCCGTCGCGGATGGAGATGACGCGGTAAGCGCGCGCGGCGATGTCGGGTTCGTGTGTAACGACGATGATGGTATTGCCGGCGGCGTGGAGCTTCTCGAAGAGGGCCATGATTTCGACGCTCGTCGCCGTATCGAGAGCGCCCGTCGGTTCGTCCGCGAGCAGAATCGAAGGATGATTGACGAGCGCGCGGGCGATGGCGACGCGCTGGCGCTGGCCGCCCGAAAGCTCGTTTGGCCTGTGCATCATCCTGTCGGCGAGGTCAACGGAAGCGAGCGCCTGCTGTGCCCTCTCACGCCTGATGGTCGAGCCGACGCCCGCATAAATCAGCGGCAGCTCGACGTTGTGCAGAGAGGTCGCGCGGGCCAGCAGGTTGAAGGTCTGGAAAACGAAGCCGACCTCCTGGTTGCGAATCCGCGCCAGCTCGTCGTCGTCCATTTCGGAGACGAGCTTGCCGTTAATCCAGTACTGGCCCTGGGTCGGCGTGTCGAGACAGCCGATGAGGTTCATCAGCGTGGACTTGCCCGAGCCGGAAGGCCCGGTGATGGCCAGGTAGTCGCCCTTCTGCACGTCGAATGAAACGTCGCGCAGGGCGTGCACCTCCTCCGAGCCCATCTGGTAGGTCTTCCAGATGCCGCGCATCGAGATCAGCGCGGCGGGCACACCGTCACGAGCGAGAAGCTCGCCCGGCGCGAGCTGTTGCGAGCCGGGCGGCGCGGCAGCCGTCAGCGTGTCGCTCATTATTTATCACCGCCGGAATTCGAGTTTGAATCGCCCGCCTTGCGCGTCAGGCGCTTGACGCTGGTCCCATCTTTGAGCGCGGTCAAGACGCGGCTCGGCCCGGTCACTATCTCCATGCCCTCCTGCAAACCGCTCGTGATCTGGATGTCGGCCTCGCCCGTGATGCCGGTCGTCACTTCGACGAACTTGACCTTGTTGCCCTGCAAGACGTAGACGCCCTTCGTGTCCTTCGGCCTGTCGGCGGGCACGGGCGCGGGCGTGTTCCCTGCAACCTGCGGAGAAGCGGCCGCAGTCGCAGGCTTATCCCTGATGGCCTGAAGCGGCACGGCCAGGGCATCCCTGACGGTCTGCGTCGTGATGACGGCGGTCGCGCTCATGCCCGGCTTCAAGCCGCCGCGAATTTCGTCCGGCACGTTCTGCAACTGAACGACGACGCGGAACTCCTTGGCTTCCTGCACGTTGATCTGATTTTGCAGCCCGCCCTGGGTCGAAGACTTGCCGAGCGCGAGCGGCGTCTTTTGCGTCACGAGCCCCTCCAACTCCCTGTCCGGGAAGGCGTCAACCTTGACGCGCGCCGTTTGATTCACTTCGACGCTGGCGATCTCCGTCTCGTCAACTTTGACTTCGACGTTGATGGTGGACATGTCCGCGATGGTCAGGAGCGGCGTGGTCGAAAGCCCCGCGACGGCGAACTGCCCGACCTTGGAAGGGATGTCTGCGATGACGCCGGTGATCGGCGCGAGCTGCGTGGCCTTGGCCAACTGGCTGCCCTGCCCGCGCAGGATGGCCTGCTGCTGGCTGGCGCGCGATTCGCTCGAAGAGGCGCTGGCCTGCGCGCGCTGGACGCCGATCTGGGCCTCGCGGACGGCGACCCGCTGCTGATTGACGCGCGCCACGGCCTCCTTGACAGCGATCTGCTGGACCTCGAAATTGGCCCTCGCCGTCCGCAGTGCGACCTGCGCCTGCTCAAAGCGGTCGCGTGCCGCGTCATACTCTGCGCGCGAGGCGACGCCGGATTCGACCAGCTCGGTCGTGCGCTTCAACTCGCGCTGCGCCGTATTGAGGTCAACCTGCGCGCGGTCAACATTGGTCTGCGAAGAGACGACCTGCTGACGCGCCTGCGCGACGTTGGCCTCCGCCACGGTCAGCGCCTGTTGCGCGTTCAGGATGCCGTTCTGCGCGGCGTTAATCTGCATCCGCGCGTTCTGCACGTCGCTCAGGGCCGCCTGCGCCGCAGCCAGCTGCGCTTCCTGATTCGACTGAAGCTGTGTCGGGTCAAGGCGGACGAGCTGTTGGCCCTTCGTCACGGGCTGGCCTTCCTTGACGTAAATCTCCTCGATGCGGCCCGCCACTTCGCTCGTCAGGTTGATGTACTGAATCGGGCGGACCTCGCCGGAAGCCGTCACCGTCGAACGCAGCTCGGCGTGCCTGACGACTTTCACGGTCGTCACTTCGGGCTCGTCCTTGCCGCCAGCCAGGATGCTAATGACGACGATGATGCCCAGCAGTGCTACCGCCGAGACGATGATGATGATTCTTTTTCGGCTCAAAGCCATCGCTTTTATTCCTTCATCAATGGGGGCTGGCCCGGGGCTGCCCGGCGAAGCTCACAAAGCTCATCTCCTTACAGTAAGAGAAGGCGCGATTCGATTAAATCGGCCCGGCCTGGAGATTATTCTTACGTTCGGCAAACCAGTACAGTTTCATTATAAGGGAGGGGCGGAGCGGGGTGGAAGGCGGCGGGGCGGAAACAATGCCGGGGCCACTCGAATCGTCACCCTTTCATCCCGCTCGCCCTCCCGACTTGCTTGTAATTGCCGCGTCCGTCAAATTCGCGCTACAATGAAAATTGTTTCTCGCGCGCGCGGCGGCGCTCGTTCGGAGGCTTCGCGGCGAAGGACGGCGCTCATTCCCACTGGCGCAATCGCACGAGGGGAAAATTAGTATGACGATCTGCGAAAGGTGCAGCACGGAAAATCTGGAGGGCTCGCAGTATTGCGACGAGTGCGGAGCACCGCTCGGCGGGGTGCAGGCCAACAACCCCTCCGGGACGGGCAGCCATTCCGGCAGCCCGACCGACAGCCGGGAAGTCTCCGAGGCCCAGCCCGCCCTCGTCGGCAAATCAGAGGTCGCACAGGCGGCGCGGGCTTTCGCCCTCTCGTCCGGCTCAATCGCGATGATGGACGGCGCGCACGCCCGGCTGGTCATCGAGCGCGGGCGCTCGGCGGGCAAGCAGTTTCCGCTCAGCGACGACGAATCACAGATCGGGCGCTGGGATGCCGACGGCGGCATCTTCCCGGACGTGGACCTGGATGCCGACGACCCGGAGGCGAAGGTCTCGCGGCGTCACGCGCGCATCATGCGTCGCAACGGCCAGTATTTTATCGAAGACCTGGGCTCGACGAACGGGACGTTCGTCAATCGCGGGCGTCGCCTCTTACCGGGCGACCGCCAGCCTTTGCGCGACGGCGACGAGATTATCGTCGGGAAGACATTCTTACGCTTCCACATAGTAAGGTAGAGCAATCATCCGGCCGAGGCCGGGCTGGCATCAGCCGCCCGCGTTTCGGAAGCTAGTAATCTGGTCCCTCGCCGGCGAATCATAGAGATGCCTTTCTGTCATGCATGCGGCGCAAAGACTGCGCCAGATGATCCATTCTGCGGCAACTGCGGCGCGGCCCAACCGGCGGCCACCGGCGGCCTTGCTGCGGCGACGGCTCCTGGCGAAGAGGCTGGCACTACCGGCGCTGCCGGAGATGAAGCTCGCGCTGCCGGAGATGAAGCGAGCGCCGCGCCCGTCGCCGCGCCGCCAACCCCTTCGACAGCGCAGCCGCCTTCTTCTCCCACGCCGCCGCTTCCTTCTCCCGCGCCGCCCGCGCCGACTTCCGCGCGCCCGGAAGATGCCGGACCTTCCGGCGTATCGCTCGTGCCGCAGACCTCGCAGTCGCCCCCCGCGCCTGAGATTTCCTTTAACCCACCGCCGGTCCCTGCGCCCGAGGCCGCCGACGTGACTGCTGCTCCCGCAGCGCCCGCGCCCGGCCCCGAGAGCGAGGCCCGCCCGCAGGTCACGCAGGTCCAGGCCGAGCCCGCGCCCGCCGAAGCTGCCGGGCCGGTCGCAGCCGCTGCGGCCGAGAAAGTGACCGGCGAAGTTGCGAACGGCGATGGCCAGCCTTTACCGACCGCGACGGCGCGGGCCGGTTCGACCGGCGGGCGGCAGCCCGTCAGCAAGCAGCTCGAACCTGGAACCGTGCTCAACGTTCGCTACGAGATCGTGCGGCGCATCGGCGGCGGCGGGATGGGCGCGGTTTACCTGGCCAAGGACCGTCACCTGGGCGACGCCCCGCGCGCCGTCAAAGAGATGGTCGAGGCGCACATAGACCCGACGCAGCATGAGAAGGCCATCGGCGATTTCAAGCGCGAGTCGCTGCTCCTGACCTCGCTTGAGCACGCTTCGATTCCGACCATCTACGACTATTTTTACGACAACGAGAACGGCCGCTTCTATCTCGTCATGAAGTACATTTCGGGCGGCGACTTCGCTGCCCGTCTGCGCAGTGCGCCCGGCGGGCGGATTGACGAAAAGACCGTCACCGACTGGGGCGTCCAGATCGCGGACGTGCTCGATTACCTACACAGGCGTCCCAAGCCGATCATCTACCGCGACCTGAAACCGGCGAACCTGATGATTGACGGCAACTCGGGCCGCGTGATGCTGATTGATTTCGGCATCGCGCGCTGGGTGACGCCGCAGGAGAAGGGCGTGACGGCGGTCGGGACGATGGGCTACGCGCCGCCGGAGCTCTTCAGCGGCAAGGTCGAGCCGCGCTCGGACATCTACAGCCTCGGCGCGACCATGTTTCATCTCCTGACGGGCAGCGACCCGCAGGACAACCCGCTCCTGATCTTCGACTTTACCAAGAACCCGCGCCCGCGCCAGCTCAATCCCGCGATGTCCTCCGAGATGGAGCGCATCCTGATGCGTGCTGTCGAGTACAAGCCGGAGAACCGCTTTCGCTCGGCGGGCGAGATGCGCGAAGCCCTCAATGCGCACCTCGAAAAGCTGCGCAAGGGAGAGGTCAGCTACGGCTCGATGCCCGCCCAGCAGTTGGGCGGCGAGACGATTCAGGTCGAGACGGTCTTCTGCGGCTTCTGCGGCGGGCGGATTGCCGCCGACGATGTCTACTGCGCGCATTGCGGGATGAAGCAGCCGCTGGTCGGCGTCGGTTCGAGCGCGGCGCTCAGGTCCGCGCGCGCGACGGCCAAGCTGATCGTCACCGGAACTACCAAGCTCGACGAATCGTTTGAGCTTCAGAAGGAGAATAATCTTGTCGGTCGCAGTGACCCGCATTCAAACATTTTTCCCGAAGTGGACCTCTCGAAATTCGACCCCGAGACGAAGGTCTCGCGCCGCCACGCCCGCATCTGGCGCGAGGGCGAAACCTTCCTCATCGAAGACCTGAACTCCGTAAACGGAACCGTGATTAACGACTCCGTCAGGCTCGCGCCGCGCCAGCCCCGCGTCCTTGAGAGCGGAGACAAACTGCGCCTCGGCGAAACCACACTCCACTTCCTGGTCGGATGAAGGGATTCGAGTTTTCAGTTTTCGGTTTTCAGTTTTCAGCCAGAGATTGAGAGCTTGAAACTGAAAACCGAAAACTCGAAACTGATTACTTAACTTATGAGCGCCCGAATAGAAACAACGCCCTTGATTCCAGCAGACGCCAATACACACGCACACGCGCAGAGCTACATGGAGAGATTCCGCGCGCCGTTCTCTTTACGTTGCGGTGCGATGCTGATTGATTACATCCTGCTGGCCGGAATCATCGCCTTCTGCACGCTGCTGGCGCGTCTCTCTTCGAGCCACGCGCAGGCGGCCGGAAGCAGCGCCTGGACCATCGGTGTCTTCGTCGCCATCGCCGCGGCCCTGCTCAATTTCGTCGGGCTGACCAGCCTGCGCGGGCAGACGGTCGGCAAATGGGCCACGGGTTTATACGTCAGGCGGGCCGACGGCGAGCCCTTGAGCCTCGGGCGCTCGCTGGTGCGCCATCTGGTCGGCTATCCGGTCTCGCTGGTCCTGGCGGGAATCGGTTTTCTGATGGCCGCCTTCAACGCCAACGGGCGCGCTCTGCACGACCTCATCGCCGGGACGATAGTCGAGCGCCAGGACCAGCGCCGCTCGCGCCGCGCTCGCTAGAGTTTGCCGTCAGGAACAGGTGGGGAAGAGGAATCGATGGTCAAGGCTTGTCCAGGCTGCGGAGCAGTGCCAGCGCCGGAAGCGCGTTATTGTCGGCTGTGCGGCTCGCCGCTTGGGAGCAGCGGCGGGGCTGAAACGGACGCGCCCATCTCGCCCCTGGCGCGAACCGTGCCGCTCTCGAATGAGGGACGCAGCACCAACGGCCTGGCCCCGAGCGACCCGAATCATTCCTCATCGGAGACGACCAGAATCAGGCACGCCGAGATGGAGAAACTGCTCCAGCGTGCGCGCTCTCTGGAGCAGGCGTCCGCGCCCGCCCGCGATGGGCACGGGAGCGCCACCGAATCCTCCGATTTTACCGCCCCGCAGACGACCACGCTCGCTCCCAGGCTCACCGAACCCACACGGGCTGCTGCTCAAGAAGAGCCTGCGGCCGAGGCAGAAGATGGCGCAGATACGGTCGAGACTCCCTCTCTTGCGGCGGCCGTTCCAGCAGTATCTCCGGCCGCAACTCCGGCCGCGAGACAGGACGAACGGCCGCCGCGGGCCGGGCCCCGCAGGCGCTGGAAGGGAATCGCGATTGCAGCGCTGTGCGTCGCGCTCGGCGGCGGCGCGCTGGCCTTCTTCCTGCTGCGCAGGACGAGCCCTGCGACTCCTGCTACTGCGGCCGAGCCCGCGCCCGGCGCCCAAAAAAGGCTGGTGGAAGAGAAGCTCTCCGAATCCGAGACATGGCTCGCCGCGGGGGAGACGGGCAAGGCCGTCGCGCTGCTGCGTTCCGCCGCCGAGCTTGAGCCGTCGAATCCGGCGATTCACCTGCGCCTGGGCCAGGCCCTGGAGCGGGGCGGCGCGCGCCGCGAAGCGATTGACGAGTATCGCATCAGCACGCAATACGAGCCGGGCAACACGACCGCGCTGCGTGCCCTGGCCGTCGCCGAGTTTGACGAGAAGCTCTACGAGGATGCCGCCGAGAGTTACCGCCGTTTGATCGAGCAGGTCGGTGAGAACGAGTCGGACGACGAGACGCGGCTGGCCTACGCGGAGGCGCTGCGCCTGGCCGGGCGCACGGATGATGCCCGCGCCGCCTACAGGAAAATATCCTCTTCCGCTTCGGCCAGCGTCGCGCAGACGGCCAGGCAGCGCCTGGCGGAGATGGAGGGCACGGCCGCGCCCGCCTCCGCCAACACCGAGCGCCCGCGCGAGACGCGCCCGGACCAGCCGGAACGCACGCCCGAAACGGCCGCCACGACGGCTACGCCTGCCGTCGCGCCGTCGCCCGCTGCGCAGTCAAAGCCTCCCGCTGGCGGTAAGACGCAGGCCGACGCCGACTCCTACTATTTTCAGGCTCTCAATATCGTCAACGGGCGCGACCCTAAAAGGTTGAGCGACGGGGAGTTAGCCGCCGCCCTGAACTATTTCCTGCGCGCGCAGGGAGGCGCGCACGCCGCCGAGGCTAGAAGGAACGCGGACAGGCTCTTCGATGAGCACCAGCGCCGCAAGAATAAGTAGCCGGAGCGGGAATTCGAGTGGCAAGAGTTGAGTCTATGACATTGTGGCAAGAGTTGAGTCTATGACATTTCGGCGCGCGCCGGTTCTCCGGCGGCTCGATGCGCAAGAGATAAAATTTCGACAAGTGGAACGATGCCCGATTTAATAGTCAAGTACCCGGATCGCAGCCCCGACACGTACCCGCTGGGACGCTTGCGGATAACGATTGGCCGCTCGGCGCGCAACGACCTCTGCATCCCGGACCCGTTCGCCTCGCGCGTCCATGCCGAGGTGCGCCGCGAAGGCGACCAGTATATCTTGCAGGATTTGGGCTCGGCCAACGGGACGCTCTACAACGGCGCGCCGCTCGAAGGCGCGGTCCCGCTGACGCCCGGCGGGCGGATTCAGATCGGCGAGACCGAGATCGTCTTCAAGGATCACGGCGCTGAGATGGGCGCGACGATGATTACGGACGCGCATTCCTCGCCCGTGCCGGAAGCGACCATCGCGCTCAACTCTGCCGACAGGACTACTTCCGGGCTGCTCGAAGCCATCGAGGGCGCGCGCACGCAGCCGGACATCGACGTGCCCAAACGCGCCGCCCGCCAGAGCGACCTGCTCGCCCTGATCGGCAAGGTCGGCGTCACCCTCCTGGCTTCCGCGACGCTCGGCGAAACCCTTCAGCAGATTGCCTCACTGGTCTTCGAGGCCGTCCCGGCCGAACGCTGCTGCATCATGATGCGCGACGAGGGGAGCGAGGATTTGAAGGTCTCCGTCGCGCGCCTGCGCGGCCGCGAGGGCGACGTGGGCGAGATTCGCGTCAGCCGGACCATCATGGAAGAGGTCGTCGGCAAGGGCAGGTCCGTGCTGACGGCCGACGCGCAGCAGGACCCGATTCTGATGAGCAGCACGATGACGCTGCAAGGCATTCGCTCCGTCCTGGCCGTCCCTTTGGGCGTCGGCGAAAAGGTCTTCGGCATCATCTACGCGGATTCGCCCATCGCGGAGGGCCGTTTCACGGAAGACCATTTGAAGGTCCTGACCACGCTCGCGTCGGTCGCGGCCATCCGGGTGGAGAACGCGCGGCTGCTCGAACAGCAGATCGAGCGCCAGCGACTGGAGCAGGAGCTGCAACTGGCGAGCGAGATTCAGCAGCGCTTTCAGCCGACCACGTCACCGCACGTCGCCGGGTACGAGATGCAGGGCATCAGCTTCCCCTGCTACGAGATCGGCGGCGACTATTATGATTTTATTCCGCGGCCCGACGGGCGGATGGTGATTACGCTCGGCGACGTGTCGGGCAAGGGCACGGCCGCCGCGCTCCTGATGTCTTCGCTGCACGCGGCCGTTCACGCGCAGGCCTCTTCGCACAATTCGCTGGTCGAAACCATCAGCGCCGTCAACAATTACCTGGCCGAGAGCATCCCTTCCAACCGCTTCGTGACGCTCTTCTACGCGGAGCTGGACCCGCAGACCGGCGCGCTCTCGTTTCTCAACGCGGGCCACAATCCGCCCTTGATCGTGCACGCGGCCGGGACGGTCGAGAATCTCTCTTCGGGCGGCCTGCCGCTCGGCATCAAGCCGGACGCGGAGTACAGGGAAGGCCGCACGCAGCTGCAACCGAACGACGTGCTCGTCATCTATTCGGACGGAGTCTCGGAGGCCAATAACCCGGAGGGCGAAGAGTTCGGCACGTCGCGTCTGTACGACGTGGTCGCACGCAACCTGGACGCCTCGGCCGCAGGCATCCGCGACCGGATAGAGGCGGCGCTGACCAAGTTCGCGCAGGGCACGCCCGCCGCCGACGACATCACGCTCGTCATCGTCAAGCGGCAGGCCGAAGCCATCGCGGTCGCATCCGGCAGGTTAAGCTAGGGCTTCGCTGGGCAGGGCGTTCAGGTGGCGGAAAACTCGTTTAAGAAATCGAGCACTCTCTGCGGCAGGGCCGTGTATTGCCCGCCGGAGTTGAACCAGCGCGGCTCATTGGTTCCCGACATCCTGACGTAAATCGAACCGTCGCGCAGGTTGATGGCAAAGCCCGCGTTGTCCGTGTCGCAGAGGTGCGGGCGGCAGACCTTGACTGCCAGGTAATCGCCGAGCCGTTTGACGGGAGTCTCTACCTGGTAGGCCCTCGTCAGCAGGTTAAAGTCCACGCGGCTGAGCAGCTTGAGCAGCGGCTGGCGGATTTCCGGGAGCTGAAAGAAGTTTCTTGTCAGCCTGCCGGTCCTGTGTGTCGGATACCTGCCCGCCCAGCTTCTCAAGTGGTTGAGCCTGTTCTGTGCGACGGCAGCGCCGCTGAAGCTACAGGCCACCAGGACGGCGGCCGCTACTAATCTTCCGGTTCTTATCTTCAACTCGAATCCTCCTCTGATCTCTCTCTTTTTCAAGTCTTCCTCATCCGAAGGACGAAGAATGATTCTGCGCTTATTCTGTAAGACTTATCCTGCAACACTATAGCACGCGCGGGTCCGTCCTGTTTTGCAGCAGCTAGGGGTGGGCATTCTCTCTAGCCGATGCCCAGGGGCTGACCAGGCATGAAGAGCATTCGAGCGAGTTGTCCGGCTCAAGGCTGAGCTGGTTACTTCCGCGCTCGACCCTGACCGGCAAGTTCCAGAACGCGAGACCCCCGCGCGTGGGCGCTCGACCCATGAGCCAGTAATCGCCCGGCCTGAGATTTTGGAAGCGCGCGCGTCCCTCGCGGTCTGTCCCGGCGGACTGCACGACGTGGCGCTCCCAGACGGGCCGGGCGTCTTCGACGAAGCTGCCGACCTCGGCTCCGAGCGGGTAAGCATAACGCCGCCGCGCATCCAGCACACGCGCCAGCGCCTCCAGCCTGGGATGCTCCCGGGAGACCTGCGAGGCGAGCGCGCGGCCCTCCGTCCTGTCCCCGTCAATCAAGAGCCTGAGCGGGTCTGCGTCGAGCAGGTAGAAGGCTTCGCCCGCGACCGCCTGCGCCTGGCCGTCCGTGTAGACGAGCCGCGCGCTGACCGTCAGCGAGCCGCGATTCAATCCCGGAATGATGAGCAGTCCGACGCCGACCGCCGCCAGCGCTGCGACCGTAAAGAGAAGAATCCGTCGCTGCTTCACAGCTTATCTCCCGAACCGGCGCGGCCCTCCGACTAAATCGCTCGCGGCTTCTCTGACAGGCGTTTGAGGCTCTCCGTGATTCTTTCCGCGCTCTTTTCGCCGACGCCGTCCACCATCTCCAGGCCGCCGCCCGCGACGAATTTCCGCAGGTCTTCGAGCGAAGAGATTTTGAACTGCTGGTAGAGCGTCGCGGCCGTCTTGAGCCCGATGCCGCCGACGCGCAGGAGGTCCAGAACGGTGGCGGGCGTCTCGGCCACCAGTTTCTCCCAGGCCTCGAAGCTCCCGTTCGTGAGCAGCTCCATGATTTTGCCGCTGATAGCCTTGCCGACGCCCGGCAGAGCCTGCAAGCCCTTCAAGCCGTCTTCGGCCGCGATCCGGCTCAACTCGGTCGGCCAGGTCTCGATGGCTTCGGCCGCGTTGCGGTAAGAGCGTATCCGGTAACGGTCGTCGCCGCGAATCTCCATCAGGTCGGCCAGGCGGTTGAACCGCTCGGCTATCGCGTAGTTATCCATCTGCTTCGCCCGCCGCTTCCCGTTTGAGCGGTCCCATTAAAGACTTAAGATAAGGCTCGATTGCCGGTCTCGGGTTGAATTGTAGCAAGCCTTGCGGCTCTTGCGCACGAATTGTTGGCAGGGGCGCGCTGGCTCCGGCTCCGGGGCTTGCGAGGGGCAATTAAACCGGCCTTAAATCCTTAAAACGGCCATCAAAATCGGCTTGACACGCTCCGGGCACGGGCGTATACATGCCCTGTAGCCGGTCATGCTCACGCCAGGTAAGAGCCTCACTCTCCGGCAGAGTCCCGCTTTTACTAACCAGCCCGCTCAAAGTATTAACTCGCACCGGCTTGATTTGCTTCAACCCCTCAATCGTCCGAAAAGGAGCAACCTCATGCGAAGAATAAGCTGCCTCCTGGTCCTGATGGCAGGGCTCGTCGCGCTCGGAGCTGCGTTTGCGCCGGTGACCCGCAGCGGCTCGCTCGCGCAGCAGCCGCAGGAGCGGCAGGTTCCGACACGAAAGATTCCGCCTACCCTGGCGCAGCGGCAGGCTGAAATGGAGCGGCGGCGCAGGAATTTCCGGGCGGCCCGCGACCTCCTGCTGCGCAAAGGCGTGCCGTTCGAGCCGAACGTCCTGCTCGAAGACGGCTGGCAACAGAGGCTGGCCCCGGCCTTCGCGCGGATGCCGGAGATGCAGTTGGTGCGCTCCGGCGGGGCGCGGCTCAAGGGCGTGCAACTGGCCGACACGCTCTACCTGCCCGAACGGGTGGAACTGACCGGCGACACGGTCTTTCTGGCCAGGAGGGTGATTTTCGAGGGGCGGCATCCCGTCATCAAGGGCAACTACAGCATGGCCTTCCTTCCTATCGAGACGGAGGGGGCGATGGGCATGACGCTGCAAGCGGCCCGCAGGCAACAGGGCGTCGGGCTCACGGCGGCCAGTCACGGGAGTTTGCCTGCGCTCAAAGAGTTCGTTCCGCGCTTACTGAAAGAAGACTGGGACCTGACCATTGATACCAGCGGCAAGGGGCGCAAGGAGTGGCTCGAAGAGCAGCAGAAGGGGAAGCGCACGGGCTTCCGCAAGACCACCTGGCATGTGCAGGATAAGGACACCAGCGGCGGCCCCGGCTCAATGGGCGCGCCCGGCGACATCGGCGTGACAGGAGCGCCGGGCACGCCTGACCCTTCGCCCAACGGGGATAACGGAGTCTGCGGGAGCCCGAACGGCCTGGACGGATTTCCGAGCAACCCCGGCGGCACGGGTTATAAAGGCGGACAAGGATTTATCGGGGGGAGGGGCGGCGACGCTAGATCTCAAACCAACAACATTACCAGCATGACGGGGAATTACTATTTTAATGCCTCCGGCGGAGAAGGTGGAGAAGGCGGAAAAGGCGGGCCGGGAGGTTACGGTGGCAACGGTGCGCGGGGAGGCAACGGCGGCGACGGCGCTGATTGTCCCTGTACCCAGGGTGGCGCGGGCAACGGCGGCACGGGCGGGCCGGGAGGCAAGGGTGGTAAAGGAGGGCCAGGTGGTCTGGGCGGCACGGGCGGACCGGGGGGGAATGGCGCGGACATCAGCGTCACCGTCCCCACGGGCTGGTCGGGAAGTATTGCTCATTCTGAGTGGGGGGGGCACGGTGGCCCCGGTGGGAGGCCGGGCGACTACGGGCAACCGGGAATCTCCGGCGCGGGCGGCGATGGCGGCAGGGCAGCTTCCACGACGCAGTGCTCTTCGTCCGGCCCGGTTAACGGTAGACGCGGGACAACTCCCCAAAATCTCGGCTTCGGCGACTGGGGCTTGGAGGGAAGCCGGGGC
>DASVWH010000228.1:0-8721 GCA_036389715.1 Pyrinomonadaceae bacterium | reverse complement strand
ATGGTCGTTGACGGCAGCCGGGCCATCCTCGGCGGCATCAACTGGGGCGATAAGTACGCCTACGGCGGCATCAAACCGAAGGCCTGGCGCGACACGGACGTGTACCTGACCGGGCCCGTGGTCGCCGACATCCAGCGCCAGTTCAACGAGAGCTTCTTCTTTTACCAGGCGATGGAAGGCCGGTACGGGGCGAGCCAGCGGCCGGGTTTCGACCGCGCCGCCCTGAGCGCAGCCGCACATGCCCGCGCTGCGGATTTTCTCGCGGAGAAAGGTGAAATCTATTTCCCCCCACTCCTGCCGACCGGCGGCGAACGCGTGCGCTACGTCCCGCACAAGCCTTACGACGAGGAGCGATTGCCGTTGACGGAGGCCAATTTATTGATGTTCAGGCAGGCGCGCAAACACATCTACTGGGGCTGTCACGGGATTCGTCCCCCGCGAATCATCGCCGAAACGCTGGCCGAGGCGGCCGCGCGCGGCGTCGAAGTGAGGCTCATCACAAACTCGCGCAAGGCTTCGCAGACGCTGATGGGCCGCGGGCTGCTCGGCTTCATGTACCGTGAATGCGCGGGCCACTTTCGCTGGCTGATAGAGCACGGCATCCGGGTTTTTGAATGGCAGAAGCCCGGCGCGTTTCACTCCAAGAACCTGGTCATAGACGATGTCGTGGCCTCGGTCGGCTCTTACAACATCGCCAACGGCTCGACCTTTCATCACACGGAAAGCAACGTCATCGTCTACGGCGGCGATTTTCCACGCCAGGTCAGCCGTCAATTCGACGTGGACCTCGCGGATTGCCGCGAAGTGCCCCTCGCTGAAGCCAAAGTCATGCCCGCGCGCAAAGACCCTTTTGCCAGGCCGCTTCACCAGCGGTATCTGCTCCTTGACAGGTCGCTGCTCACCGATTCGATCAGACGCGACCTCGATGCCATGCAATTCACACCCACCTAAGAAGGAGTTCCCCGATGAGCAATAACGAAAAGCAGACCAAAGGTTGGCTCGAACGTTTCCTCACAGTCTTCGGCGACCTGAAAGTTTTCAGGTGGCCTCTCTTCTTCCTCTACGACCCGGGCAGCTACCTGGTCAAGGGCGAGGACATGAGGCAGGTGCTCGAACTTATCCAGCCGGGCGATGTCCTCGTCCGCGGCTACGTCAATTATCTCGACGGCTATTTCATTCCGGGTTATTTCAGCCACGCCGGGCTCTATCTCGGCGAGGTTGACCGCGATAAGCTCGGCGACGGCTGGACGGACGAATACGCGCCCCTCGAAAAGGTCAAAGCGGAATGTAAAAGCGGTAAACAGATGGTCATTCACGCGATGGCCGAGGGAGTCTTCATGGAAGACCTCCTGAACTTCTGCCGCTGCGATTACATGGCCATCCTCAGATTCCCTGAACAACTGACGCGCAATGACACCTCGCCGCAGATACTCTTCAACGCCGCACAGTCCAACAGCGAGGAGCGGCAAATCGAGGAGCGCCTGGAACGCGGCGAGACCATCTATTTTAAAGAGGTCTTCCCGATCATCTACAAGCTGGCCCTCTCGCAGCTCGGCAGGGCCTACGATTTCAGGTTCAACTTCGAGAGCTTCGACACCTTCTCCTGCTCGGAATTGGTCTACTATTGCGCCAAATCCGTCTGCTGGCACTTGTGTCTCTCGCCCATTGAGAAGAGGGTTCTCTTCATCAAGAAATCAATGATCGAGCCGGACGCCTTTGCCCGCTGCGACAAGTTGCAGCTGGTCTGGCACAGCAAATCCGTTGACCAGAAGGTCATTTCCGAGATGAGGAAGGGAGCGGCCCCCGCGGCGGCAACCGCAGTAGCGCCGGTCGCCTGACCCCCGGCAACAATTTAGCAAGATTTCGTAACGCTGGCGAAGTTGGCTGCGAGTAAAAGGTTACCCTCGCCGTGAGGCGCGGGAGGCCGTGAAGCGCGCAGTGAAAAACTTCTCTATCTATGAGCAGGCTCTGAACTTAGCCGCAGCCAGGAAACCGCAGAACCTCGGGCAGGTCGCAATCATCTCGCGCCGTGATTTTGAGGAGCGCGCGACCTTCCTGTTCCGCGCGCAGACGCCCGTCCTCGAATATGTCAGCCTGATGATCGAAAACGCACTGCTGCTCAGGGCTAACCGGACGGGCAGGGTTTACGTCGGCTTTGAGAAACTCTCGCGGATGGAGGCGGTCGCGGATCGCTACCTGCGCATCGCGGACCTCTGCGAACGCATCTACGTCTTCGGCGAGCCCGATTGGATGCCGCCGCGACACCCGAACATGAGGGTCATGGAGGTGCGCGAGGAGGACAGGCTGGCGCGTGAGTGGTTTCTGATCGCCGAATCTTCGACGCTGCGGGCGGCGCTCGTCGGCCTGGACGAAGACGGCTTCGAGGCCCGCGCGATGGAAGAGCTTAACTACAGCGCACTGAAATCTAGCGACCCCGGAATCATCACGCAACTGGCCTCCTCAATCGAGGGGTTGATAGACACTTCAATGGCAGCCTAGCGCCCGCGTCCGGCTCAATTCAGAGAGCGTGACAGGGCCCGGGACCAGGCAGCGTGACCCGCAAGGCTTTCGAGGGCGACGTGAGCTTTAAAGCCTTGCCCGCCGCTGAGAGCTTTAATGCTCGTCCGCCACTTCGACCAGCACGGGCTCTGCTTTGCCGAGCGCGCCGAGCAGCTCCTGCGTTCCCTTGGGCACGGCCACGACCCTGGCCGAGAGGACGCGCCGAATCCGCTCCGGCAGCAGCTTCGGCGCAAGGCTCGCCATCGCTTCGGCCAGCGCGACGATGTCGCCGCCGCCGCGCCAGTGCTCACGCACGACCCGCTCGTCCGTGCGGCCCATCAATCTGATCAGCGTCAGCGCAATCAGGTACGCATCGTCCACCTGCCCGACGAACGGCAGCATGTCTGGAATAAGATCGAGCGGCATCACAGCATAAACAATCGCCCCGGCGAAGAGCGCCTTCTCCGCCAGCGGCACGCGCCTGTCCGTCATCAAGCGCCCGCAGAGCGCCACCATCTGCGGCAGAAACATCAGCAGGTTCTTCATCCGTCGCTTCACTTCGAGCTTTGCCATCTTTCTCCCCGCCTGAATAGTAATCAGTTTTCAGTTTTCAGTTTTCAGTTTCGGCAACTGTTGTTGGTTTCCGGCAAACAGCATAACAGGAAATCGAATATCGAAGCCGCAAATTTAGCCTGGACGGGCCGCAGCGTTAATAGCTTGTCCTCTCGTCCGCCCTCGGTTAGACTCCGCACACACGCGAGACATATGCATCCAACGGCTCAATTGATAACTGCCGAAAACTGAAAACTGAAGACTGAAAACTCTGAAAACCCTCTATGAACATCCTCGAAGAATTGCGCCGCCGCGCGGCCGCCGACCTGCAACACATAGTCCTGCCCGAAGGTGAAGACCCGCGCACGGTCGTGGCGGCCGGAATCTGTGCGCGCCAGCGTCTTGCGCGCGTCACTATCCTCGGCAGCGAAGAGAAGATTCGCGCCGCAGCCGAGCGTGAGCGCGCGGACCTGGGCGGCGTCGAAGTGATAGACCACCGGCGGGCGGCGGATTTCGACAAGATGGCGGCGCTCTATCACGAGCTGCGACGCGCCAAGGGGATGATGCCCGACGAGGCTCGCATCAGCGTCCAGGACCCGCTCTATTACGCTAACCTGATGGTGCGGATGGGACGCGCCGACGGCTCGGTGGCGGGTGCGACCAACACGACGGCGCACACGGTTCGCGCCGCGCTCCACTGCATCGGCGTCCGCCCCGGCTTCAAGCTCGTGTCCAGCTTCTTCGTGATGGCGCTGCCCGGCGAGGGGTTCGGGCATCAGGGCGCGTTGATCTACGCCGATTGCGGCGTCGTCATAGAGCCTTCGGCCGCTGAGCTGGCCGAGATAGCCATCGCCTCGGCCGAAAGCTGCCGCGCCCTGCTCGACACGGAGCCGCGCGTCGCCATGCTCTCATTCTCAACCAAGGGCAGCGCCAAACATAAGCTCGTAGACAAGGTCGTAGAGGCCACGCGGACGGTTCGCGCGCGCCTGCCGGAGCTGGAGATAGACGGCGAGTTGCAGGCCGACGCGGCGCTCGTTCCGGCCATCGCGGAATCGAAAGCCCCCGGCTCGACCGTCGCCGGGCGCGCCAACGTCCTCATCTTTCCAGACTTACAGGCGGGCAATATCGCCTACAAGCTGACGGAGCGGCTGGCGGGCGCGACCGCCATCGGCCCCATCCTGCAAGGGCTGGACCGCCCCGCCAACGATCTCTCGCGCGGCTGCAAGGCAGAGGATATCGTTGATGCCGTTGCAATTACGGCCGTTCAGGCGCAGGCCCGCAAAGCCCGGGCGTAATAACCGGCCAGCGAATAACGGTCCGGCGGGCAACGCGCGCGCCGCTCAAACGGCATCCAACCTGCGTCCGATTCATCAGGATTTTCTTTCTTCTGTGAGGTACGCACATGCCGTCGCGCCGGATGCTTTCATTTTTCATCTTCGTCTTCCTGTTCTGCGGGGCCGCGCTTCGGCTCGACGCGCAGGAAACGAGGCCAGCCGCCGCCGCTCCGACGCCGGAGCCGTCCCCGCTTCAACGTGAAGAGCAGGAGCCGCTCAAGGTCTTCACGGAGGAAGTACGCCTGCCCGTCGTCGCCTTCGATGATTACGGGCACTTCGACCCGACGCTTGAGCTTGACGATATTCTCGTCCTCGAAGACGGCGTCTCGCAGCAGATCAGGTCCATCCGTCACATCCCGGCCAGCGTCCTCCTCGTGCTCGACGTGGACAACCAGATAACCCTGGCGAAGAGGACAGACACGACGCGCGCGATCGCCGCGCGCCTGCTCTCGCACCTGCGCAAAGGCGACGAGGCGGCCATCCTGCAATTCGGCAACGGCGTTAATCTCATGCAGAACTGGACAGGCGAGTTCGCGGGCATTCCGCGGCTGCTCAGGACCAAGCTCTACGGGGGCAAGCGCGGGCGGCTCTCGGAGGCAATGGTCGCCGCGGCCGAGCTGCTCAAGGAGAGGCCGCAGGGGACGCGTCACGTCGTGCTGATTACCGACGGCATCGAGACGCCCGGCGGCCGCGTGGCTTACAGCGACGCCGTCAGGCAGTTGATCGCGGCCCAGGCGACCGTTCACGTCATCAGCTACACGCGGCTCGTCCGCGAGGCAATTGCGCAGCGCGGTCGGGGCATCTTTTCCAGGGGCAGCGGCAGACAGCAGGACCCGGCCATCGGGGCCGCTAATCCCTCCATGCCGTCGGAGATTAACCGCTCGCCCTCTTACACCGTGATGGCGATTGACACCGACCGCGCGATGCGCCGCTGGTACAAGAAATATGCGGAAGGGACGAAGGCCAACGAGCAGCGGCTGCTCGCACTGGCGGAGGAGACCGGCGGCCAGATCGCCCTCCCTGCGTCCGACGAAGAGATGCTCGCGCAGGGCGATTTAGTGGCCAGGGACATCGGCGCGCAGTACGTCGTGACCTATACGCCGAAGCGCCCGCTCTCCTCGGCCAAAGCGGGAGAGTATCGCCGCATAGAGGTCGCTGCGCGCAAGCAGGGCCTGCGGCTGCGCTCGCGCCGCGGCTATATCGCGGGCGCTGGCCAGTAAACGTTCCAGACGTGGTTTACCCGGCGGGACTCCTGCCCGCGGCCGTGAAAAAAGCGCCTGCGCAAAAGAGATGCACGGGCGCTTTTCGGCGTCGCAAGGCTGCTCCGGCCCTTTTAGCTCGGGAGCGCGCCGAGCCTGGATTCCAGCAGGCGGCCCGGCGGGAGATGCGAGGCCAGCTTCTCTCTCTTTTTCATCAGCGAGCGGCGGCGCAGCTCGTCCCAATCCTCGCGCGGGATACGATGAAAAGCCGTCACGACGCGCGGGTCAAACTGCTGTCCGGCGCATCTTTCCAGCTCCTCGGCGGCCGCTTCGTAGGGCCTGCCCGCGCGGTAGACGCGGTCGCTAATCATGGCGTCGAAAGCATCTGCGACGGCAAAGATGCGCGCGTTGAGGTCTATCTCTTCGCCGCGCAGGCCGAGCGGGTAGCCCGTGCCGTCCCAGCGCTCGTGATGCTGCGCGACGACGCGCGATGCGCCGTCGAGAAACTCTATCTCACGCAAAATCTGCTGTCCGTGCAGCGGATGCTCGCGCATCCTGACCCACTCGTCTTCGGTCAACCCGGCGGGCTTACGCAGGATGGCGTCCGGCACGCCGATCTTGCCTATGTCGTGCAGCAGCGAGCCGAACTCCAGGGACTTCATCTGCTCCTTGTCGAGGCCGAGTTCGCGGCCCAGCCGGAGGCTGAAAGTCACGACCCGCTCCGAATGTCCGTGCGTTTCGGCGTCCCTGGTTTCGAGCGCGGCCGTCAGCGCCTTGAGCGTCGTCCGGTAAGCGTCTTCGAGCGAATTGAGCGCGCGGTCAAGCTCGGCCGTCCGCTGCTCGACCAGTTCTTCGAGCTGGTTTTCGTAACGGCGCTTGGCGGCGCGCAGCTCGTGATGCTCAAGCGCACGCTTAACCGCCGCCTCGACCTGCCTCAGATCGAAGGGCTTCATGATGTAATCGAATGCGCCGAGCCGGAGGGCTTCGATGGCGCTCTCGATGGTCTGCATCCCGCTGACCATGACGACGACCGTTTCGGGCGCGAGTTGGAGCACGGGCGGGATCATCTCCAGTCCGCTCATCCCGCCCATCGTGATGTCGCTGATGATTAAATCGAAGGGCGTCACACGCAGGAGGGCCAGCGCGTCCTCGGCCGAAGGGACCGCGGCACACTCGTACTCGCTACTTAGCAGCTCGTAAAGCACATCTCTGATCTCCAACTCGTCGTCGGTAATCAGCAGACGCGCGCGCTTATCGCTCGCTTCGGGCATGGCTTCCATCCACCTGCGGATTCAGGCTCGCGCGGAGCCTATCCGACAGAAACCGACGATTATTCCGGGGGCGTGAGAGCGTTTTAAGGGGTCAAGTAAGGAGCGACGCGCCGTGAACTGCAAGCGCCGCTCGACAGGCACAGGTATTCTACAATCTCCCTATCGCGCTTGGCAATCAACATTTATCGGTCGAAGCAATGTCGGCAGGAGAATCGAAGGTTGAGGTCACGCGGAATTAAATAAAAAGCGAACAGGCGCAGAGCAAGACCGGATTGCTCTGCGCCTGTTCTTATTTGCGGTCGCTGCCTGTCGGCTTGCTTGCCTGCCCGGTAGGTCGAATTCCTCTCTGACCGGCCGGACGCCATTGAGAGGCGGCGATGATGGCCCCGGAGTGTCTGCTTGAGACCTCTTATTTCGTCGGCGTGAGATAGAACGAGCGGTTCGTCCGCATAACTTTCGGGTCCGGTTCGCTGACTTTGAAATAGCCGCTGATAGTTCTGCTCGAAGCGTCCCAATTCAATTTCTTGCACCTGGCAGTCCATTCGGTCTCCGACTCTCTGTCGCCGCACTCGAAGGAGTAAGCGAATCTGTCAACGCTGAAAACCGGGTCGGCGAATTGGCTTCTATAAGCGTGGGGTTCTTCTTCACTGAACGTCAGTTTGAGGTAAACACGCCTGCCGATGTTCTTAATGATAAAGGATTTGAAGGCCGCTTTCTGCTTTTCGGGCGCGCCGGTGAATCTCGGCGTGACGGCGGTCTTTTTTGTTTTCCCCTGGGCAAAGCCAATCGAGTTGAGCGCCACAAAGAGCGCGACTAGCAGGACGATTTTGATTCTCATTTTTCTCCCGGATTTTTAAGTCTCCCGACTATAAGACGAAACGTCTCGACGGTTCTCGGACCTCTTTTTCAGAGCCGCCAAGCCGCTGCGTTGGACCATACATTACACCATACATGATTGGACCATACATTAAAAGAGCCCGCCGCTGATAGGCAGGCGCAACCATTCTCAACAAAAAACAGACGGCGATAGCATTGTCGTGTTCGATGCGGTCCCATGCCGACCGCAGATCGTCATAACCAGAAAGGGTGCCTACGGCCACGAGGATGGCGTCTTTCATCGCAGATTGACATGCGCCGGGCGGCGAGTTGATTTAGGAATAAGCGAGCGGGTATCCGGCGAGACAGACCTGCTGCAACAACGCAGGCCGCAGCGAACGGGATATGACACGGCCGGGAATGTTTGGCGAAACGGCGACGGTAAGATGATCTCCATCAAAACATTGCAACCGTATCAAAGCACGAAGACATTAGGACAGGACCGGACTTTTTCGGCAGTTGACGCTGCTCGGAACTCCCCTTATTATTGGATTTCTTAAGCCGGAGTGGCGAAATCGGTATACGCACCAGACTCAAAATCTGGCGAGGTCACACTCATGTCGGTTCGAGTCCGACCTCCGGCATTATCAACAACTTACAATTTTGGTGAGAGGTGCTCCTGAGTTGCCGGGCAAGTCGGAATCGGAAGTAGAATAGATGAAAGCCCTCCAAGTCAGAGGGCTTTACAGTATCTTAAATAACAATGCATTAAGGCTGTGCGACAAGTAATACGTCCCATGCCCATCGTGCTTGCTTCGCTCCTTTAGCATCATCAACCTTAGCTCGATACCGGAACTGATTGCCATACCGATCAACTTTCTTCGACTCTTTATAGTTAAGGTATAGTTTTACTAGAAGCGGTCTCATAAATAGTCGTGCTAAGCTTTCGACATGGCACGACGAGAAGAACTAACTGATGAACAATGGGCGCTTATCAAACCCATGATACCTGAACTGCCACGCCGCGACGACCGACGCGGCAGGCCGTGG
>DASVWH010000227.1:0-9498 GCA_036389715.1 Pyrinomonadaceae bacterium | reverse complement strand
GGCTACGGCATCACTTACACGACCGAGCGCGACCTGGAGGTGCGCGCCGAGATTCGTCGCGGCGCTGAACTCTTCGCCTCGCTGGAGAACGCCCGCCCGCCCGCTCAACTTCTGGACCCGGCGCGCCATCTGGTGCCGCGCCAGTTCGCTTTCACGCGCAGCCTGGACGACCCCGCCATCTTGCCGGAGGTCGATTGGCCCTCTACGGATAACGGGGCCATCACTTACCGCTTCCGGCCGGAGATGGCCGCGAGCGGGCGCTTTGAAAAGCTCGGAGGCGGCGCGGGTTATATCTGGGGCAGTGGCGTCGGCTACTTTGAGTATGTCGTGCCCGCGCGGCGGAAGTGGCGCAGTGTGAGTAGCGTAGTCGTGCGCGCGCACCTTCAGCCCGTGCTGCCGCCGGACGCCGCGCCGCCCGTCACCTCAACGAGCGCGACGCTGCTCGTCAACGGCTCGAACTGGGGAACGCGCCTCATTCCCCTCGAAGGCAACAAGCGGGCTCTCACGCAGGAGTGGGTCATTCGTTCCTCGACGGTGAGAATGAGGGCGGCGCGCGGCCTCCCGCTCTCGATTCGCTTCGCCGTCAAGGCTGACGCTGACCAGCCTTACGGGCTCAACATCTCCAACTACTCGGAGGGGCACACCCCGCCCGGAGCCTGGCCAATCGAAGTCGAGCTGAGATAGGAATCAATCTTTGGATAGTCAGTCAAAGGGCGGCACGGATGGCAAGCCAGCAGGCGGCGCGATGAGGCTTTCTTCCCGGCGCGGCCGACCCCTGGCGTTACGAATCCGATGCTCTGAGTTAATGCTACGGGAGCGCCTGCGCGGCTTCCAGTGCGTAGTAGGTGATGATGATGTCTGCTCCGGCGCGCTTGATGCTCGTCAGCGTCTCCATCATCACGCGGCGCTCGTCAATCCAGCCCCTTTCGGCCGCAGCCTTAATCATCGCGTACTCGCCCGAGACATGATAAGCGGCCAGCGGCAGATCGAAGCGGTCGTGAACCTGCCGGAGGATGTCCAGGTAAGTGGTCGCGGGCTTGACCATCAGGATGTCAGCGCCTTCCGTATAATCCAACTCGGCTTCGCGCATGGCTTCGCGCGCATTGGCCGCGTCCATCTGGTAAGCGCGACGGTCGCCGAAAGCAGGGGCGCTGTCGGCTGCCTCGCGGAAGGGCCCGTAGAAAGCCGAAGCATACTTGACCGCGTAAGACATGATCGCCACCTGCTCAAAGCCAGCGCCGTCGAGCGCCTCGCGAATCGCTCCGACCTGCCCGTCCATCATCGCCGACGGCGCGACGATGTCGGCCCCCGCCTGTGCCTGGCTGACGGCAGTCAGAGCCAGTAATTCGAGCGACTCGTCATTCAAGACCTCCCCGCCGCGGACGACGCCGCAATGCCCGTGTGAGGTGTACTCGCACAGGCACGTGTCGGCGATGATGACCATGTCCGGGACGGCCTGACCAATAGCGCGCGCCGCCAGTTGCACTATGCCCCGGTCGGCATACGCGCCCGACGCCGTCTCGTCTTTCGCTTCGGGCAGGCCGAAGAGGATGACGCCCTTGACGCCCAGCTCATAAGCCCTGGTCGCCTCGCGCACCGCTTCGTCTACGGATAAATTGTAGACGCCCGGCATCGAAGAGATTTCCCGTCGCACGCGCTGGCCCGGGCAAGCGAACAGCGGCAGGACCAGGTCCTCGCGCGCCAACCGCGCCTCACGCACCAGCCCGCGCAGAGACTCGCTTCTCCTCAGCCGCCGTGGGCGATGAACGATTTCCGCCATCCATGTCACCTCTCTCGAAAAAAATGGGCTCGGGAAATGATACCCGCCACACTCCCCGCAGCGCAAAAGGATTCAGACCCGACAAGCACCCTCCCGGCTTGACCTTTTAATCTCCCCCTTTATAATTACGCCTTTCCCTTCTTCTGGCGGGGTAGCTCAGCTGGTTAGAGCGTGGGATTCATAACCCCAAGGTCGCGTGTTCGAGCCACGCCCCCGCTATTAGTTAAAGTAAATAGCAGCAGCGAGCCTACTTACATCGCTGCTGCTATTTTTATTACAAGTGTAGCGCTGACATTATGCTAAGCATTTCGCGCTCGGTCTCGTCTGGTTTGGTGATTTTGTGTGCTTGACCGAATGACATCACGCTCCGCCAGTTAACGGGAGCGGTGATCTCTTCGACTTGAAAGCAGACCTCCGAGTTGGTCGCCCCTCTACAACCGGCCCGATTTTTAGCATCTTCGATCTCGACTATTCGGGCGTTAGCCCGCTTGCGAATGTCCGGTAAAACGCGGCGGCATGTTCTCTAACTCTCCTTGCACGCGTTCGGCCAGTTGCGCCCGCTCCTGTGAGTTTGACAGCGCCGCGGGCCAGCGATAGACCTGCTCTTCTTCCAGCCGGTTATGCTTTTCCAGGCGCTCCTTCAGCATGATGACCATCCGGCGCACTTCCCGCAGGCGCTCATCCGTCACGCCTGAATCTTCAGAGCCTTTTATCTCACGCATCATTTTAACGGCGCTCGCCAGCTCGTCCATGAAAAAATCATGGTCGCTCCTGAGCTCATTGACGATGCTTTGCGCTTCGTCGAGGCGCGGAGAGGCGGCCTGGCGAATGGAGTCCTGCCCGGCCGCTTCGAGCATGGCCGGAAACAGGCACAGATGTTCGGCCCGAATATGGACGGCCAATCGCGCCCACACCAGGTCGAGCCGTGCGAAGGAGCGCTCGACATCACGCGCGTCGAGCGAGGCGCAAAGTTGAGCGATGAGTTCGCCCACCTGTGCATGATCCTCTTCCAGTAGATTCTCGGCTGAAGGCTGTTTCATAGATGCAGAGTCTAAGGACTATCGTGCAGGAGAAGAATCGCTGCGCGAAGCCGGATTCCCGGCGCGCCCGGCCAGGCGGGCCACCACTTCCGTTAATTCGGACGGCTCCACGGGCTTCGTCAGGTGCATCTGGAAGCCCGCGCGGATAGCCTTGCGCCGGTCCACCTCACGCGCGTATGCCGTCAGCGCGATGGCCGGGATGCTTCCTCCCTCGTCGTCCTGGAGGCCGCGCACCTTGCGTATCAACGCGTAGCCGTCCTGCTCCGGCATCCCGATGTCGGAGATGAGCACTTCCGGCTTGGCTTCCTTCATCCGCTGTAAAGCCTCGGCCGCAGAGGAGGCCGTCGTTACCCGTGCGCCGCAGTTTTCCAGCACCCTACGGAGCAGTTCGAGCGTATCGCGCTCATCATCCACCAGGAGGATGTGCAGGTCTGTGAGCGGCGGGCAATCGGCGGCCTGACCCCGCTTTGCCCGCGCCGCGCGTGCCTCCTCATGCTGGCCCGGCCGTGTCAGGGCACTCGCGATTGGGAGAGTGATGATAAAGGTCGTGCCCTGCCCGGCCCCCTTGCTCTCGGCGCTCACCGTGCCGCCGTGCAGCTCCACCAGGTGACGCACTATTGCCAGCCCGAGTCCGAGGCCGCCCCTCTTTCTAGTGGCAGTGGCGTCGGCCTGGCGAAAGCGGTCGAAGATGAAGGGCAGAAACTCCGGGTCAATCCCTTCGCCCGTGTCCGTCACCTTAATCTGGATGAAGGAGCCCTCGGCCTCGACGCGCACCTCGACCCTCCCGCCTTCGGGCGTGAACTTGACGGCGTTGGTCAGCAGATTCCAGACGACTTGCTGGAGGCGTGCCGCATCTCCCGAGATCAGCCCCGCGTGGCTGTCAACCAGAACCTGCAACTCTATCTGCTTGGCCTCAGCCGCCGGGCGCACGGAATCAATCGCGGCCTCGATGACGGCGACGGGCGGAAGAGGCTCGACGTTAAGCGTGAGCTTCCCCGTAATGATTCGTGAGACATCGAGGATGTCTTCGATGAGCTGCTTTTGCGCCTCTGCGTTGCGCTCGATAATCTCAATGGCGCGCGTGACGGTCGCCTGGTCGAGCTGGCCCGAGCTGAGGAGGCGCGCCCAGCCGAGGATGGCCGTCAGCGGCGTGCGCAGCTCGTGCGAGAGCGTGGCGAGGAAATCGTCCTTCAGGCGGTTAGCCTCCTCGGCGCGTGCTCGCGCTTCCTGCTCGCGCCGCAGCAGCCCGACGCGCTCCGTCATGTCGCGTGCGTTGGTCGAGACCCCGACGATTTCGCCGGTCGCGTCCCTGATGGGTGAGATAGAGACCGAGACGGGGATGCGCGAGCCGCCTTTTCCGACGCGCTCCGTCTCCATGTGCTGGATGCTCTCGCCGCGCCTGAGCCGTTCGATGGCCTGCGTCATCTCTGCGGCCCGCTCCGGCGGAAGGATCAGCGAGAAATGGTGGCCCAGGGCCTCTTCGGCCGTATAGCCGTACATCCGTTGCGCGGCCCCGTTCCAGAGCCGGATGACCTGGTCCAGCGTGACCGCGACAATCCCGTCGGCAGCGTTCTCGATGATGGCCGCGTACTGTGAAAGCCGCTCCTCCGCCTGTTTGCTTCTGGTCGCGTCACGCAGCATCTTCGAGTAGCCGCGCAGCCTCCCCTGCCCGTCGCGCAGGGCCATCAGCAGCCCGCTCGACCAGAAGCGCGAGCCGTCACGGCGGACGTGCCAGCGTTCGTCCAGGGCACGCCCGTCGCGCGCGGCCTTCTCCCTCTCCCCGGTATCAGCGCCCTCGGCCCTGTCCTCCGGGGTGAAGATAATCGAGCTGTGCTGCCCGACCCACTCCGGCTCTTCGTAGCCGAGCAGGTGGCCGACGCCCGGATTCCAGCTCAGGATGCGCCCGTCCATATCGCTGGCGAAGATGGCGAAGTCCTGCACGCCGCCGATCATCAGGCGGAGCAGCTCTTCGCTTTCGGGCGACGCTGGCTGCTGCCTGGCCTGGCCTGCGGCCGCGCGGGCGTCACCTTGTTGCATCCCTCTGCGGGAACTCTGATTAGGCACCAGGGCTTCCTCTCGCGAACGTTGGCCTGCTGCGGCGCAAGGCCGTCAGGTCTTCAGTGGATTTGATTTAAACTGTAGCAGAAAGCCGGAGTAAAAATAAGTGGGCCCGGATGATTTTTAATGGGATGAAAGAGGCCGCCGGGGCTATCTCCTAAAGATTTAAGAGAGCCTCCTAACGATTCAGCAGAGCCTGCTTGACACGCTCAACAGCCTGCGGGATCAACTCGCCGATGCTCGCCCAGGCCCTGAGCGTCACCACCTCGTCGTAGGGCGTCTCGCCCTGGTTGACCAGCACGACGCGAGCGCCTTCCTTCAGCGCCAGCCCGACGAGCGAGGCCGCCGGATTGACCACCAAAGAGGAGCCTAGCACCAGCATCAGATCGCAGAGGCGCGTGTGCCGTGCGGCCAGAATCAACTCTTTTTCGGGCAGCGGGTCACCGAAGTTGACGACCGACGAGATGAGCCTGTCGCCGCAGGCCGGGCAGTCCGGCTGTCCTTCGACAGGTCTCTGTGTGCGGTAGCCGGGCCCCCAGCGATTCCTGTCCCACCCCACCTCCTGCAAGGTGTGCAGCCGGTCGCAGCCCGTGCAGCGCATCAACTGCCCGTTCCCGTGCAGCTCAGCCAGGATGTGCGGGTCAATGCCGGACAGACGGTGTAGATTATCCGTGTTCTGTGTGATGAGGAACCGGAGTTTGCCGAGCCGCTGGAGTTCGACCAGCGCCAGGTGCGAGGCGTTGGGCCTGACCTCTCCGGGCGAGACTCGCCAGCGCGGAGCAGGCAGCCCTGCGTCGCGCCTGGTCCAGACTCCGTCGGGTCCGCGAAAGTCCGGGATGCCTGACTCCGTGCTGATGCCTGCGCCCGTGAAGGCGACCAGGTGCTCGCACTCGATGATCCATTGAGCGATGGTCTCGGCTTGCTCTTCCATAGTCGTGACTCTTGATGTTGAAGGAGAATTATTACTGCCATTTGCTTCACAGCACCGGCCGGGATTCTTCAGACTACCTGAAGACCGGAGCGCAGTCCAGGGGTCCGGGATTTCACCTTTCGGAAGATTTCGGCCTCGCCTCGCATTGACACTTTCACTCTAAAACTTGTGCGGGTTTAAAGGGCTCAGCGCTTTAGTTTCTCCTCGCCGTCCTGAGCTTTCGGCTTGCTACAGTAGCCCGCGTTGACTACGATACGAAGCTGATGAAGGGATTGGAACACTACATCGGCGAGGTCCTGGACGAGAAGTACCACATCGAAAAACTCCTCGGCCAGGGCGGGATGGGCGCAGTTTATCTGGCCACGCATCTCGGCACGGAGCGGCCCGTGGCGCTCAAGATCATCGCGCCCGAATTCATGCGTAACGATGAGTTCATCGAGCGTTTCAAGCGCGAGGCCAGGGCCGCCGGTCGCTTGCGCCATCCGAATGTAGTTGATGTGACGGACTTCGGCTTCGCACAGCGTGGGCCCGAGCGTGTCGCCTACCTGGTGATGGAGTACCTGGATGGCTGCACGCTGGCCGACGTTTTAGCCGAAGAATCGAGATTGCAGCTCGACTGGGTGATAGACATCCTTGAGCAGGTCTGCTCGGCCGTGGACGAAGCCCATCAGCAGGGCATCGTGCATCGTGATTTGAAGCCTGACAACATCTGGCTCGAACCGAACAGGAGGGGCGGTTACACTATCAAGGTGCTGGATTTCGGCGTTGCCAAGCTGGCGGCCGAGAAGGGCCTGCTCGGTCTCCAGGCGTCACCCGAAACACAAACAGGGGCGAGTCAGGGGCAGAGAACTCCGGTGAATCCCGACTCTTCGGGGCCGTCTCTGAGAAAGAGTATCCAGCCCGCTTCCGAAACGGCCGAGGCCGCAACTCTCCTTGATTCTCCCGCGGTCAAAGATGAGGCGGCCACGCGCATTTTGAATCAGCCGGGAACGGCGCGGGAGATTCCCCGGCCTGAATCCCTCCGGGCCGAAGCGCCCACTCAACTGCTCCGGCCCGCCGCGCCTCGCAAGGGCGATGACAAGACCCGCATGCTCGACCGCCAGACGCATGGCGAGCTGGCTGCGACCGTCGCCTCTTCGCGCGACGGCCTGACGCAGATAGGCTCGCTGCTCGGCACTCCGCTCTACATGTCGCCCGAGCAATGTCGCGGAGAGCAGCTCGACGCGCGCTCGGACATCTACAGCCTCGGCGTCATCACCTTTCAAATGCTCGCGGGCGAGACGCCTTTCGCGGGCGACATGCGCACTGTCATGCGCCTGCACCAGGAAGCCCCGCCGCCGCCCGTCAGAGAGAAGAACCCGAAAGTGCCGAAGAAGGTGGCGCGGTTGGTCGAGAGCGCGCTGGCGAAAAACCCCGCCGAGCGTCCTCCCGGCGCGGCGGCTTTTGCCAGCGCCCTGCGCGCCAACAGGGAGGGCGTCGGCTCGCTCCTGCGCCGCTCGTTTGCGCTCTACAGCGAGTATTTCCCCATTTTCTTGCGACTCTCTTTGCTGGCCCACATCCCCGTCATCCTGATGACGATTCTGCTCGTCTTCCTCGATCTCGCGCAGGCCAATCACTGGCTGCCGAAAGTTTTACGGGTTATCCTGGTGGTCGTCTTTAACCTCCTCGCGGTGGTCATCAACTTCCTGGCGAACTCGGTCATCGCGGGCATGACCGTGCTCGTCGTCATGCAGCTCATCCTCGCACCCTTGCGGCCCGTCGAGATTCGCCCGGCCTTCGCCGTCCTCAAAAAGCGTTGGCGGGCCTTTCTCTCCACCAGCATTCGCGTCGGGCTGAGAACCCTTCTGGGCTTTATCCTGCTAATCATTCCGGGCTTCGTGATGATGGTCAGGTACACGCTCTATGCGCCCATCGTGCTGCTCGAAGGGCTGGAGAAGAAGGCGGCGCTCAAGCGCGCCCGCGCTCTGGTGCGACGCTCAAGGCGCACGGTCGTGATGGTCGTCTTCCTCCAGCTGATGATCCCGATCATCGTTTCCATCATCGCCAGTAACTTTGTCAATATCAGTATGCAGAATGAGCATACATTGGCTGCGAAGATTTACACCCATCTCCTCACGCTGCTCAACATTCTGGTCGTCCCGCTGCTTTCGATCATGGTCACGCTGCTCTACATGAAACTGCGGCACATGGGCGGAGAGCAGCTCAGAGAGGCTCTGGAGCAGGTCGAGACCGAGGAGATGCCCCGCAGCAAGTGGCAACAACGGATGCGCATCAGCCTGCATACGCGCCCGAGCAAGCAATGAGTTTTCCCCGGCCCGGTAATTTTTTTTTTGACATCCAATACCGGCCGGTTCTACACTTCACGGGCAAGTCCTGCTAGACATTTCTTGAAACGAGTTTTTCCACATGTTTTTATCAGCTTCCAAAGGGTTTCGCGCGGGCATCCTGGCCGTCGTCGTCTTTCTCACCGCCGGATTACTGTTCAGCACACAGGCAGTGCATGACGGCGAAGAGCATCCGCACGGAGGCGGCCCGAACGGGCAGCCGAACGAGCAGCCCTTGAACGCTCTGGGCAGGACGCCCTGCGTCGGAGGCATGGCCGGAACCTTCCCCTGTCACAATGTGGACCTGGCCTCTTTTCTTCCGTTGAAGGACATCGGCGGGGGCACTGTCAACGACCTCTGGGGCTGGACCGATCCGCTGACGGGCAAGGAATACGCCATCGTCGGGCGCTCCGGCGGCACGTCTTTCGTGGATCTGAGCAACCCGGAGCAACCCGTTTATTTGGGCACTCTGCCGACGCACAGCCTGGATTCTGTCTGGCGCGGCATCAAGGTTTATGCCAACCATGCTTTCATCGTCAGCGAAGCCGACAATCACGGCATGCAGGTCTTTGACCTGACGCGACTGCGAGGCGTGACCGCGCCGCCCGTCACCTTCACGGAAAACGCCCACTACAATGGCTTCCGGCGCGCGCATACGCTGGCGATAAATGAAGCGACGGGGTTCGCTTACGCCGCAGGCAGCCGGGATACTTGTGCGGGCGGCCTGCACATGGTGGACATCCGTAATCCGCTCGCGCCGGTCTTTGCGGGCTGCATCGGTCAAGATGGGTACACGCATGAAACACAGTGTGTCGCGTATCACGGGCCGGACGCGGCCTACCAGGGACACGAGGTCTGCTTTAGTGCTAACGAGGACACGCTGACCATCGTTGACGTGACAAATAAGAGCGCCCCGGTGCAGTTATCGCGCACGACGTATGCGGGCGTGGGCTATGCGCATCAGGGATGGCTGACCGAAGACCAGAAACACTTCCTGCTCGACGACGAGCTTGACGAAATAAAGCGCGGCGTTAATTCCACGACCTACATCTGGAATGTCGCCGATCTCGATGCACCCTCTCTGACGGGCCTCTACAGCGGCCAGAGCACTGCGATTGACCATAACCTCTATATCCGCGGCAACCGCGCTTACCAGTCCAATTACCGGAGCGGCCTGCGTATTCTGGACACCAGTAATATCGGCGCCGCCAGCCTGAGCGAGCTGGGCTTCTTCGACATTTATCCGGTAGACGATGCCCCTGAATTCAACGGCGCATGGAGCAACTACCCGTTCTTCCAGAGCGGCATAGTCATCGTCGGCGGAATAGAACAGGGATTATTCGTCTTAAGGCCGTCGAGCGCCAT
>DASVWH010000226.1:0-13612 GCA_036389715.1 Pyrinomonadaceae bacterium | reverse complement strand
GGTTCAGGCGGACCACGTTAAAGCCCGTGCGAAAAGCCTTCTCGGCCGTCCCGAGCATGTAGACGGAGGTGCTGGAGCCTTCGAGCCCGTGAACGAGAAGCATCGTCGGGTGCAGGTTGCGCTCCTGCTGCCAGCGGCAGTGGGCCAGGAGGCGCGCGCCCGGCTCGACCTCGAAGAGGCGCTGCTCGTCCGCGCGGTGCGCGCGCATGCTCAAACGGCGCGGCCAGTAGAAGCCGACGAGCGTCTGTGCGTGCCCGCTGCTGAACATCGGGTGCGGCTTGAAGGGGCGCAGGCGGAGGATGCGGGCGATGCGCTCAAGGGAGGGCGGGGCCTCTGCGGCCTCCGGTTGCGGCAGAGACTGGGGAGGAACGCGGTCCGTAAAATTCCACTCTGTTCTCATCTTGTCCATCTTCAGTGCCGCGAGAAGCGAAGTCTCTCTGCGCCCCTGCCCGGCGCGCTGCCCCGGCCGGAACGCGCTCGGGCGCATTTCCACTGGCGAAGAGGGTTGTTCACATCTGTCTGGACGCGGGCCGAGCACATGTCTTGCGGAATGGAGCGGAAAATCGTTTTGCCCGCGCTCTTCGGCCCCTGCAGCCTGGGAAGGGGCCGACCGGCCGGAGCTGCGCAGTCTGGCCGGACTCCTCCGGCCAACGCGATACCGCAGCCGGGCTATTGTACACAGGCCGCGCCCCGAGGTGAAGAACGAAAGAACGCCGCGCCCCCTTTGAGCCTTTCGTCGTGGTTGCCCACAGTTCGAGCGTGCGGCTAATTGCAGCGCGCCTCCAAGGGCAGCCCTTCCGGCGGGTGTTGCTGCGCGCGTAGTCCGCAGAGCCCGTCTCGGATGAGAATGGTTTTCGACGCCTGGAACGATTGGAATGACCTACGGCCTGACGGCTTCGAGCCGCAGCCGCTTTTGACAGGAGACATCAACATGCGCTGGCTTACCAGACTTGCGATCTTTATCCTTGCTCTCGGCCTCGGAACGTCCGCCTGGTCCCTGCTGGGTTACGGGCAGAGCCGTTCCGCGAGCCCCGACCGGCGCGCAGAGGCCGCCGCACCCGCCGATGAAGAAGAGCCCCGGGCCGTTCCCGAGCCGAGCGTCGAGCCCGGCCATTCCATCCGTTTCGGGCCGGTCGAGCCGATGGTCGGGCAGAGCAACAAGCGGACGGTAATCCTGCGCGCAACCCCGGACGCGGGCGCTCCCGTGATAGCCAGGCTGAAATTGAAGGAATACGAGGCAGTGGATATTCTCGGCGCGACGCGCGACTTTCTGCACGTCAAAATTGGGGCGGGCAGCCTCGCGTCGGAAGGCGCGGAGGCCGCGGAGGGCCAGCAGGAGGACAGGGAAGGCTGGACGACCTGGGATGCGGTCGTGCCGGAAGTGACGGCGCTGGTGCTGGACGCGGAAACGGGCGCGGTCGTCTCGCGCGTGCCGCTGACGGAGGGACTGACATCTCTGGTCTATTCGCCGGACGGCTCGCGCGCCGTCTTCGGGATGGGCGCGGACGGGATTTTGCAGCGCACTGACGAGGTTCGGACGAGCGATTACAGGCTGATGCGCACGCTCAAGTCAACAGATGAGGAATACTTCGGCGTGCCCTTCTACGGGCCTGCCGACGGCGCTCTCTACGCGGCCGTCTACCCGTCGAGCGATTCGCAGGCGGACAGCCTCCCAAAGCTCAGCCTCATCCGCCTTGGCGAAGACGGCGCGGCGCATACGCCGACCGCGATCAGCGCCGTCGAGGGGAATCTACTGATCGCGCCCGACGGTCAGACCGGATTTCTGGTCAAACCGAGCGGCAGTGAATCTCCGGCCACCGTGGCCGTCCTCGACCTCGCCACGCTGACGAAACGCAACTCCTTTATTGTCAACACTAATGAGCTGTCGCTGGCGTCCGGCGAGGTGATTATCAAGAGAGACGGGACGGAGCTTTATGCGATGGGCACGGAGCAGAGCGGCAACAGCATCTTCGTTCTGGATGCCTGGACCGGGCAGCGCCTGCGTGAGCTGCCGGTCAAAAAATATTTCGGCGACCAGCGGGCCTACATGCCGCAGCAGAACCTCGTCGGCGACTCGCTGCTGCTCAGAAAGTGGGACGGCGAGGGAGAGCACGGCTCATGGCTCTGCGTCTGGCTCGGCGCGGGCGGGAGCATGGCTGCCGAGCGCGAGATTTATGCGGCCGTCGAAGCGGGCGGCGCGCGCTACGCCGTCAACGAAGAGGGCACGCGTCTCTTCAAGCTCGACAAGAGCAATCACATTCAGACCAGGACGTTGATCGAGCGCCCGGAGATGTTCGACGGAGCAGCGGCCAGCGGGGGCATGACCGTCTTCGGCCTGAGCGCCAGCCCGGACGGCAAGCGCCTCATCCTGTTCCTCGGAATCGAGCATGACGGCTGCTGAAAAAACGCCGGGCCGCCGAAATTCGTTGGAAGCAACGTTACGGCGTGCTGTACAATCCCAATTGCCTGGAAATCAGCCCGCGAGTCTGGTCTCCTCCATCCCGTACAGCACGAATGGCAATGACAACTGCGAAACGCCTGGCCTGTCTTGCGGCAACGGCTCTCAGCCTCTTGCTCTTCGCCCCCGTCCGCGCGGGGGCCGCCGAGGGCGAAGTCTGGACGAGCATTCGTTCAAAAAACTTTCTCCTCGTCGGCAACGCGGCCGAGCGCGAGATTCGCAGGGTGGCCTCGCGCCTGGAACAGTTTCGCCAGGTCTTCTCGCGGATTCTTCCTGCGAGCCACTTCGATTCCAACATCCCCGTGACGGTCATCGTCTTCAAGGACGACGCCGCTTACAGGCCCTTCGAGCCGCTCTACCAGGGCCAGCCTTCGGGCGCGGCGGGCTACTTTCAGTCCAACCCGGACGTTGACTACATCACGCTCTCCGTGGACCGCCAGCACGTCCGCAACCCCTACACGCTGGCCTTCCACGAATACGTTCACCTGCTCGTCAGGAACAGCTTTCGGGCCGCGCCGCTCTGGTTCAACGAAGGGCTGGCCGAGTTCTACAGCACGTTTGAAATCTCGGACGGCAATAAGAAGGTGACGCTCGGCAAGCCGGTCAGCACGCGCCTCGGCTCGCTGCGCGACGCCGAGCTACTCCCGCTCTCGACGCTCTTCGACGTTCGGACGGGCTCGGCGCATTACAACGAAGCGGATAAGCGTCGCCTCTTTTATGCGCAATCGTGGGCGCTGGTTCATTACCTGCTGAGCGGGGCCGAAGGCAAGCGGCGTCCCCAGCTCGCGGCCTATCTCGAACTGCTGGCCTCCGGCGCGCCCGTCGAGGACGCTTTCCGCAGCGCCTTCGGGTCGGACTTCAAGACCATCGAAGGAGAGCTGCGCGAGTATGTCCGGCGCGGGCGTTACCCGCAGCAGGTCGTCAGGTTCGAGCAGGGACTGGAGTTCGAGACCGAACTGCAAAGCAGGCTGCTCAGCGAGGCCGATGTCCAGTTTTACCTCGGAGACCTGCTCCTGCACACGCAACGGCTCGAAGAGGCGGAAAGCTACCTGCGGCGGGCGGTTGCGCTCTCGCCGGGACACGCGCTGGCGCAAGCCTCGCTCGGCATGCTGCGCCTGCGCCAGAACCGCTTCGGCGAGGCCAGGGAGCACCTGCGGCGCGCCGTAGATTCCGATTCGAATAACTACCTCCTGCACTATTACCAGGCTTACGTGCTCAGCCAGGAGGCTGCGGCCTCCGATCTGCCGGTCGAAAGTTATTACGGGACGGAAGTCGCCGAGTTGATGCGCAGCGAGCTGAGACGGACGATCGAGCTGGCCCCGAACTTCGCGGAAGCCTACCGGCTGCTCGCCCTCATCAACCTGGTCAGGGAGGAGCAGTTAGAGGAATCGGTCGCCCTGCTCAAGCGAGCGATGGCCCTTGCGCCGAGGCGCGAGGAGCTGGCACTGCTGCTCGCGCAGGTCTACCTGCGCCGGGAAGAGTTTGCGGTCTCGCGCGGGATTCTGGAACCGCTGGCGCGGCGGGGCCTGGACGCGCAGGTGCGCGCCCGTGCGGAGGCGCTGCTCCTGCGCGTGGCCTCGCAGGAGGAACAGTCCGCGCGGCTCAAGGTCGAGCGCCAGGCGGGCGAAAAAGAGGCCGCGCCGCCGGGGCCGCTCCAGCCGTGCGATGCGCCGCAACCGGGCCCGCAACTGAAAAAGCTGCGCTTTGAAGGCGAGCAGGCGTGCGGCATGCTCGTCCGCGTCGAGTGTGCCGAAGACGGCGTCACGCTCTTCGTCGAGACCGGCGACGGGCTGCTGCGCCTGCACAAGGAGTCGCTTAATCGCATCAGGTTCGTGACCTACACGGCCGAGATCAGGGGACAGGTCGGCTGCGGCCTGCGCGAGCCCGCCAATCCGGTCCTGGTGACCTACCGCCCGGCGAAGAATGCTTCCCAGAGCTTTGACGGCGAGGTGGTCGCCGTCGAGTTCGTCCCCAAGGATTGGAGCGCCAATCACTGACCGCTTTCGGGCCCGACTCTGCCCTGCCACATGACGGACTCGAAGAGCGTCCGCCTGATTCGGGTAACTTAATCGCCTGTGGTGTGTTACACTGTGCGCAAGAAATAACGCCGGAATATACGCTGAAAATAATACGCGCCCCGGCGGTAATGTACGCAATAAGGCCACAGCCTATTCACGATTGCACACATCCAGCGTCCGCAGACCCTTCGTATATTGAAGTAAGCGAACTCCTGACAGTGAAGATCGAGCGGAAGTCTCCACCCGACAGAGGCCGTCGTTTTAAGGCTTAATCGGAGGCCCGTCGCGCAGTGGATAAAAGTTCAGGCCAGGGTTCGCCGCCAGGCGTCTAAATAAGTAGCCGTTACCAGCGAGTCTCCAGTTTCAGCGCGGGCGCAAAAGATTGTGGCCTCAGGTTTGCAAGACAGGCCAGCGCCGGGCGTTCAATAGGATATAAATTGAACCGGCACGCACAGAGATTCGTTAAAGAAGAGAAACAAGAAGGAATCAGAAAGACAAGAAGGTTAAAGCAATCATGCCTACGAAAACCCCTATCAAGATAATCAAGCGCGACGAGCGAAATCGTCCGCAGCAACCGGCCGAAAAGCCGAAATCAGCCAGGGAAACCGCACAGGAAACCGCGCGCGAGATGGTCAACACCGTCAGCACCTGGGTCAGCGAGTTTCAGCAGAAGCGCCGGATGGAGACGACGCGCGCGACGCGTGCCATCCAGAGCCTCTTTCCCGAGCCGACACAGCCGAACGAGGCCTAAGGCCCCGGCTTTGAGCGTGGCGGCAGGGCCGCACCATTTCGGCCAGCCGCCGACGAAAACGAACAGTTGAAATTTCCGTAAGGGGCGATCTTCCGAAGGTCGTCCCTTTCCTGCGAAAAACGGCCCGCGCCGCCAAAGTCCGCCCACGGCGGGCGGCGCAAACCGGAGGCCGCAGGAACAGCACAGCCCGGCAAACTCGATTCCATGACCGACGCAGCCCAAGCCTTCATTCTCCAAGCGCGCTCGCTCTTGAGCGACGACTACCTGCCGAAGATCGGGCGCTGCCTCGAAAGGTTGAGCGACGAGGATGTCTGGTGGCGCGCCAATCCCGAATCGAACAGCATCGGCAACCTGCTCCTGCACCTGACGGGCAACGTCCGGCAGTGGATCGTCAGCGGCATCGGCGGGGAGGCCGACCGGCGCGAACGCCCGCAGGAGTTTGCCGCGAGCAACGCCCTGCCGCGCGCGGAACTGCTGGCGCATCTCTCACGCACGCTCGCCGAGGTTGACGCCGTGCTTGCCGCCCTGGACCCGGCGCGCCTGCTGGAGCCGCGCCTGATTCAGGGCAGCCGCGTGACGGTGCTCGAAGCCGTCTTTCACGTCGTCGAACACTTCTCGATGCACACGGGCCAGATCATCCTGCTCACCAAGATGCTCAAACCGGCCGACCTCGGCTTCTACGACTTCACGGGCGATGCTCCGCGGCCAGCGTGGGGCAAACCGTAAAGAAGGCCGGAGTCCGAACGCCGGGAACAGATAGAAAGGGTTCGCGGCGCGGCCACCGGCAATAGCCTTCCGACTACATCCTCGGGACTTCAGGCTCTAGACTCCGAGACTTATTCATGCTTAATATAGGCGCGTCTTAAATATTCAAGGTGGCCGCCGGTCTAAGAGCGAGGTGGGAGCCAGGAGCCTGCGCCACTGCCGTTCCACTACTACATAAAAAGACTGCCGGAGGAGGTAACTTCCAAATGACCTATGTTGTCGCGGAGCCTTGCGTAAACTGCCGTTACACAGACTGCGCACTGGTTTGCCCCGTAGAGGCTTTTCACCTTGACGACGATATGCTGGTAATCAACCCGGAGACCTGCATTGATTGCGATGCCTGCGTGCCGGAATGCCCCGTCGAAGCGATTTTCCCCGAAGATAAAGTTCCCGAAGAGTGGGCTCATTTCACGCAGATGAACGCCGATAAGGCTCTCAGCGGCCTGCCGACCATCAGCGAAAAGCTTGACCCGCTCTGCTAGGCGGCAAGCGCTCCGGGCCGCGCTCTGGTTCGACAGACGGCGGTCCGGTCGGCGGCGCAGCGCGGCTGGCGCATCGGAAAATCTTTAAGGCCGCTTCCACTTGCCGGGAAGCGGCCTTAAAGATTTTCTTACTGCCTTAAAGATTTTTCTGCCCTTCGATACTCCGCTTCCTCTTTAATACTTTCGCGTTCTCTCCCGCTCTGCTCTCACCATTCGTAGATGCGCCCGGGCTCCATGATTCTGAGCCGCGGGATATCGAGCGCGTTGAGTTCCGCGACGAGCGTCTCACGATAGGCGGGCTTGAGATGAACGGTGAGAATATCTATCCCGCTGTGTTCGAGCTTGCGCAGCTCGCGGCTCAGCGATTCCGGCGTGAAGTGCCTGGAGACCTCCGCCAGCTTCGCCATCGAATTCGGAAAAGAGGCTTCGATCAAGAGAGCGTCAATGTGCGGCGTGGCGTTGACGAGTTTCCAGAAATCCTCCGTCTCGGCCGTGTCGGAGCTGAGCGCGAGCGTGCGCTGGCCGTCCGTGACGATCATCCCGACGGTCGGGACGATGTGATTCACGTCAACGGCCGTCACGCGCAGGTGCGCGACCTCAAACTCCTCGCCCGTGCGAAACGGGACGTACTGCATGACGGGCCCCTTATCGTTCTTCAACTCGGAGAAGCGCGGGTAGACCGTCCAGTTAAAGACATCGCGTTCGAGCGCTTCGATGACCTCCTGCGTCGCATGGACGCGGATGGGCTCTGCGAGAAAGCCGAACAGGTCGTCTATGAAGATCGGCAGCGTCGCGATGTGGTCCATGTGTGGGTGCGTGATGATGATGTCGCGGACGGTATTGCGCTGTGCGTCCGTGACGGCGATGGCGAGGCTCCCGGCATCAACGCTCACGAGGTCGTCAATCAGAAAACAGGTCAAGCGCTGCTCCGGGGTAACGCAGCCCTGTTCGTCGAAGGTGCTGGGCAAAAGTTGAATCTTCACGTGTCGGTGCGGTTCGATCCTCTACTCTGGCAAGAGCGGCTTCAGTATAAGCCAAACGATTGAAGGCATGCGAGGGTGATTCGTTTATTCAGTAAGGTCCGAGCCGCATCCGCAGCTCATAGAGATGGCGCAGGTAAGCCATCTCGCGTTCGTAAGCCACCTGTTGGTCGGTCAGCATACCACGTTGAATCCGGCTCCGGTGAAAGGCCAGCTCGCTGGCCGCCTGGTTGAATCTCATCCGCGTGCGCCACATCCCGTAGCCGCCCCACTTCAAGGCCCTGTAGGACGCGCCCATCCGCCCGCGCACGCTGCACAGCCGATTATACTCCTCGGGCGTAAAGAGCCCGCGCTGGAAGTCGTACCAGAGGTGCTCGCGGACGATGCGCCCCTCGCGGCGCAGCGCGAAAACAATCGAGACGATTGCGCCCGTGAAGATCGGAACCATCACCAGCGCGTAGACGAGGAAGAATCCGGCCGGTCCGTAAATGGCCGAGAGATTCCAGGAGGCGTGAATCAACATCGCCAGCAGCAGGCCGAGCAGCGGCATCAAGACCTTGGCCGCTCGATTGCCGGACTGGCGGGCCAATCCGAGCCCGATGCCCGTCATGCTCGTAAAGAGCGGGTGAGCGAAGGGCGAGATTGCGCCGCGCAGAATAAAGAGGCCGGTCAGGCGGTTGCCGCCCATCGCGGCGGCCTCGCCGTAATACTTGAAATTCTCCGTCATGGCGAAGCCCAGGCCGACCATCCCGGCATAGACGATGCCGTCCACGACGCCGTCGAATTCATCCCTCTTCCAGAAGAAGAGCATGAAGAGGACGAGCCCCTTCGAGAGTTCTTCGACGACCGGGGCCGAGATGACCATCGCGTAAATGCGCGCCGTGTACATCCCGTAGGCTTCGACGATGAGGCGCGCGCCAATCGTGTTGATGACCAGCGCGATGAAGGCCGCGAAGGTCGCTCCCCAGAAAAAAGCCATCGCCAGCATCCATAACGGCTCGGACTCGTAGCGGTCAATCCAGAGAATCAGGAGCACGTAGACGGGGACGGGCAGCATGGCGAAGATGATGCCGATCAGCAGGGCGGCCGGGCCGGTCGCGTAACCTATCACGTAGAGCGTCAGCAGCCCCGCGATTAGTCCGAAGAAGATGCAGACGACCGCCAGCACCCATTTCATCGCGCGCGTATTGCCCGTAGGTCTCGGCGCATAAGCCTGCGGGGGATACGCGCCGCCGTGATTCATCATACGATTTCCGTCAAACATGCTTTGATTACGGCGCGGCACGGGCGGCCCCGAAGCGTGCGCCCCGCGTTTGCCGCAGCGGCCCGCCTGGTCTTCCCGAGCCGCTAATATTTCCCCTGATGAGTTGTTAAGATTTCAGAGCCGCCGCCTGTGCCGGTCGCCCAGGCTCTTCGATGAATAGAGGATGTTGCTCCCGCTCGCACGCCGTCGAAATACTTTATCTCATCAGCACCGTCACACATGGGGCGGCGCTCGGCACGGATTTCGCCGTATTGTTTAACCTACCTGGGCGGCTTGAGTCAAAGCACGGCTCAGAGTCTGCCGGTCGCCAGGAGCAGGACGAAGAACAGCGCCAGGAGGGCCAGCGCAGCGCCGACGAGCGCCAGCAGCCGTTTATAACTACTGCCCGGCGGCGGGGTGCGGGCCGTCTCGGGCGCAAGCTCCGGCAGCGCGTAGCCCGTCACCGAAGGCGCGTGTCTCGACTCAGGAGGCGTCCTTGCTTGATCGTTTGCCGCGACGGGCGGCGGCGGTTGCAGCGGTTGCCTCAAGGGCGGCGGCGTTGAAGGCAGCGGCACGTCGCCGCTGAGCGTCGCCATCATGTCGCTGCTAAACGAATGCGCGCGGTTGGGTCTCTCCTCCTGCGTCATCGGTTCACTGCAATTCGGACAGAAAGCCTTCTCCGCAGGAACCAGGACGCCGCAGCTCTGGCACTTATTCATCTCGATTGAACTCCTTAAACTCTGCGCGCGACCTCCGCGGCCTCTCGGCCTCGGCCTCTTTCGGTTGTCTCGGGACGCGAACGCTACGTCGTTTTTGCGCCAACTCCGCTGCGCTCGCTAAGACGCGGCCAAGTATAGCCACATTCGCGCTCGCACTTCTAGCCCGGTTCGACGACCTGTCACGCACGCAGCGGCAGCTGGCCGCGTCGTCACGGGTCAGGTGATTGAACGCGGCTCGCGGTTTCTTCAGCGCGCGCAGGTCTGTGCCCGCCCGCCGTCAATCGAATAGGTCGCGCCCGTGATCCACCCGGCCCGCTCCGAAGCCAGGTAGAGAATCAATTCCGCCACTTCGCGCGCCTCGCCGACGCGCCCGATGGGATGCGTCTGCTTTGAATGTTCGAGGAATGCCGCGTAGGCTTCCTCGCTCATCCCGCCGCGCTTGTGTATCTCTGTCACGACGACGCCCGGATTGACGGCGTTGACCCGCACGCCCTTCGCGGCCAGCTCAAGGGCGGCGCAGCGCGTCAGCTGGTCCAGCCCTGCCTTCGAGACGCAGTAGGCCAGCACGCCCGGGAAAGCGCGCAGGCCCGTGACGCTCGAAACGTTGACGATGTTGCCGCGCCGCGCTATTAGGTGCGGCACGGCCGCCTGCATCAGGTTAAAGACGGCGCGCAGATTCACATCGAGCATCGCGTCCCAGGCCGAGAGCGGCGTGCTCTCAATCGTGCCATTGGCGATGTGCCCCGCCGCGTTGACCAGCACGTCGAGCCCGCCCGATTGCTCGACCGTTTCGGCGACGATGCGCGCAGCGTCCGCCTCGGCCGTCACGTCCGCACGGATGACGAGCGGCAGAGCGCCGCCCTTGCCCTGAATCTCCTCCGCGACTTCGCGCAGCGCCTGCGCGTTACGTCCGACGGCGGCAACGCGCGCTCCGGCCTCTGCGAGCCGCAGGGCCGCGGCGTGCCCGATGCCCGACGTTGCGCCCGTCACAATAGCCACCTTCCCGGTCAATTCTTTCTCCATCCTTGCTCCTTCCGTTTTTCCGGGCCCCGCACCCGCGCGGAACTCTCCGCCCGTCTTTAAGTCTGATGAACGCCCCTATGCTACTACATGCCGCAAGCCCTGCGCGGCAGGCGGCGCATCACCGGCGGCAGAGTAATGTTGACAGATGAAGGCTAAAAATCAGACTATTATGCTCTGTCTTCCTGGTGCGCCGTTCGCAGGCTGCGGGTCAGACCGCCGGGGCCGCGAAGTTCTTCCAGCGACGGCGCGGCGCACGCGGGAAAACGGGCCTCTGCCTTTGTTCCGGAGAAAACAGGCTTGCGCAGCAACTCGGCTAACCACGCTTTTGCCAGTAGATCACGGTCGTCGCGAACGACGGGCGGGGCTGCGCGCGGACAGGCGGCGCGCCCGCGTCTGCGCTCGACTTCGGGCTACCTGGCGGCGGCGGGGGCGACCGCGGCGGCCCTCTTTTTCCTGCTCTGGTGGATGCTTCACAGCGGGGGCGACGAAGCGCCCTGGATTCCGGCCGGACTCGCGGGCAGCGTCGTCATGCTGGTCGCCATCGCGGCGCGCGAAGTGGTCATGCGCCGCGCCTGGACGCGTTACCTGCTCGAACGCGACCGGCGCGATCAGCACCTGTCCGGCGAGTCCGGCGGCGCTCGCACCGTGAGCAGATCATCGGACACTTACTCGACCGCGTTTCGCCTGCTCCAGAAGCAGTCTGCCGAGGCCGACAGGCCCGAAGCCCTGCCCGAAGCGCATCTCGAAGCCTATCTCTCGTGCAGGGAATACCTGGAGAGCACGGACGAGGCTCTGCGCTCGGCGAAGGTGGCCAACGGAAACCGCGCGGCCGTGCGGGCCGGGCAGGAGCGCGTCCGGGCGCTGCAAAGGCATCACCTCCTGCACTGGGCCAGCGGGGCCGCGCGCACGCTGACGCATGAAGCGCAGCGGCGCGCGCGTCTCTCGGATAAGATAGAGACGGCGATGCGCGCGCTCGACGTGATAGATTCGGCGCTCAAGGTGTATCCGGAAGAAGAGGAGCTGCACGAATCCGGCGGGGCTGTGCGCGAGTTCATCGCTTCGGCAAAGGTCGCGCACTGGGTCGAGCTGGCCGAGCGCGCGGCCTTCAAGGGCCACTACACGCGGGCCATTGATCGTTACCGCGACGCGCTCTTTTACCTCTCGCGCGAGAGTCTCAGCGAAGAGCGCCGCGCCGAGCTGGCCGAGCGCATCGGGCGCGAGATAGAGATGCTGCGCGCCCGTCTTAAGACTCGCAAGCTGACGATTGATCCTGCTCCCGCGCCGTCCAGCCAACATTCCGAGACCGGGGGAAGCGAGAAATGATTGGTCCACGTTGTCCGAAATGTAACAGCTCGCGCATCCGTCGCGGCTACAAGCCGACGCCGCTGGTGCTGCGTATGTTTGGCTTCTACAACCTTTTATGCGATCATTGCAACCTGCTTTTCAGGGGATTCGCCCTGCCCGGCACAGTGCCCAAGCACAGCAAGAAAAAGCGGCCGCAGGTTTCGGGAACGCCCAAGGAGAGCAAAGAAGCGTAAACGCGGGTCTGAAAAGGCCGGGCGGTCCGACGCCGCGAGCCTCACGGCGAGCAGCCTTTCGGCCTCGAACTGCATCAAGACTCTTTACGCCCGTGTTCCGCTCGCTTTGACGATACGACCGGCAAACGGTCTTCGGAGGAAACAATTATGAAGTTCAGAATCTTAGTCCTTTTACTCGCTCTGGTCTGCTTCGCCGCGCCGCTTCTGTCGAGCGCACAGGAGCAGGGCTCATCCGGTGCGGGCCAGGGCGGCTCGCAGGGTGGTGCTGCCGTCCTGACGGCTTCCTCCGTTGACAGCCAGGGAATCAGAAAGTACCTGCTCGGCCCCGGCGACACCGTTGACATCAGGGTCTTCGGCCAGTCCGACATGAACTGGACCGGGGAAGTTGACGGCGACGGCAACATCTCTTCGCTGCCCTTCATCGAGACGCCGATTCGCGCGCAGTGCCGCACGGAAAAGGAAGTGCAGGCGGACGTTAAGCTGGCCTATTCCAAACTGCTCAGGAGCCCGCAGGTCAGCGTTCGGACGACGGGACGCAACAGCCGTCCGCCCGCCATCGTGCTCGGCGCAGTTCCGACCCCGGCGCGCGTTCAGATGCAGCGCCGCGTCCGGCTCAACGAAGTGATTGCCGTCTCGGGCGGCTATACCGAACGCGCCAACGGCGACATTCAGGTGCTGCACACGGAGCCCGTCATGTGTCCCGAGCCGGGCGAAGTGGTCGAGCCGCTGACGACCGACAGCGGGCTCGCGGCCAACACTCTCAAGATTTATAAGATTTCCGACCTGGTGGCGGGCAAGCCGGAGGCGAATCCGGTCATTCGTCCCGGCGACGTAGTCAACGTGATGGAGGCCAAACCGATCTACATCACGGGCAGCGTGCCGTCGCCGCAGCCGCTCTTTCTGCGCAACGGCATGACCCTGACCAAAGTTCTGGCGATGGTCGGCGGCGTCACGGGAGATGCCAAGACCAACGACGTGCGTATCTACAGGACGCGGCCCGATTCCAACGAGCAGGAGATTATCCGCGCCGACCTGGGAGCGATTAAGAAGAAGCAGAAAGAGGACATCGTCCTTCAGCCCTATGACGTGATCGAGGTCCCGAAGGCCTCGGATTGGAGTCCCGGCAGACTGCTGACCGGACTTGCCAAGGGGCTGCTCGGCGGCGTTTCGGGGCTCCCGATTCAGGCCATTCAGTACAAGGTTATCTACTAGCCGGAGCGCCGGGAAGCGTTCTGCCAGAGGTTGGCAAGAGGCGTTGGTGAGAGGTTGGCTCGCGGCCAACCTCTTGCTTTTTGTGCCCGTAGATTGCTTTATCTGCTCATAGAAGGCGCGGCTCGCTTCGCCCTCGCGCCGTGCCTTGTGATAAATTACCCGGTAAATTCAGCGGCCGGAATAATTCCGGGGAGAATCAAATGAGTCAAAGAATGGCAGGCGCGCGCGGGCGCAAGAAGAAGAGAAGCAGGCTCGGCGTGACGCTTTTATGGGTTGCCGTGGCGGCAATCGTGATTATCGTCCTCCTGGTCAAGGAGAAGGCCGACTGGCTCTACGTCCTGGCGACGCTCGGCGTAACGGTCCTGCTGATGATGGTGGCGATGGCCGATTTGAAGCACGCGCAACGCTCACATCTCGACACGG
>DASVWH010000225.1:0-5795 GCA_036389715.1 Pyrinomonadaceae bacterium | reverse complement strand
AATGAAAGCCGCGCTATTTCCGCTCGCGTTGAATGAGTTGTTAGACCGCAGATTGAGTATATCATTCAACACCGCACCGTTTTTCCGAGCTTCATCATTCAAGCCTGAGCTGTCTTGTCTATGCGAAGCGTGTCTAACGCTAATTAGATTGAACCATTCGGCCTAAGTCATTTAGGCTGAGTGTGGTCTAAGTACTTCGAGAGCCGTCTAATACCGCACTTTTCGATCTAATTATAGCTGGAGACGTAAATTACCGCTAACCATAGATCATTACAATCAGGCATGAGGGGTTTAGATGCGCGGTGAGATCACGAGATGTGGCAGGGGCTGTGATTTTGAAAGGGCGGGCATGAGAGAGGACTTTGAGGTGGAACAGTCAAGGTTGTTCTGATTCGTTTTGATTTTACACTTCAATTTTCGTTGTCGGTTAACAAAAGGTTTATAATCGGACGCTTGCAACCGTGGCCGGGGCGAAGGTCAAAGGGGCTCGTTGAAGAGGCAAACGGCCGGTAGTCTATCAAACTATCGAACTCTCTGTTGCCGGTGAGGCAGCACTCACACGATTTCGCTTACAAGCTCTGCCGGTCTTTGATGTGCAGGCGTTCGCGCGCATAACCATCCCGATCTTGCGGCTTAATGGCGGCCGCACTGACGCCGCCGCAGAGCGATGCGCTCTTCAGGTGATATTCAGACAGTCATAATGAAGAGGGCTCAATAAAGACGGTCTAGGCCGGTGCTGACCTGCCCGGGTCCCTCGTGGGTTTACGCACGGGAATGCGAATATGCGCCCCAGGGCAGGTGCAGCACTGGGTTGGTTGTTAAGGCTGTTATCCTGCGCCGTGTATGTTGCCTAAGCTCAGGCGACGGGGCGTCAGGGAGAAGGGGGTCTCAGTCTTCCGCCTGTGAATCATCCTTTCTGCTACGCAGGTAGACGACGGCAGCGGAAGCGATGACCGCTCCGACGGCAACACGTGTCACCAGACTTTTTCTGTTGTATTTCCACTCCGCCTTCCAGCCCCGCTCTCCGAAGATATTAGGGACGTGGCCGCGCTTGAGATCGTCCAGGACACCTTCGACGACGCCTACACGGTCGGCCAGCATCAGCGGCAGCCAATGTCCATAGCTGGATTCGCTATATCTGAAGGCGAAGCGGCGGATGATGCCGCTCAGTCCGGCGGGCGGCGTCGAAGTGCCGAAGGCAGCTGTGACATTTGGCCGCTCGTTGGAATGCAGGACCTCGACGTTGACCGGCTGCTGGGGCGGACGCTCCCAACTGTAGCCCGCCTGTTCCCCGTCATTGCGCTTCTTCATCGGGTAGGTCGGGTCGTTTTCCTGATCGGCGTCCACGCCCCAACCCTTGACCTGCGAGGGGTCTATCGGTCTCTTTTCCATATTTTCCATGACGTTTCCTCTCTAGATTCTGGCTGAAGGTGGAATCAGCACGGGCTTGATGCAGTTATCGAGCTTGGCTGAAAAAATCCGGTACGCGTCCGACACCTCCTCCAGAGGGATGTGGTGTGTAATCAGCGCTTTCGGATCGAGGATGCCATTCTGCACGTGCTCGATCAGGCGCGGCAGCAGCCGTTTGACCGATGCCTGGTTCCCGCGGATGGTTAAGCCTTTATTGACCACATTCCCAATCGGGACGAGGGTGTCAATCGGGCCGTAGACGCCGACGATGGAGACAATCCCGCCCTTCTTGACGGAGTTGATGGCCCAGTGCAGCGCCGTGGCAGACCCGCCCTGCATCAGCAATTTCCGGCCGAGGAGCGTCTGCATGGCGTTGCCAGCGGCTTCGGCTCCGACGGCATCTATGCACACGTCGGCCCCCATCCAGTCTGTCGTCCGCTTGAGGAAGAGCACAGGGTCTTCCAGTGACCTGAAGTTATAAGCCTCGCACGGAGCGTAGTTCCTCGCGAATTCGAGACGGTATTCCACATGGTCAATGATGATGACCCGCCCCGCCCCGAAGAGCCAGGCGCATCTGGCCGCCATGATGCCCACCGGACCGGCTCCGAAGACCACTACGGTGTCGCCGGGTTGAATCCCGCCCATCTCGGCGGCCTGGTATCCGGTCGGGACCACGTCCGTCAGCATCACAGCATCGTCCAGGTCCATGCCCTTCGGAATGACCGTCGGGCTGACATCGGCATAAGGGACGCGGACATATTCCGCCTGCCCTCCGTCATAGCCGCCCGCCGTGTGCGAATAGCCGAAAATGCCGCCGACCGCAGTGGCTTCGGGATTGGATTCATGGCAATTCCCGTACAGCTCCTGCTGGCAGAAAACACACTTGCCACAGGCGATATTGAAAGGGACCAGGACGTGATCGCCGATTTTCAGTTTCTCGACTCCCTGGCCGACCTCTTCCACCACGCCCGTCACCTCGTGGCCAAAGGTCATCCCGACCCGCGTATCGGGCACGGACCCGTTATATAAATGCAGGTCGGACCCGCAGATACAAGACCGCGTGACCCGGACAACGGCATCCTGCGGATGCAGTATCTCCGGCATGGGTTTCTCATCAATGCGGACCCGCAGAGGCCCACGGAAATTCATTGCAAGCATAGAACTGATTCCCTCTCTTGTTTGAACGTCTAAAGCCTTCTTTACGGCCCCGCCCAAAGATAGCAGGCCCGCCGGGGACTGGCAGACACCAGCTCACCGGCTACGCTAACGGGCTGTCTCCAATTAAGCCAAGTATGACAAGAACCTATGGAGAGAATGTCAGGAATTTCGTGTGATCGAATGTCCGAGCTTTAAGAAGTGAAGATTTACAGCCGGGAGGGACGGGCTTTCCCGTCATCTTTTCTCAGGTGAGGAGTTTCATGGCCCACTCGTTGAAAGTGTAGAGCGCCTCCAATGCCTGCCGGTCGGCAGCCAGCGCGAGCATGAGAACGAATGAAAGGACTGCTGCCAGCGCCAAGGTTTTCGAGAGCAGGGATTCCAGTCCTGCATTCACTGTCCGGGCCGAGGCCATTTCGGTGAGCCGACGGACCCTGCCCGCGACGCCTTCGTCAGCGCCTTCGAGCAGGAACGCCCCGGCCGGCATGACGCTGCTCGACTCCTCCGGCATCAGCCGCGCGATCTTGATGAGCGCAGCGGCGAGATCGAGCGCACACGCCGCACCGGCTCGCGCCGCGTACTCATCGGCAGCCCTCTCGGCCTCCTTCGCCCACTCCCTGTCGAGCCTCTGGCCTATCCCGGTCGAGAGCAGCAGGTGACGGCAGAAATTCATCACCGCGCGCTTGAGCGTGTCTCGCGCCAGCAGGTGTCCGCGTTCGTGCGCCAGCGCGACGGCCGCCTCCCGCGGGCTGAGTGAATCCAGGACCTGCGACGCGACGAAGAGCCGCGGGCGCAGCATCCCGACGACGGCCAGCACCGGAGTCATAATGCTGAGCCGGTAGGCGGGTATCTCGACGCCCCCGGCACGGATAGGCTCTGCGCGCCGCAGCCAGGCGGCAATCATCCCCTTCGTCGCCAGCCAGGAGTTGATCGCTCGATAGGCCGCCAGCGCGATGCCCGACAGCGAGAGGGCTGCGAGTGCGAGCAGCGGGAGCCCGACCGATTCGGCCGCGGGGTGCGGCTCGTAGAGAAGGTAGGCCGGGATTAAGAGTGCGACGACGAAGGTCAGGGCGAAGACCGGCGGGAGGACGCGCAGCCCGAAGAGAATCCCCGCACGCGTCTGCGCCCTTGTCCCGGAAAGGTGGCGGCGAAGACAGACCCACGAACCTGTGACCGCCAGCGTGCCGAGGACGTTGAGCGAGAGGAATGCTGCAAGGGCCAGGCAGCCGATGAGCGTGTAGTACATCACTTTGACTCCTCCTGCTCCAGCTCCTGCTTCTTCTGCCGCACGAGGCGGTCAAGCTCGTCCAGCAGCTCCCGGTCACGGTCGCTGACCGCATCAACGATGCAGCACAGCAGCGCTTCATCGCCCCCAACGTCGCGGCTCAAGAGCCCGTCCAGGATGTCCGCCGCAAACCCGCGCTCGAACTCCTCGCGCGTCATGCGGGGCGAATATAAGTAGGCGCGGCCGCTCTTACGCCGCGTCAGCAGCCCCTTCCTGAAGAGCCGGTCGAGGGTCGTCATGACGGTCGTGTAAGCCTTGCCTTCGTCGAGTGAGAGGTGAACTTCGCGGACGCTGACCTCGCCGCCGCGCCAGGCCAGCCTCATCACCTCGCGCTCCAGCTCGCCAAGCTCCGCGGTCACAGCCTCGCGGACCCTCTTAAAACTGGGGAGCATGAATCTGGGGCTTTTCACGACGCAAAGTATCCAACGCATCGGGCCGCCGCGTCAATAGCCGGTCTGTTTGCTCGCCGCGCAGGGGCTTTCTGGCTGACGCCGGGAGCGGATTTGCCGTTTGTATTACGAGCGCTGGTAGTAGTTCTCGCACGCTTGTACAATCTGCCATTTCGGAAGGCCCGAAGCCATCATCTATCACGCTAATCCGGGCCAGGAGGGCCTCCGGGCCGCAACAGTTGGGACTACCCCTTCAAAAATAACCTCCCCCGAAAACGACGAGGTGTTTAAAATGACCGCCAAGAATAGCTTGCACCTGCTTTTGCTTGCGCTCCTTCTTGCCTTCATGGCCGTGCCGGTCGCCGCGCAGTCCCCCAACACGGCGACGATGATGGTCATCGTGACCGATCAGACCGGCGCAGTAATTAAGGATGCCAGGGTCTCTGTCTCGAACAACGCGACCGGCGACGTGCGCGAGGCCGTTTCGGGCAGCGAGGGCAGCGCCACCATTCCGGGCCTCTCGCTGACCGGGACCTACACGGTCGTCGTCTCCAGGCAAGGATTCGGCGACGAAGAGCTTAAGGGCATCACGCTGCGCTCGGGTGAAACCGCGACTCTCAAGGTCAAGCTCCTGGTCGGCTCCGAGAAGGCCGAGGTAACCGTCTATGGCACGACCGAAGGCGTGCGCTCCGACCCGCAGATCGGCCGCCGACTCGACAGCCCGCAAATTGACGAGACGCCCATCCTCGGCCGCAAGGTCACGACGCTGCCGCTCCTCAATTCAGCGTTCCGGCAGGCGAAGGGCACGGGCGATCTCTTCGTCAACCAGACGTACTTCGTCACAGGGGTCGGCGGACGCCGTCAGACCACCGTCACGCTCGACGGCGCGAATAACGATGAGGGATGGGGCCGCCAGACGATGATCGCCACCGTGCCGCTCGGCGCGATTCAGGAAGTGAACGTGCTCTCGAACGCGTTCTCTTCCGAATTCGGCTGGACCTCCGGCCCGGCCCTGAACATCGTCACCAAGTCCGGCACGAATGACCTGCACGGCGAAGCACTGTTCATGGTTCGTCCGGGCGGCTGGCAGGCGAAGACGTTCTCGACCAGAGGTTTCTGCCCGCCGTCCGTGCCGGGCTGCGTCACGCCCGCGACGCTCCAGGCCATCAACCCTGTAGACATCCCCGACGCGCTCCAGCAGGTCTCGGGCTCGGTCGGCGGGCCGGTCGTGAAAGACAAGACCTTCTTCTTCGCCGCGGCCGACTACACGCGGCAGAACCGCACGACGTTTCTTTCGACCACGCTGCCCGCCTTCCTCCTGCCCGCGGACGGCCGCCTCGACTACACGGGCCACTACCGTCAGTTCCTCTTCGACGGGCGGCTCGACCACAGGTTCACTGCGAGCCAGTCTTTGATGGCGCGCGTGAACGTCGACCGCTTCTTCGACGACAACCCGCAGGACGCCGTCGGCGGCACGAACGCGCCGAGCGTGGCGCGCAGGTACTCGCGCCGCGCGTGGACGCTCCAGAGCAACCTCACGTCGGTCTTCAGCCGGA
>DASVWH010000224.1:0-15916 GCA_036389715.1 Pyrinomonadaceae bacterium | reverse complement strand
GTCACAACAGAGCAGAGCGTTGAGGAAAATTGTCGAGGACGAGTTCAAATGAAAGAAGCTGCGTTTGAGCAATTGCTGGGGAGTGTCCGTCAAGGCGGGGCGATACTGCGCGGAGAGATGAAACCTGCACGCACGTTTGATTACCCCATCAGAAAAGCGCGGACGGAAAAACAAGGCCAGAGGTCAGCGCGGTCGAAGGAATTGTTTGCCATCTGTGTTTATTCGGATGACTCAAGGTCGCTCCAATTAAGAAAGGTCTATCAGGTTCTGCCCGACGAGAGGGCGGGTGAAGATAATTATCTGAGGATTATTGACGAAACGGGTGAGGATTACTTGTATCCGGCAGACCGTTTCATTTTGTTGGAAGTGCCGAGCAAAGCACACCGCGAATTATTGAAAGCCTCTTAGCATGGAAGAGATTTTCGGGCGCGACGGGTTGATCTCGCGCGCGCATCCAGATTACGAGTATCGTCCCGGCCAGATTCAGATGGCCGAGGCCGTGCTGCGCGCCTTCGAGGAGAAGCGCCACCTGATCGTCGAGGCCGGGACGGGGACCGGCAAGACGCTCGCCTATCTCGTCCCGGCAATCGCGGCGGCGACGGCCAGGGGCGGGCGCGTCATCATCTCGACGGGGACGAAGAACCTGCAAGAACAGTTGATGGAGAAGGACGTGCCGTTTCTCCAGAAGGTGCTGCCGCGCGGGAAATTCTCAGCCGCCTACATGAAGGGACGCTCGAATTACGCCTGCCTGCAACGCATCAAGCGCGCCGAAAATTCGCCCATCCTCGAAGGCCTCGACGAGCTTGATTACTTTGACGAGGTGCGCCGCTGGTCCAGGGACTCGCAGACGGGCGACCGCGCGGAGCTGACGCAGCTTCCCGAATACCTCTCCTTCTGGCGGCAGTTGGACGCGCGCTCGGAAATCTGCACGGGGCAGAAATGCCCTGACTACGACGCTTGCTTCATCACGCGGATGCGACAGCGCGCGTCGGACGCCGACATCGTGATCGTCAATCATCATCTCTTCTTCGCGGACCTGGCCCTGCGCAATAGCGAGTACGGGCAGGTGCTGCCCGATTACTCGGCCGTCATCTTCGACGAAGCGCACCTGATCGAAGACGTGGCGGCGGAATATTTCGGGGCGCAGGCGTCGAGCTACCAGATAGAAGATATCGTGCGCGACCTCTCGCTGCTGCCGATCACGAATGTTGATGCCAATAAGGAGTTGACGCGCATCGCCGGGCGCGTGACGCGCTTTGCCGACGCCTTCTGGATGGGTTTCCGCGAGGGGCGCGGCGAAGAGGGAAGGTCGCCGCTCGTGCCCGGCACGTTTGCGCGCAAGCGGACCGACGGAGAGATTGTCGCCACGCCCGTCGGCGAGGCTTACCTTAGCCTGGACGGCGCGCTTCAGCGAATGGAAACGACGCTCGATGCGCTCTCCGAGCAGTCGCTCGAAGGCGAGAACCTGGTCCGGCGCGTCCGTCAACTCCGTTTCGATCTACAGTTTATCGTCGCGGGCGACGATAAGCATTTCGTCTACTGGTTGGAGCGGCGCGGGCGGGGCGCTTTCCTGCGCGCTTCGCCGATTGACGTTTCAGGGCTGCTGCAAGATAAGCTCTTCGAGCGCGTCGAGACGGTCGTTCTGACCTCCGCGACGTTGGCCAGCGCGGGCAGCTTCGGCTTCATCCGCGAGCGACTCGGCCTCGCAGAGGCCGACGACTTGATCGCGCCGTCGAGCTTCGATTACGAGCATCAGGCCGTGCTCTATCTGCCGAAGCGCATGCCGGACCCGCGCTCGGCGGAGTTTGCGGATGCGGCCGCCGCGGAAGTCGTCAAGCTGTTGCAGGCCACTGAGGGCCGTGCCTTCGTGCTTTCGACGAGCTTCGCCGGGATGAAGGCGCTCTATGAGAGGGTCGCGCCGAAGGTTGATTATCCCTGCTTCTTGCAGGGCACCGGGTCGAAGGCCGGGCTGCTCGAAAAATTCCGCGAGACGCCCAACGCCGTGCTCTTTGCGACCTCCAGTTTCTGGCAGGGCGTGGACGTGCGCGGCCAGCAGTTGTCGTGCGTGATTATTGACAAGCTGCCGTTCGCCGTCCCGTCCGACCCTGTGGTCGCGGCCCGCCAGCGCTACATTGACGAGCAGGGCGGGTCGAGCTTCTACGAGTACAGCGTGCCGCAGGCCATCATCAGCTTGAAGCAGGGGCTCGGGCGTTTGATTCGCAGCGCGACCGACCGTGGCGTGCTCGCCGTCCTCGACCCGAGGCTGCGAACGAAGGCTTACGGGCGGCTCTTTCTCGAAAGCCTGCCGCCCTGCCGCATCACGTCGGAGATTGAAGAGGTCTCGCGCGTCTTCAGGGCAGACGAGGCGCTGGCGTGATATGTTCAGACGCGAGCCCGGCCCCCTTTACTCTCGCAAAGGGCCGGTCGAATCAAGAGGATAAAGAGCAGAATGGCCGGACAATTTGAAGTCATGATCGAGCGCAATTTCTCCAGCGCGCACCAGCTGCGCGGCTATAAGGGGAAGTGCGAGAACCTGCACGGGCACAACTACAAGATAGAGATTTACGCGCGCGGGCGCGAGCTGGACAACATCGGGCTGCTCGTCGATTTCGGCGAGCTCAAAGACGCCGCCGACGAGATCGTGCAGTACCTGGACCACCGCAACATCAACGAGCTGCCGCCCTTCGACGTAGAACTCAACCCCTCGGCCGAGAATCTAGCGCGCTATATCCTGGAGCGCGTCGGTGCGCGCGTCGGGACGGAGCGTGTGAAGGTTTACAAGGTGCGCTGTTTCGAGACGCCGACGAGCGTGGCGACCTACCAGTTGGACTAACACTATGGCGGCGCGCAAAAGGCCCAGGCAAAAGTCGGCTCGGAAGTAAAAACTGAGGTCGAAAGTAAAAGTCAGGCTGATAATCTTCATCAGCAAAGGGGGCTCGCGCCCGTCCCGGCTTTTACTTTCGACCTTTAATTATGCCTGGCTCTTTGTCAGCCCGCTCAGGGCGAGACGAGCTGGCCGACATCTATCCGGTACTTCCTGATCTTGCTGTAGAGGCGCGGGCGATAGATGCCGAGCAGGTTGGCGGCGGCCTGTTTGTTGCCGCCCGTCCTTTGCAGCGTCTTTTCGATGACCAGCTTCTCGATGTCTTCGAGCGTCATGTTGGGCGGCACGGCCCACTCGGAGCCCTGCGTCGCGCCTTCCGGCAGCGAGCCGTTATCGAAGGGCAGGTCAACGGGCTCGATCTTGGTGCTCTTGGCCAGGAGCACTGCGCGCTCTATCACATTCTGCAACTCGCGGACGTTGCCCGGCCAGGGGTGCGAGAAGAGACGCTGGTAAGCGGCCTGCGAGACGCCCGTAATCGGGCGGTCATACTTCTGCGAGTAGATTTTCAAGAAGTGCTCGGTCAGAAGCTGTATGTCTTCGGCGCGCTCGCGCAGGGGCGGAACGTGAATCGTGATCGTCGAGATGCGATAGAAGAGGTCGTCGCGCAGGAGGCCGTCGCGGATGGCGTCCGCGGGCAGGCGATTTGTCGAGCAGATGAGACGAAAATCAACGGCGTAGGTCTTCTCCGACCCGATCTTGCGATAGCTTCTCTCTTGCAGCACGCGCAGGAGCTTCGGTTGAAGCTCGACCGGCATCTCGGCGATTTCGTCGAGCATCAGCGAGCCGCCAGCCGCGTGCTGGACCAGTCCCTCCTTGTCCGCATGAGCGCCCGTGAACGCGCCCTTGGTATGTCCGAACAGCTCGGATTCGATCAGCTCCTTGGGCAGCGCCGCGCAGTTGACCTTGATGAAGGGCTTCTTCGAGCGCAGGGAGTTGTAATGGATGGCGTTGGCGATCAGCTCTTTGCCCGTGCCGGATTCTCCGACGATGAGCACGTTGGCGTCCGATTTGGCCACCGATTCGATGGTCTCGTAAATCATCTGCATCTGCTTGGACGAGCCGATGATGTTGAAGTATTCCGCCCGCGTGGCGAGGCGGTCGCGCATCATCTTGGTCTCGGCGCGCAGCTCGCGGCTCTCCAGCGCTCTCTCGACCAGCGGCAGCATCTGGTCGAAGTCGAAAGGCTTCTCGACGAAATAGAAGGCGCCCGCCTTCGTCGCTTCCACGGCGCGCGCCACCGTCCCGTAGCCCGTGACGACGATCACTTCCATCTCCGGGCGAACGTCCTTCATGTGGCGCAGGACCTCCAGGCCGTCCATGTCCGGCAGCGCCAGGTCACAGATGGCCAGGTGATGAGCGCCGCGGTCAAAGAGCTCGACGGCTTCGGCCCCGGTCGCCGCCGTCTCCACCGCGTAGCCTTCTTCGACCAGATTCTGCTTGAGCGAATCGGCCATCATCGGTTCATCGTCAATTACCAGAATGCGTGCGTCTTTACGTTCCACCGTTTCCTTTACTCCTCTGAGAATAACTGTCGTTGGTCGGGAATCGAACCCGGTCAATCTTCAATGCTCACTGGCCAATCATCAGTCGTCAATGGATAAAGCCGCTTTGCCTTTCATCCTGGCGCTTGACGGCCCGCGATTGACTAATCAGGCTCAAGCGGCAGGCGAACGCGCAGGGTGTTGGCCTCCTGTCGGGCCTCACCGCCGTGCGCCTCTATGATTCTGGCGGCGAGCGACATCCGCAGCCCGTCGCTGCCGCTGAAAGAGCGGAACGGGTCCGTCCCGTTGTTTGATTTCACCGTCCGCCATTCGACGACAGCGGCTCTCCGGCCGCCCTCCGCCGAGGGGAGCAGGCAAATCGAGAGCGGGCCATCGTCTTCAGCCGGGCGCATGCCGAGCGCCGTGGCCGTGACGGTTTTGAAGGCTTCGGTGATGGCCACGACATCGAACCGGCCTTCGACGGGACCGTCCCCGGCTTCGATGCGCAGGCCGTCCCCGTTTTCCAGGCCGGACAGGATTTTGGCGAGGTCGGCGTGCGGCTGGGGGCGCAGCTCAATCGGGCGGCCGTAGCGCACGATGGTCGCCATATCGGCCGCCGCGCGTTCGAGCCCGGCGATCAGTTTGGCGATGGTTTCCTGCTCGTCCGGGGGCCTCTCGCTCTTTTCCATCCGCTTGCGCAGGAACGTGGCATAGAGTTTGAGACCATTTATCTGATTTTTGAGGTCGTGAATAATCTGGACGGAGGCGCGCCCCAGCTTCTGGAGCGTCCCGGCATCTTCTATCTCCGATAATAAGGGCTTCATATTGTTCACGAGCCTTCAGTCGCGGGCCGCCTGCGCACAGGCCGAAGAGGCGCAGAGGTCGGTTCGCGTGTACGAATTAAACCCAAAAGATGCGTTTCAATGTGTTGCGTTTCGATGCGCCATCTTAACAAAAAAACCCACCGTATGCTAGTCATGCATTAAAGTGGTGGCTGCTCGACCGGAACTGTTATTCGGCCGCGCAGTCTGAAAATGGAGATTCCTAGCGATGGATCAGAGCAACGGGGACGGGCGGCCGACCGTCATGGTCGTGGAGGATTTTGAGGACAACCGTTTTATGATGAGACGCTTGCTGGAGATGAGCGGCTACCAGGTGCTCGAAGCCATTAACGGCGAGGAGGCCGTCGAACTGGCTTATCGAGAGCGGCCGAGCCTGATTTTGATGGATTTGAGCCTGCCGCTGCTCGACGGCCTGGCCGCGACGCGCCGGATACGCCAGCACGAGGGGCTGCGCCACGTCCCGATTGTCGCGGTTTCGGCCCACGACACGGCCGATTTTCACGCCGATGCGCTGGCCGCAGGCTGTAACGATTACGTCACCAAACCGATCGACTTCGACCAGTTGGAAGCGCTCTTAAGTCGCTTGCTTCCTAAATCTTAGCAGGCCGCACTCTCCCGGATGCCCCAACAATTCACCAAACTGATTCGAGAAAACGAGGACGCGATTATTCGCGCCTGGGTGGACGAAATCTACGGCGAGCGCCGCACGGAACTGGCCGCGATGCTCTCCTACGGCCAACTGGTCAGCCACCTGCCCGACATGCTGGAGGAACTCTCGCGCATCATCGCGCATAATGCGACCGACGGCGAGATCGTCGAGGCCACCCGCCGCCTCCGTTTTCACGCCCACATCCGCTTTCACCAGGGCGCGCTGCTCGATGAAGTGGCACGAGAGTTGATGATCTTTCGTAAGGTATTCTCTGATTTTTTATGGCGCGAAGGGATTAGCGCCGCCGAGGGAGACCTCTGGGAATTGCGCGACGCGCTGCGGCGTGCCGACCTTTTCGTAGATGAGATGCTGGCCCAATTGCTGGTTATCTACGCAGCCAGCCTGCGTCCGCCGGTCGAAACGCGCACTTCCGTCTGGCCGCCGCCGCGTCGCCGCCGGACGGATTTCCCGGAAGGACATCAATCATGACGAGGCCGAGCAGAACAATGCCCCTTCTGCGCAGCGTGCGAACCAGGCTCCTGGTCCTGCTGGCCGTGCTCTCTCTGCCGCTGCTCGGCATCAGCCTGCTCCAGTTAAATAGCTATCGCGTGGACCTCAACGAACAGGCCGCGACCATCGCGCGCATCGAGACGATGACGGCCGCTAACGCCCTCAACGCCTGGCTCGAACAGCACCCGGCCGCCGCCACTCAGGGCGAGGCTCTGCCGCAGGCCGAGGCTCTCTCTCTCTATGCGCGCCTGCACCAGGACACGGCTTCGGGCGTGGAAAAAGTAATCATCGTCTATGACGCCGCGGGGCACGCCGTCAATAACCCTTCGCTCGGCGGGCCCGTCCCGGAAGCGGCCGGACCTGCGGCCAACACACAGAGGTCCAGGTGGACCGACGGCGTGACGCGCATGACGGGCGTCAGGCGGGTCGAACGCTCCGGCTGGAGCGTCGCCGTCGGCGTGCCCGTGGCGGAGAATACGACCGCAGGCCGCTCCATCCTGATGCTCGCGGCGACCTGGGCGGCGGGGCTGCTGGCTTCGATTCTGCTCGGCGTCTGGGCTGTCGGGCGTTTCACCAAGCCCTTGCGCGAGCTGGCGGCGACGGCTTCGACGCTCGGCGAGGGCCAGCTGCACGAGCGCGTGGCCGTCGAAACGGACGATGAGGTTGGGGCGCTGGCCCAGAACTTCAACGTCATGGCCGGGCAGTTGCAGAGCAAGTTCGACGAGTTACAGACGCAGGGACTGTTCATCGAAGAGATGCTCGACGGCCTGCCGCTCGGGCTCGTCATCCTGGACGAGCGTTTGATCGTTCGCAAAGCCAATTCCACCTTCGCCGGTTTCGTCCGGCGTGAAGTCGGTGTCCTGACGGGGCGCGGGCTCTATGAAGCGGCGGCCGGGCTCGCCGTCCTGAGCGACATCGTCGAAGACGTGCGCCGGACGCGCAAGCCCTTCGTCACTTACGGCCTGCCGTTGAACCTGGTCGCGCGCAATAAGAAGGATGACGGCGAGGACGCGGGCGGGGTTAGTTTCTGGGACGTGACCATCTGGCCGACCAGTGCGCGCAGCGCCGGGCGCGGCGACCTGATCCTGATTCTCTCGGAAGTCACCAAGCGCGTCCGGGCCGAGAAGCTGGCGACCGCAGCCTTCGCTTCCGGCAAGGCCCGCGCCGCCGAGCTTGAGAGCGTCATTAACCAGATGAACGAAGGCGTTATCATCATCAACCGGCAGGGGCTCTACAAGATCAATCCGGCGGGCGCGAGAATCATCGGCCGTCAACCGAGCGATTTCCCGGACGGTGCGCAGGCGCTGATCGCAGACATCGCCTTCGGAGACCTGGACGGCCGCCCGCTCTCGACCGAAGAGAACCCGCTCTGGCGCGCGCTCGAACTGCGCGAGCACATCTCCGGCGAGCAGCAGAAGATAGTCCGCGACGACGGAGAGAAGCGCGTCGTCGCCATCTCCGCCACCCCTCTGATGGGCGAGAACGAGAGCCCGGAGGGCGCGGTCGCCGTCTTTCGAGACATCACGGAGGAAGTGCATCATCACGGCGAGTTGGTCGCCGCCTACGACCGGCTGCGCGAGCACGACCGCCTGAAGTCTGCCTTCGTCTCCAACATCACGCACGAGCTGCGGACCCCTTTGAACGTCATCATCGGTCTCTGCCAACTGCTCGAACGCGACCCTCAATCGCCGCTCGCGCCGCTTCAGGGCGAGGCCGTGACGCGGATGGAGCGCAACGCGCGCTCGCTCCTGGAGCTGGTCAACGACCTGCTCGATTATTCGAGGCTCGAAGCCGGGCGCGCCGCGCTTCACCTGGAGAGCGTTGATGTGACGAGCCTCGTTAACGAGATTGTTCAGGACTATGTGCCCGAGACGAAGGGCAAGCAGATAGAGCTGCGCGCCGAGATTTCGCCGGAGCTGGGCCAGGTGTTGACGGACAGGCACAAGCTCCAGCAGGTGCTCACGAATCTAATCGGAAACGCGCTCAAGTTTACCTCGGCCGGGCACGTCACGGTGACGGCCGGGCCGCTCAACACAGACCGCTGGTACTTGCAGGTCAGCGACACGGGCATCGGCATCTCTACGGATGCGCTCGGCTACATCTTCGACGAGTTCAGGCAGGTTGACGACCGCCTCGCGCGCTCTTACGGCGGGACGGGACTCGGCCTGGCCATCACGCGCAAGATCGTCGAGCTGCTCGAAGGCGAGATCAGCGTCGAGAGCGAGCCGCAGGCTGGCAGCCGCTTTTGCATCATCTGGCCGCGCACCATCAGGCAGCGGACCGGGACCGGCTCCCTGGTCGAAAAGAGCGTGCCTGCGCCCGCCGGGGCATCCGGGAAGCTGCGCCCGCGCTCGCTCGTTAATGGAAACTGAAACTCTTGTAGTACAATTTCGGCCGGAACATTCCTTTACATTTGAGGTCTAAAGTTTTGCCCTGCTTCCGGCCGCCGGAGTCTTGAGAAGCAGGGGCGCGTTCCGATTTAAGGAAGCGGAAAGAGAGAGGCACGCTATGTCAATCACGGAGCAGAAGATTAATGCAGGGGACGAAGGGAATCGCACGCGCCGCATCATCTTCGCGGTTTTCGGCCTCATCGCGCTGCTCTTGATCGGCGCGCTGGTGCTTTACCTGACGAGGCGGCCGGCGACGCCCGCCAGCACAGGCCCCGTCCAGCAGCATCTCGAAGGAGCAATCCGCGCGGGCTCGCCAGAGTTTGAGAAGTACCGCGACCTGATCCGTCTGGACCAGCCCGATGCCTTTGAGGCTGACCGCGTCGCCGGTGACATCGTAATGGATTTGACGACGACCGTCAGGAATTTTACAGACCGCACGATCAGCGGGCTGGAGATGCGCGGGACCGTCGTTGACCTCGAAGGCAAACCGATCAAGGAGCGCACGGTCATCATCATCCCGTCCGAGGGCCAGCCGGAATTGGAAAATAGCAAGACAACGCGCGTCAAGATTACCATCCCAGGTTTCAGCAAAACTGATGTCCGCGCGAATATCAAGATGGAAGTGACCGGCTTCAAATTCAAGTAGGCTGTCAGGAAGCGAAAAGAAGGAAGCGAAAAGGCTCGCGGCCGGAAGACGAGAGGCGAGAGGGCCGAAGGTCGGAAGCGAGCGGCGCGGGCACAGATGCCTTGAGATTCCGAAGGGCGCTCGGTCGCTCATTCGCGGCCGGGGGAGCTGCCATCGTGCGCGCCCTTCGCAGTTTGAATGAAGCCTCTTTATTTCTGCCTTCTGACCGTTACTCCCGGTGGCGGGACAAAGTCGAAGGCGCTGGCCGGAGCGACATAGTTCTCGCGCACGTTCGACAGTGACACCTCCGAGACGGCCCCGCCTTCGTCCGTCAGGCTGACCCTTACGATGCGCCCGTCAGGATAAACTTCGAGGAAGATTTCACGCAGGCCCGCACCCTTTCGCGGGACGATGCGGAGCAGGCGCGTCCCCGTCCCTCCCCGCGCGTCGTTGCGCTCGACCAGGGTGATCGAGCGGAACTCGCGCCGCAGGTTCGTCTGTCCGAGGAGAAAGAGAAAGGGGAAGCGCGCATCTGAGACGGCGCTGGCATCGGCGTGCGTCGCTTCGCGGTCGGCGGGCACGTAGAACCAGACCTCACGCCCGTTGACGACGAAGAGCTTGCCGGGCTTCGGGTCATATTCCCAGCGCATCCGCCGGGGACGTTGCAGGACCAGCCGCCCGTGCTCTCTGCGTTCGCGCAGGCCCGGCGCGCGGTAAACCTGCTCGAAGTCCGCCGCCAGCCCGCGCATTCGTCCATACCTGGACTCAACCTGAGCGATCAGGCTGTCAAGCTCGCTGCGCTCTGCGACGGCGAGCGGGAGGAGGGAAGCGCCGGACGGTAAAAGCGGGAAGCGGAAAGAGTGTGAAGGCGCGAAAGGATAAACGCCCGCGTGCGGAAACAGGAGCAGGGCTGCGAGCATTAAGAGATGCCTGATACCAGCCTCTTTCCCTCTCCCCTTTTCTCTTTCGTCCCCGGTCCTGGTCAACTTCTCCCCCCTGCCGCTTTCAGTCTTCACTTGCTTGAGATTTCGCGGACGAATAGCTCTTCGAGTGATTGCCGGACGGGCTGGACGGAGACGAGCCTGCCGCCCGCGCGCCTGATGGCCGCGAGCGCCGCGTCCACTTCTCGTTCGTCGGCAACTTCGATGCGCGCGCCACCCGCCGTCGAAGTAATCTCGGCTGCTGCTGCGAACTCTGGAGAGTGTTGCGAGAGCTGGTCGGCGTTGATGCCCGCGACCATCACTTCGATGCGGCGGCCGTCGCCCGCGCGCTGGCGCAGCTCTTCGAGGCGGCCCGTCTCGGCCAGCCTCCCGCGATTGAGGATTGCCACACGGTCACAGAGCACTTCGATGTCGGAGAGAATGTGCGAGCACATGAAAACGGTCGTCCCGCGCGCCCTGAGGCCCGCAATCAGGTCACGCACCTCCCGGCGGCCAATCGGGTCCAGACCGCTCATCGGCTCGTCGAGAAAGACTATCTCCGGGTCGTTGACGAGCGCCTGGGCCAGCCCGACGCGTTGCAGCATGCCCTTGGAATATTTGCGCAACTGCTTGTCCCAGCTCTTTTCGTCCAGCCGGACGCGCTCCAGTAGCTCCTCCGTGCGCCTGCCGCGCTCGCGCCGTTCGTAGCCGAAAAGCTCCGCACAGTAGTTCAACAGCTCGCGCGCCGTCAGGTAATCGTAGAAGTAAGGATTCTCGGGCAGGTAGCCGATGCGTGCGTGCATCGAAACGTCGTTGATGTCATGCCCGAGGATGCGCGCGCCGCCCGTCGTCGGATAGATGAGGTGCATCAGGAGCTTCAAAGTGGTCGTCTTGCCCGCGCCGTTTGCGCCGAGGAAGCCGAAGATTTCGCCGCCCTCGACCGCCAGCGTGAGCCCGTCGAGCGCACGCACGCGGCGCTTGCGCCAGAAGCCCAGCTCGTAATCTTTCGTCAGATTTTCTATCTCGATGACAGTAGCCATAACGGTTAATTATGAAGATGTGAGCCTTAAACCTGAAAGGCGAATGCCTGTTACTTCATCCTGCGCGCCCCTGGCGTTCGGCGTCGCAGGCCGCAAGCCTTCTCATTTGTATGGGACCAGCGAGCGCGGGTCCAGGTTCACGTCGCAGCCGTCCTTGACGAGGAGGTAGGGCGTGTCGGCCGGGTCGAGCGGAGCGCCCGCCGCATCGAGCCGCAGACGCGCCGCACGCAAGGCCGCCGCGACCTCCTGCCACCCTGAAGCGCAACGCCCCTGGCGCTCCCTGTATTCGGCGAGGACGCGGCGGATCACGTCGCGCTCGTCGAAAGAGTCGAGCTGGGCCAGCCGCAGCTCGGCCATACGCTTAATCTCCCTGTCCTCGGACTGTTCGCCGATGCGGCGATACATCTCGCGCGCCGTCTCGCGGCTGCCGCCCGCGGCCAGCATCCGCGCGCTCATGGCCTGCATCCAGACGGGCGCGCCCGCCAGCTTCGCGCCTTCCGCATAAGTCGCGCTCGCCGCTTTGTAGTCCTCCCTCTGCCAGTAGATATAGCCGAGATGCTGGTACAAACGCCACTCCGACGGGTTGTGCTCGATCCCTTTTTGCAAGAGCCTGACGGCCTCCTCATCGTTGATTCCGGGCAGCACTATTCCGCCATATTCGTAAGCGGCGATGAACTGCGGGTCGAGGGTCGTCGCGGCGTCGAGGAGCGGGTAGAGGAGTTTCAGGTCGAGCGAGCCGAGATCGTCGAGCTGCACGCGGTCGCCCTGCTTGATGAGCTTGCGCCCGACGTATTGCAGCGAGCGCATCCAGTACCAGTCGGCGATGAGGCCGTTGAAGCCGAGGCTCATCCGGCGCGCGGACGTGCCGCTCAGGTAGAGTCTCTCCTCTTCGAGCGCGGTGTCCGAGGGCGGCCGGTTAGCCTCCATCCAGCGACTCAGTCCGAACACGCAGCCGAGCCCGAGCAGGACGACCAAGGAGAGCGCCAGCGTCTTTCTCCGCTCGGCCGCCCGCCCGCCGCTGCCGGTGTTGTTCTGCGAGACGCTCATTTGAAGTTGCGCCGGTTGAAGATCAGCGTCGCGGCGGCCAGCAGAATGATGATGTAGACGACGCCGTAGCCGAGCGCGGCCGCGAGCATCGCCGTGTCCGGCGTCCGGCCGTGAGCCGCCGGGGTGATGTAGCTGTAGTTCGACAGGTTCGGCAGCAGGTAAAAGAGAGCGCCGAAGAGATAGCGCGCACCGGCCGTGCCCATCGCAGCCGCGAAGGTCTTCAGGTCGGCGCTGAAATGGCCGATGATGAAGATGAAGAAGGTCAGCAGGGCCGAGAGCGCGGGCGAAGAGAAGGAAGAGAAGAGCAGCGCGACGGCCGTCAGAATCATCAGCTCCGCGTAGATCAGCAGGACGGCGGGCCAGATGGCGAGCGCCAGCGGGTCCCACCCGCCCTTAACGTAACAGAGCGCCAGCGAGACGCCCGCGCCCATGACCAGGACGTTGACGAGCAGCGTCAGGCAGAGGCCCAGGTATTTGCCGACCAGGAATTCGCCGCGCCCGACCGGCTTGGAGAAGATGGCATAGATGGTGCGCCGCTCGATCTCCTTGTAGACCAGGCCGACGCCGACGAAGATGGCGATGAAGGCCCCGAACAGGAGCATCGCGCTCAGGCCCAGGTCAATGATGACCTTCGATTCCTGCGCCGCCGACAGCTCGCCGAGGAAGACCGCGCCGACCGTCAGGAGCAGCACGAAGAGGACCAGGTTATAAAGCACGCGGTCGCGCACCGCTTCGCGGAAAGCATTCCGCGCAATCGCCGTCACACGCCGCCGGACGCTCGTCCGTGCCGCGGTCGCTTGCTGCCGCTCCTGCTGCTGCTGCTCCTCCGCGTCCGCCCGCACGCCGCGCGCGGCGTTTACTTGTCCGGCTGCGCCGTTCATCTCTTCGCTCAAACTTCTTCGGGTCTCGATTTCACGCTGCGGCAGAATCATACTCATAGCGTCCGGCTCCGCGCAAACTGAAGATCAAAAGGATGCAGATCGAAATCGCTCCGAGGGCGCTCAGCAGTGACGCGACGCGAACGCGCGGCGGCTCTTGAAACTCCAGCTCGACGGTGACCGCTTCCGGCGGAAGCGAGATCAGGAGCGCCCCGTCGTCGGCCGCCCGCACGGAAAGCGCGCGACCGGCGGCCGTCGCCCTCCAGTGCGGGTAATAGAGCGTCCGCACGCGCGCCTCGGTCTGTCTCCCCGCAGCGACTTCAAACGTGCGGCGCTCGGCGTCCCACGCGCCCGTGCTGACGTTTCTCTCCCCGGCCTCGACATGGCGCGGCATCCGGCGCGGCGAGAGGCTGGCCCAGACGGGCAGCCAGTAGCTGATGCTCGGCGAGCCCGGAATAGATTCAAGCGCCGCCGTAAACTCCGTAGAGGGAAGATACTTTGCCTCGCAGATGATGTGCGAGGCCGTCAGGGTGAGCGAGATAATCACTCCTCCCGCTATCAGCAGAGCGAGCGGGCGGCCCCGGCCGCGCGCCTTCGCCAGCCAGAAATGGATTGCGGCCGCGGCCACTATCGAGCCCGCCAGCGAGACGAGCGTGAGCCAGCGCCAGGGAAACTGTGCTTCCCTCAAGGGGGAGAGGAGCATCCAGAGCGGGCGGCTGGCGGGGGTCGCCATCAGGAAGGAGAAGAGAAGCAGGAGCGTTGCGGCGCTTAAAGCCCGTCGCCTGCGCATCCTGGCGCGGCTGCCGCGATGCAGCAGGGCGATTCCCGGCAACATCATCCCGAGCGTCGCAAACGCGATGATGTTCATCCACCAGACGTTGAGATTGTCCGTCGAAAAGGTGGAGAACAGAAAGTTGTAGCGATAGTCGACCGAGAGGTCGGGCTGAAAATTATTGGCCTTGATCCAGCGCAGTTCGGCCAGCATCGTCGTCCAGTAAAAGGCGCTGGCCGCGAGCCCTAAAACCACGCCGAGGGCCAGCTTCCAGGTCGTCGCCAGGCGCTTGCCCCACTCCATTCTCAGGAGCGCATAGACTAAGAGCGCCAGCCCGCCGATGACCGTCAGCGGCAGGTGAGTCAGAACCAGCGCGGCGAATGAAGCCGCCAGGCCCGCCACGTCGCGCATTCGCCCCCGACGGCAGACTCTTTCAGTGAAGGCGAAGGCAAACGGCAGCACGGCGCAACCGGCGTACTCCGCGAGCAGAAAAGCCTGGTACAGCTCGTTCAGATGATACGGCATCAGCGTATAGAAGATGCCGGCCCACATCGCCGCCCACCTGGAAAGAGAGGCGCGCGCCCAGAAGTAAACCCCGAGCCCGCCGAGGACGGAGAGCAGCGTGAAGACGAGCAGGCTCGCCGCGTACCACTGTCCCGTCAGGGCCCGTCCGCCCGCGAGCAGGTAATAAGTGCCCGGCGGATAGAAACGGAAGCTCGGGTCACCGTAACCGCCGTTGGATTCGGCCAGCCATCCGGGAGAGATGTCGCCCGCGCAGAGCGAATCGTAGAAGGGCAAGGCGAAGCGGTAGTGATTCCAGAGGTCTATGTTGCTCGGAACGCCGCGCCACATGGCCGGAGCCAGCGCCAGGATTGCGACCGCGACGACGCAGAGCACGGGCCAGCGCCTGCGCCACTGTGCGGCGAGGCCGCCGTCAACCATGACCGTGCGCAGCCACGAGCCCCCGTCGCTTTGCGTTATTCGTCGTCTGCCGGTGTCGGATTGAGGGAGGGGCATGCTCATGGATTCGCGCCTTATCCTGTTCATTCCAGGCGGGTTATGGCATCGAGTGGGGCTGCTGGGGTAGCGCGGCGTTGAGCGAGGAGGTCTCTTCGAGGACGGCGACGGGCGTGCGCCTCTCATTCTCGTCGAGCACGGCGAAGATGCAGTTTTCGGGTAACAGCTCGCCCGCCAGAGCGATTCCCTTATCGTAGTACGCGGCCACCTTCGCAGCCTGGCGTCCGAAACAGATCAGTTGTCGCCAGCCGCGCGCCGCACGCGAGTCGAGCGCCAGGGCCGCAGCGTATTCTGCGCCCGCTTCTTCCGTATTTCCGGCTTCGGCCAGCGCCGTCGCATGGCGCACGCGCAGGAAGACGGAGCGCGGGTAAACGCTCACGGCCAGCGCGAGCGTCTGTTCCGCAGCCCGCAGCTCGCCCGCTCCTGCCTCGGCCGCAGCCAGGTACGCAAAGCAGGCGGACGCATTGAACCCGCGCTCGGTCGCATAACGCAGGTGCGGGACGGCCTCCGCGGCGCGCCCCTTGAGATAGAGCCAGAGGCCGAAGTTGAAATGCGTCGGGGCTTCATACGGATTCCAGGCCAGCGCCCGGCGGTAAAACTCTTCCTGCCCCCCGGCGCTCGCGGCAGACTCCGCGCTGCCCTGAAGCGCGGCGCTCACCAGTTGCGCGCCCCTCCCGCAAACCATCAGCAGAGAGAAGACGAGCGCGCCCGCCATCGCCGTTCGCATGACGGCGGGTGAGAGACGCAAGGGCGCGTCCGACCACCGGCCCGCGACCGGCGATTGCTCACGCGCAATCGAAAAATGTGTGACCAGCGCGGCGGCAAAGAAGAAGACCAGGCCGCTGCCCATCCAGCGAAAGG
>DASVWH010000223.1:0-19793 GCA_036389715.1 Pyrinomonadaceae bacterium | reverse complement strand
AGACTCCTCTTGTCGCCCGTCAGCGAGCCGTGCGCGACCGGAATGTTCGGCACGGGCTGGCCCGTCTCTGCGTCCAGAACGCGGCCGGTCACCGTGAAGGTCCGGGCCTTGCGGCCGAGCACGATGTCTACTCCCGTCGCTTCGCTGCCGTCCGTGATTTCGATGATCGCGGCCTTCGATTGGTCCGTGACATTCGGATGAAAGGTGCGCCGGTAATAGCCACGCCTGCCGTATCCGCGCCGGAGCGTGCCGTCCTGCGTCGCCTCTCCGACGCTGACCGTATAGCGCCCGTCGGCCAGGCCGTAGATGCGGTAGATGCCGCGGTCGTCCGTCTGGTTAATGGAGGAGTTGAGGGCGAAGGGGTTACGCACGGACCCTTGCTGCTGGTCAGCCGTATTGAGACGGACGTACTCGCCTATGACGGGCCTGCCGTCGGCGTCCGTCACGCGCCCCGTAATAACGCCGCCGCGCCTGAGTGCGAAGTCTATCTTTTCGACCACCTCGCCCTCGGCCAGAGTGACGGGCTTGCCCGGTTCATCGAAAACCCCTGCGCCCGCGCCGACCATCGCGGGCGTCAGCGGCGCAACGCTGTAGCGCCCCGCGCTTATCCTCGTCAGCCTGTAGCGCCCTTCAAAATCGGTCGTGGCCCTGCCGATGGGCCCGCCCTGGCCAGTCCTCGCGTCGGTCGAGAAGAGTGCGACGACGATGCCGCCCAGGCCCTTATCGTTGAGAGTCACGCGACCTGAGATAACGCCCGTGCCCTCCTGCCGAGCGGTCTGGGCCGTCGCCGTCGAGACGCAGGCGCAGCAGCAGAGCAGCGCAACCAGCAGCAGCGCGACACGGCCCGGAAGATTAATGCTGAAACTCCTTCAAGATTTAGAGAAAGGCATCCGGCGAGCGGGAAGACGCCGGAATCGAAGCCGCCGCGCATTATAGCCTGTTTCATTCTCGCGGATAACCTCTCCGTTGAAAAGACGGCCCGCCGCCAGCGACGGAAACCATGCACCGGATGTTCGATTTAAAAACGGGCCACCCGCGCAGCCGCTCCGGCTTCAGCGCCCGGGGCCTGAAAACCCAGCATTTGCCTGTGTTTATGGCCGGACGCGGGCTGTTCTCTGACATGGCTTGATAATTGCTGGCTAATCGCCGTAGTTCCGATTCGTGAACACTCTCTCTCCGGCGGCTTGCAGGCAGCCGTTAATCAAAATTGCCGTAGTTTTACAGAACCGAAAATCAAAGGAAAGGGTTTTTAAAGATGAAAAAGTTTCTTCTTCTATGTGTGATGGTCTTGCTCGTCGGGTTCTCGAACCAGGCGTTTGCGCAGGGACGCCACAACCGCGCGCGTATCCAGCGCGGCGTTCGCTCCGGAGAGTTGACGCGCGACGAGGCCAGACAATTACGCGAGCGCCAGCGACAGATACGCCAGGAGCGGCGCGAGAACCGTTCGGACGGCACGCTGACGCGTGAAGAGCGCCGCGAAGTGCGACGCGATCAACGCGAGCAGAGCCGCTCGATTCGTCGCTACCGGCGCAACAGCGACCGCCGTGGATACGCTTACGGTCGTAACGGGCAGCGGCGCGGCAACGGCTACTACCGCCGCGGAGCGGGCTCGCCGACCCACCCGGTCTTCGGTGACGGCCGCCGTCCCTAACCATAAGTCTCGCTCGACTGACCTTCTATCCGAAGCCCGCGCCGACTAGAAACGGCGCGGGCTTTACTTTTGCATTTTCTGATTATTCCTGATAAGAAGAGCCCGTCTGAGACAGCCTCACGCAATCCATCGGCCCATGCATCAGGTCGAGCGTCGCTCATCACGACGGCTCAAACGGCGGTTCAAGTAGCCGCGTGCCGATTCACGCGCGCAGCGAGCGTTGAATAAGCTCCGTCAGGACTGTAAGATTCAGCGGTTCTTTCGCGAACTCAACATCTTCAGGAGCTATTCCATTATGTCCGACCAGCAGCCGCAACCTTCCCCGGAGCTTTTCTTTGAAACTGCCAACGCCTACCAGCGCAGCGCCGCCCTCAAGGCCGCCATCGAGCTGGAGGTCTTTACGGCGCTCGGCGAGGGCCTGCAAACCGTGCCGGAGCTGGCCGCGCGCTGCCAGGCTTCCGAAAGGGGAATGCGCATCCTCTGCGATTACCTGGTCATCATCGGGTTTTTAACTAAAGAGGAAGCGCGCTATCACCTGACGCTCGACTCGGCGATGTTTCTGGACCAACGCTCGCCTGCCTACATGGGCGGCACGGTCGAGTTCCTGCTTTCCCCGATGCTGACCAGCGGGTTCGCAGACCTGGCAGCCGTCGTTCGCAAGGGCGGCACTGTGATGAACGAAGGAGGCACAGTCGCCCCGGAGAATCCCGTCTGGGTCAAGTTCGCGCGCGCCATGGCCCCGATGATGGCGATGCCCGCACAGCTTCTGGCGAAGCTCGTCAAGCCCGGGGAGGAGCGGACGCTGAAGGTGCTCGACATCGCCGCGGGCCACGGCCTCTTCGGGATTGCCATCGCGCAACAGCACCCGCAGGCGCTCATCACGGCGCTCGACTGGCCGGGCGTCCTCGAAGTGGCCAGAGAGAACGCACGCAAGGCGGGCGTCAGCGAACGCTACAGCACGATTGAGGGCAGCGCCTTCGACGTTGATTACGGCAACGACTACGACCTGATCCTGCTGACTAACTTCCTGCACCACTTTGACCCGCCGACGTGCGAGGGCCTGCTGCGCAAGGTTTACGATTCGCTGGCGCAGGGAGGCCGCGCCATGACACTGGAGTTTGTGCCCAACGATGATAGGGTGACGCCGCCCATCCCCGCCGCATTTAGCCTGACGATGCTCGGCTCAACTCCGAGCGGCGATGCTTACACCTTCAGTGAACTTGAACAAATGCTCAGGAACGCGGGCTTCGCGCACAGCGAGCTTCACGAACTGCCCGCCACCCCGCAACGGTTGCTCGTCTCACACAAATAGAAACCCAGGGGTCATCGAGCGGTCCTGTGCTTGAGAGCCGCCGGGGTTTCGTCGCCTTCGCGCGCGCCGCGCTCGGATACTTATTCCACGGTCACGGACTTGGCCAGGTTACGCGGCTGGTCCACGTCACAGCCGCGGCGCACGGCTATGTGATACGCCAGCAGTTGGAGCGGGATGACGGAGAGAATCGGCGAGAGCAGGTCGCTCGACGAAGGGATTTCGATGATGTGGTCGGAGACCGTCGAAGACATCGAATCGCCTTCGGTCAGAATTGAGAGGACGACGCCTTCACGGGCCTTGACCTCGACGATGTTCGAGTGCGTCTTCTCGTAGCGTAGCTCCGAGGCGCGGTTGCCCTCCTCGCGCGAGTTGATGACGACGACCGGAAGGCGCTCGTCAATCAGCGCGTTTGGCCCGTGCTTCATCTCGCCCGCCGGATAGCCCTCGGCATGGATGTAGGAAATCTCCTTGAGCTTGAGCGCGCCTTCGAGCGCGACCGGGAAATTGATGCCCCGCCCGAGATAGAGGAAATCCGTCGAGCGGAAGAACTCCTTGGCCAGCTCTTCGATCTCGTCAGACTCGTTGAGGAGACGCTCGATCTTGACCGGCAGCTCGGCGAGCTGCTGCGCGTGATGCCTTGACTGCTCCTCGTCCAGCACCTCGCGCAAACGGCCCAGGTAGAGGCCAAAGAGATAGAGCGCGATCATCTGCGAGGTGAAGGCTTTGGTCGAGGCGACGCCGATCTCCGGCCCGGCATGCGTCAAGATCGTGCCGTCGGCTTCGCGCATAATCATCGAGCCCTGGACGTTGCAGATGGCCAGGACTTTGGCCCCGCGCTCCCTGGCCTCGCGCATCGCGGCGATGGTGTCGGCGGTCTCGCCCGATTGAGAGATGACGAGCAGGAGCGTGTTCTCGTCGAGCACTGGGTCGCGGTAGCGAAACTCGGAGGCGTAGTCAACGTCAACGGTGACGCGCGCCAGCTGCTCGATCATGTACTTTCCGGCCAGCCCGGCGTGCCAGCTCGTCCCGCAGGCCGCAATCTTGATTGAGGTGAAGGTGCGAAAATCCGCCTCCGTGATGTTCTTCATCTCGTCGAGAAAGACGCGCCCGCTGTCTAAGGAGATGCGGCCCTGCACGGTGTCGCGGACGGCGCGCGGCTGCTCGTATATCTCCTTGAGCATGAAGTGCTTAAAGCCGCCCTTCTCCGCCATGATGGGGTCCCAGGTGATGCGTTGCTGGACGGGCTCGACCGAGTTGCCTTCAAAGTCCGTGACGCGCACGGCGTCCCTGGTCAGGACGGCTATCTCTCCGTCGCCGAGAAAGAAGATGTCGCGCGTGTGCTGGAGAATCGGCGGGATGTCGGAGGCGACGAAGTATTCGCCGTCGCCGAGACCGATGACGACCGGTGGCCCCTGCCGGACGGCGATGATCGTGTCCGGCTCGTCGGCGTTGATGATCGAGAGCGCGAAGATGCCGTGCAGGTCCGCGACGGCGCGCCGCACGGCCCGTTCAAACTGGTCGCCTTCCTTCAGGTATTCTTCGACCAGGTGCGCGACCACTTCCGTGTCCGTCTCCGTGACGAAGTGATGGTCGCTCATCCGCAGGCGGTCCTTGAGCTGGATGTAGTTTTCGATGATTCCGTTATGAACGACGACGACGCGCCCCGTGCAATCACGATGCGGGTGCGCGTTCTCTTCGGTCGGGCGGCCGTGCGTGGCCCAGCGCGTGTGACCGATGCCGTAAGTCCCGTCGAGCGGCTTGAGCCGGATGGCTTCTTCCAGGTTGCGCAGCTTGCCTTCGGCGCGACGAATCGAGAGATCGTGTGCCTCATCAACGACCGCTATTCCGGCCGAATCGTAGCCGCGATATTCCAGCTTCCGCAGCCCGTCAATGATGACCGGCACGACCTGCTTGTTACCAACGTAGCCGACAATCCCACACATAAACACTCCTTGATGAATGATAAAAGCCTAAAAGAATTAAGAACACGGCGGCAGGCTTCTTCCTCATTCTCCGGCGTTTCGTGAGGTCTAGCTTACAACGCCTCAAATTCTTCGGGACTCAGCCCTGCCTGCTTGACTACGCTGCGGAGCGTGCCGACTGCCACCTCTCGGTGCTCCGGGACAACTGCTGTGATAACGCCCTCTCTGGTGAACTTCACGAACTTTCGATGACTTCCTCTTCCGGGTTCTTTCTTCAAAGCCAGCCGCTTCCAGTTTGCGTTTAATTACGCGGTAAGGAAGAGGTCTCAGCGACATCTCGTTCAACCTCGGCCTCTATCGTTACTACCTCTGGAAGAATAGTTGCAACCGGAGGCTCAAAATGGGCCTCGATAGCTTCACTGAGATTGGTTAACGCCTCATCTTTGGTTTTGCCCTGGCTGGCAATCTCAAACTCCCTGCACTGCGCCACATACCACGCACCCTCTTGCCAGACAGTAGCAGTGAACTTCTCTCTCACCTCTTCCCGCCTTTCCGCTGCTTTATCTGCTTCACTAATTTATGGGGCTGAGAGCGTCTACTTGGCCTCGATAGGAATATTTGCCCCGCTGTCAGCTTCACCTGCCGGATTATCACTATCGTCTTTAACCAGCCGTTTTTTGACTACGGCCGGAACGCCCGCGACCAGGGAATCGCGCGGCACGTCCTTGGTCACGACCGACCCGGCGGCGGTCACGGAGCCCCTGCCGACGCGCACGGGGGCGACGAGCATCGTGTCGGAACCGATCTTGACCTCGTCTTCGATGACGGTCTCGTGCTTATTCTTGCCGTCATAGTTGCAGGTGATGGTCCCTGCGCCGATGTTGGTGCGTTCGCCGATGGTCGCGTCGCCCAGGTAAGTCAGGTGCATCGCCTTGGACTTCTGGCCGAGCCGAGATTTTTTCATCTCGACGAAGTTGCCGACGGCCGCGCCCTCTTCCACGCGGCTGTTCAAACGCAGGTGGGCAAAGGGTCCGACCGAACAATTGCTCATCACCTCGCTCTCGACAATCACGCAGTGGTCCTTGATGGTCACGCCGTCGCCGATGCGCGAATTCGTGATCCGCGTCCCGGAGCGTATCTCGCAATCGTCGCCGATAACCGTGTTGCCTTCGATGTGCACGTCGGGGTGAATGACGCAGTCGCGCCCGAGCTGCGCTTCCGGGCTGACGTAGGTGTGCGCCGGGTCTATGAAGGAGACGCCGCTGTCGAGCATCAGGCGGCGCAGCGTGCGCTGGCGAACGATGCGCTCGAATTCCGCCAGCTCGGCACGCGTGTTGATGCCGGAGACTTCGCGCGCATCCGTGTATTGAAAGATGCTCACGTCTTCGCCCGCGCCGCGCAGGATGGCAGGCACGTCCGTCAGGTAATACTCGCCCTGCGCGTTGGCGGGCTGGACCCGTTCGAGGGCCGGGAAGAGCGTGCGCGTCTCGAAACAGTAGATGCCCGCGTTAATCTCTTTAATCTGCCGCTCTTCGGGCGAAGCGTCCTTTTGCTCGACGATCTTTTCAAAGCGGCCTTCGGCGTCGCGGACGATGCGCCCGTACCCGGTCGGGTCTTCGAGACGGACCGTGAGCATCGTGCAGCCAGCGCCGCGCCCGCGATGCGTGCGGTGCTGCTGGACCAGCGCGCCGAGGGTCTCGGCACGCACCAGCGGCACGTCGCCCGAGAGCACCAGCAGCGTCGAGCCCGCCCCGGCCAGCGCCGCCCGCGCGGCCATCACGGCGTCGCCCGTCCCCCTCTGCTCCGCCTGTGTGACAAAGGCCGCGCCGTGCTCGTCCAGCTCTTCGCGGACGGCCGCCTCGACCATCTCGGCCTGATGACCGACGATGATGAAGATGGGGCGCTTGGTCAGGGCGGCCGCCGTGCGGCAGACATGGGCGATCAGTGGACGCCCGCCGAGCTGATGCAGAACCTTGGCGGTGCGCGAGCGCATCCGTGTGCCGAGACCGGCGGCGAGGATCAGCACGTCGAGGGGCCCTGGCGTTTCCTGCGGGGTGGACTGCGTTTGTTTCTCCATTATGTTCTCAGAGCTGTAGAGCGATGGGCGGGTGTGCGCGCGCCTGCTCGCAGCAGGCCACGACGACGCGTGCCAGCTTATCTGGATTGTGCCGGACTTTCTCGCCTTCGTCCAGAAGGTCTGCGCGAATAATCTCGGTCTCGCCGCCGAAACTCTTTTCGAGCATGTGGTCGCGCATCCCGATCTGCTCCGCGCCGTCGGCCGCGTAGAGCGCCGCCTGCTCCGGGCTGACCGGACGATTATTGACGATGACGTAATCGAAAGCGATTTCGGGCGCGTACCTCTTGACCGTCTCCAGGTGCTGGCGCGCAGTGTAGCCGTCGGTCTCGCCGGGCTGCGTCATCAGGTTGCAGATGAAGATTTTGGTGGCCCGCGTCTGCCCGATGGCGTTGGCCACGCGCGCGACCAGGAGGTTGGGAAGGATGCTGGTGTAGAGAGAGCCGGGGCCGACCGTGATGGCGTCGGCCGCGCGGATGGCGGCGAGGGCTTCCGGCAGCGGCAGGCAATGCTCCGGCTCAAGACGCAGGCGGCGAATCGGCGCCAGCGAAGCCGTAATCTGCGTCTCGCCGCGGACCTCCGTGCCGTCTTCGAGTTCGGCGACGAGGCGGACATCGTTGATGGTCGCCGGGAAGATGCGCCCCTTGCTCGCCAGGACTTCCGAAGAGAGGCGGACGGCTTCGACGAAATCGCCCGTCACCTCCGTCAGCGCCGCCAGAAAGAGATTGCCGAAGCTGTGGCCGCCCAAGCCCCCCGAGCCGCGAAAGCGATACTGGAAGAGACGCGAGAGCAGCGTCGAATCTTCGGAAAGCGCGACCATGCAGTTGCGTATGTCGCCCGGCGGCAGCATCTGCAACTCTTCGCGCAAGCGCCCGGAGCTGCCCCCGTCGTCCGAGACCGTGACGATTGCCGAGAGCGATTCGAGCCATGCGCCCTCATCGCTATCTGCGCCGACCAGCAGCTTGAGCCCGGCCAGCAGCGTCGAAAGCCCCGTCCCGCCGCCGATGGCGACGAGCTTCAGACCGTGAGTCGTTTCCGTAGCTGACAAATTTACTGTCCCCTCTCGGCGCGGGCGGCGCGGGCTATACGCCCGAAGTTAAATCATATCCGAAAGATAGAGGCTTTTAAAGCTGTTTGATGGAGTAAAGGGTTGGCGTCAGAGAATCCGGGGCCGCCCGGTGAGGTCAAAAACGGGAGGCAAAGACCAGGCGTTCAAATTCCGGATCGGTGCGCAGGGCGATGAGGTCCAGGTCTGACTGCGCGCGCAGGCGTAGGTTGGGTTGAAGGTCCAGAGCACGCTTGAGCGATTCGAGCGCCACGTCTATCGCCCCGAGGCGCGAGCGGGTGGCCGCCAGACCGTAATGAATATGCGCCGCCTGCGGCTCACGCTTGAGCGCGCGCTCGAACATCTCCTGCGCCGCCACATATTCTCCGCGATTAAGCTCAATCACCCCGCGGTCGTAGAGCGAATCGGCGTCCCTCGGCAGCGAGCTTTCCGTCCGCAGCCGTGCTTCCGCGATGGCCAGATAAGTGCGTGCGCGCGCCGTCACTTCCGAGACGCCGCCGTGCTTTTCGATCAAGACGCGAAACTGCGCCCGGGCCTCCGCGAAATGGCCGCGCGCAAACTCCTTGTGCGCGCGCTCAAAGGCACGCAGCGCCGCAGCCTCGTCCTGCGTCGGTTGGCGCGGGGGCGGCGGCGTTGTCGGCGGCCGGGCAGCGCCGAGGGGCCTGGCTGGCTTCGGCTGGGCGGGCCGAGACTTCGCGGCGGCGGCCGGGGCCTTTTGGGCGGAAGATTTGACCGGCGCGGGCGGACGGGCCGTCGTTTTGGCCTTGGCGGGCTGAGCGGCCGCAGGTTTGGCGGCCGTTTTCCTGGCGACGGGCTTCTGCGGCGGGGCGCTCTTGGTCGCTTTGGGCCTCGCGGAATTTGACTTGGAGGCGGCCGTCTGGCCCGCCTTAGTGTTCGATTTAGTGGCTTTACGCGCAGGAGCTTTGTCGGACGCCGAACGCTTGACCAGCGGTTTCGGAGGCGTGGACTTGCCTGCCACCGCACGGTTCTTCGCCGAAGACGCCGGGGAATTTTGCCGCGAGGTGGGGCGGGAGGGAGACCGTTTCGCGCCCTTGACGATAGGATCGCTCATGCGAAGTACCTAGTTTCCAAAGCGCCGCTCAAACACGAGTAGAGCCGCGGCTAAACTAGGCGCAGCTTAACATAGCTCGCCCCCTAAATCAACGCGGACGCAGTATTTGCAGGCGCAAAAGGGGCGTCCGGTAAATCATCATCTGCCAGTTGCCAACAAAGAAAAACACTTGAAGTCATTAAATCCGCCGTGTTAGAGTGAAGAGAGAGGTTGAGGCAGCGATGCCCCTCATCACCGCCGGTGGCCTCTCGCGCGAATGTGCGGGCGCGCGAAAACCGTTCTGACTCTTAAGTTTAGGCTTAATTTAAGACCCCAGCAGCTGCGCCGCCTCCCGCCTCGCCTGCTTCCACCCTAAAAGAGAGCTGTATTGATGGCAGACACTCCCATCGTAATGCGTGAGCAGCAGTACTACCAGATTAAGGCTGTACTGGCCAAGCTGCGGCTGGACTCCTCGGCTCGCGTGGCTTTTTTGGTGGACAAAGACGGCCAACAGATTGCCGTTCACGGCGATGTCAGCAATCTGGACACGACGAGCCTGGCGTCGCTGGCGGCCGGAAACGTCGCGGCTACCAGCGGGATGGCGCAACTCATTGGCGAAAAAGAGTTTCCGACCCTCTCGCACGAAGGCGAGCGCGAGAGCATCCACATCTGCGTGATCGGGCGGATGCTGCTCGTCGTCGTCTTTGACGAGCATTCGAGCCTCGGGCTCATCAAGCTGCGCGTCAAGCAGGCGGCCGGCGACCTGGTCACAATCTTTGAAGAGGTGATGCGCCAGTCGAGCAAAAAGGATGCGAATGAAGCCTTTGCCGAAATCACGGATGAAGATATAGACAGCCTGTTCAGTTAGCTCGCAGGCGACCGGCGGCAGCCGGGAGGCAGGAGCCCTGCTCACGGCCACCCGTCAGTAAAAATATGACGTTCATTAACTACGCTTCGCGCGAGATCAATTGCAAGATCGTTTACTACGGGCCGGGCCTCTGCGGCAAGACGACCAACTTGCAGTACATCTTCGATTCCACGGCCCCGCAGTCCAAGGGCAAGCTCATCAGCCTGGCGACCGAGACCGACCGGACGCTCTTCTTCGACTTCATGCCACTGGAACTGGGGACCGTGCGCGGCTTCAAGACCCGCTTTCACCTCTACACAGTGCCCGGCCAGGTCTTCTACGATGCTTCGCGCAAGCTGATTTTGAAGGGAGTGGACGGCGTCGTCTTCGTCGCCGACTCGCAGGAGGAGCGGATGGACGCCAACATCGAATCGCTCTACAACCTGGACGAGAACCTGCAATCGCAGGGCTACGACCTCAATAACATCCCCTACGTCCTGCAACTCAACAAGCGCGACCTGCCCAACATCATCCCGGTCGCAGACCTCGCCTCCGAGCTGCAACGCAAGGGGGAGCCCGTCGTCGAAGCCGTCGCCTCCACCGGCATCGGAGTTTTCGACACCCTCAAGGCCGTCGCCAAGCAGGTCCTGACGGAGCTGCGCAAGAGCTAAACGAGAGGCCAATAGTTCAACAAGCGGAAGGGTTCAAGGTCAATTGACCTTGAACCCTTCCGCTTGTTGAACTCCTGCGTTCTTAATCCAGCGATTTAATCATCAGGAAGCCGTCTCCGCCGTTTGAGTAGTAGCGCGGGAGGCGCTGCGTGACGACGTAGCCGAGATTGCGGTAGAGCTGCTGCGCGCCAGCGTTGACCGAGCGGACTTCGAGACGAATGACGCGGACCTGGCGGCGTTGAAAGCCGTCTTCGACTTTTTGCAGCATCCGCTGTGCGATTCCGCGCCGCCTGTGTTCGGGTGCGACGCCGACGGTCGTGATGTGGCCCGTGTGGTCCGGCTCGACCAGGCCGACGATGAAGCCGACCATCGCGCCGCCCTGCGTTACCGCCCGGTAGGAGACGGATTCCGGCGCGGTCAGCAGGTACTCGAACGTGTCGCGGCTGTAGGCTTCGCCGTCAACGAAGCAGCGCTGGTCCAGCCGCCAGCATTCATCCAGCTGGGCGACGGTCAGGGGCCGCACGTCGTAGCGTATCTCGGCCAGCAGGGAGGCCGCCGCGCTCTCCGGCTCTGCGGCCTCGCGGGCGGCCTCATCCGCCTGCGACCACCAACGCGAACGTATCTTCTTCAGAACAGCCATAAAGATTGGTTAATCGTCAATCGTAATTGGCCAATGGTAAATCGTAAATCGTCAATCGTAATAAGTAAGCGGGGGCCTTTCTTGACCGCTTATTACCGGCCGTTCACTAGATTATTAACATGCAGTCGCCGTAACTGTAAAAACGATATCGCGCCCGAACCGCGTGGCGGTAAGCCGCGAGCGTAACCTCGCGCCCGGCGAATGCCGCCACCAGGACCAGCAGCGAAGATCGCGGCAGGTGAAAGTTCGTCAGCAGCGCGTCAACGACCCTGAACCTATAGCCGGGCGTGATCGTCAGTTGCGCCGTCCCGGCGCCCGCCAGGACACCTCCCCCCTCGCTCACAGCAGATTCTAAAGCGCGTGTAGTCGTTGTGCCAATAGTCAGAATGCGCCCGCCGCTTGAGCGCGCTTCGTTGATGGCCCCGGCCGCTTCTTCGCTGATCTCGTAGTGCTCGGGCGCGACCCTGTGCCGGGCCAGGTCGGCGACGCGCACCGGCTCGAACGTGCCGTAGCCGACGTGCAGCGTAAGCTCCACTATGCGCGCGCCGCGTGCGCCGAGCTCCTGCATTACGCGGGGCGTGAAATGCAGCCCGGCGGTCGGCGCGGCAATCGCCCCGCGTCTCTGTGCAAAGACGGTTTGATAACGTTCTCGATCTTCGTCTGCGCCGCTTTCGTCCCGCTTGATATACGGCGGGAGCGGCGTCTGGCCCAGCTCTTCGATGACCTCTGCGAGCGGGCCGTCGCACTCGAAACGCACGGCGCGGCGTCCGTCTGCGAGGACGCCGACGATCTCTCCGCGGAGCCTGCCATCGCCGAAGGAGACGCGCGCGCCCTCCTGCAACCTGCGCGCGGGCCGCGCCAGCGCCTCCCAGGTGAAGGGCCCAAGCTCGCGGACGAGGAACAATTCGACGCGGCCGCCGGAGGGCTCGCGCGTGCCGACGAGCCGCGCCGGAAAGACGCGCGTGTTGTTGATGACGACGACATCGCCCGCGCGAACATAAGATGGAAGCTCTGCAAAGCGTGTGTCGCGCCATGCGCCCGTCTCGCGTTCGAGCAGCAGCATCCGCGCAGCATCGCGCTCCTCCAGCGGGCGCTGCGCGATCAACTCGTCCGGCAATTCGTAATCGAAATCCGAAATCAGCATAAGCTCGAAAACAGGGTCAGAGCACAAGGGAGCGAGAGGTTTCAGAGAGCAGGAAACAGACCGTAGAAGCGAGGCTGGCGAGCCGCTTGAATAATCATTGCGTCCGTCAAGTGGCGCGAGTCCGGCGCTCGCGTCAATGCTGCTACAGGCTCCTGGCCAAACCCGTCCGGCTGCCTCCTTTCCCTTGACGCTAGGGCATCGGAGCGATGGCCGCATCGGCGGCGGAGGCTTTGACCGGCGCGGCCGGATTCTCGTGATGAAAGACGGCCGTCAACTGCGCTCCGAAGAGCAGAATCAGGCTGGAGAAGTATCCCCAGGTCAGGACGGCGACGACCGCCCCGACCGAGCCGTAAATCTGATCGTAGTGAAAATAGTGCAGGCTCCAGGCGAAGATGTACTTGGCGGCTTCCCAGAGCAGCCCGCCGATGACCGCGCCCGGAACCGTGTCGCGCAGCGTCACCCGCGCGTTCGGCATGAAGCGATAGACGAGGATAAAGAGAATGATCGTGACCAGGATGCTGAGCAGGACCAGGACGATCTGCCAGAAAGCGCCGCCGAGCGAGCCGAGCCAGGCCCAGCGTTCGAGCTGGCGCGGAGAGAGGCGCGCGGCCAGCTGCTGCAAGGCGACGAGGATGGAGGTGGCGATGACCGAGACCGAGAGCAGGAGGCCGACGATGCCGATCATCCCGAGGGTGAGCGCGCGCCCGTGCAGGAAGGTCCGCGAGGTCGTCCCCCAGATGCGGTTGAGCGCCCTTTCGACGACGGCGAAAACCCAGGACCCGGCCCAGAGCACGACGATGATGCAGGTGATGATGACGCCCGGCCCGAGGTCCGAGAGCGAGCGGACGGTCGCGTCCAGGAAATCGCCCGAGCCCGGATAAACCTGCACGACGCGCTTGAGCATGTCGTTGAGCATGCTCGTCCCGGCCGTCAACTGCTTGCCGAGCGCGAGCAGCAGGATGAGAGCAGGAAAGAGCGTCAGCAGCCCGAAGTAACTCATCGCGGCGGCCGACGTGAAGAGATCGTTTTCGTGAAACTGGTGGACCGAGTGGCCCAGGATGGTGCGCCAGGGCGCTTTATTGCGGACACCGAATGATTCGCGCGAAAAGGATGGCGAGCGTTGCATAAGAGAAAGAGGGCTCAGCTATCGAAAGCCTGCGCAGAGAGCCGCGCACCGGGTGCTTCAAGCTCGGCCCGGTTTACCGTCCGGCGGCTTCCGTTTTCGTCCGGCGGCCTGCGGGCCTTCATCATTTTTCTGCGGGCTCCAAGACGGAGCGGGCAATCGCAATCGAGGCGAAGGCTTGCGGCACTTCGCCGCGCAGGGCGCGCGCCTCGGCCAGGGCTTTCTCGAAATCCATGCGCGCTATTGTCGCAAAAATTCCGTCCAAACGAAACACTTCCGCTTCGACGCTGAATTCGACATCGCCCGCGCCCGCAGGATTCTCATCGGCGGCAATATCGAGCGCGGCTTCGTCGCCCGCGTAGTCTTCGGCTGCGTTGGCGGCCCTGACCGTCTCCGAGAGCAGCGCCCAGGCGCGGGATGGTGGGGCGACGCGCGCGGCTGCCAGCGTCAGCACGCCGTAGGCTGCGACGCTCTGGGGCGAGGCCGGGCGCACGCGCGCCGCGTAACGCTCACCCTCGTTGAGCAGCCTGGCAACCTGCTGTGACCTGCCGGGCCTCTTGAGACGCGCGGCGATGAGCGCGGCCTGGGCCAGCCCCCAGGCCTTGGCGAGCGGCGGCACGTCCGCGCCGCGCACGAATTTAGCGATGCTCTCGACATCGGGCTCCTGCTCGTCTGCGTAGTCGGGCGAGATGTTGGCAATCTGGCTGGCCGCCACGAAAGAGAGCGCGGCGCGGCGCTGCTCCGTCGCTTCTATCTCGGCCGCGGCACGCCGCGCGCGGTCCCATAAACTGTTGCGCACGGCCGTCTTGACGATGGAGAGCCGGAGCCGGTCGCGCTCGGCGTCGCCCGCGCGCGCGAGTTGTTCGGTCAGCGAGCCGAGCGGATTGCTCGCGCCCTTGCGACTGAGGCTCTGCACCTCGAACTGCGCGGAGACCTGCTCGCGGCGTCCGGCCTCTATCTCGTTGAAGAGTTCGCTCTGGCGCGCACGCAGCGCACCGACGTACTGCACGGACTGCGCCGCAGGCTGCTCGAAAAAGGGAAGCAGGCGCCCGATGGCGTAGTAGCCCGCGATGGTCTGCTGCAAAGAGCGCCCGGCATCGAGCGGCGGCAACGGACGCAACAGGACGGAGGCCGCCAGATTGAAGAAGGCCGTCCGCAGTTCCTGCGATGGCGGCGCGGGAGGGTTCTCCGTCGTCGGCGGCAACGGGCGAAACTCCAACGAGCCGTACTCGTTGACGGCGACCAGCAGCCCCGGCGAGATGATGAATGATGAGAGCAGCAGCACAGCGTTGGCGTCCGTCCGCGCATCCGCCGCGGCGCGCTCCAGCAAGCGCAGGTAGAGCGCATCGGCCTCGCCCGCGCTCCGCTCGCGCAGTTGAAGGATAAAGGCCAGCAATTCCGGCCCGGCGCCTTCATTGACGACGGGCGCGGCCAGCAGCGCCGCATTGCGCGTCTCCCCCTCCTGAAGCAGCTCTGCGGCCAGGGCCAGCCGACGCGTGCCGCCCGCGCTCAATCCCCGGCCCGCCGTCTTGAGCAACGCTTCGTTCCGGGCCGCATTCTGCTTCTCACCCTTGGCCTCGTCCCGCTCGCCGAGAAGCTCGCGCAGGAAAAGCTCGCCCAGCCGTGGGTCGCGCAGGGCTGCGGCCGCCAGCACCTCGTCGCGCGCCTCCGTCACAGAAGCCGCAACGGAAGCGGCAGCTGGCGTGCCCGCTTCACGCGCCAGCGTCTCCTCTTCGGCCCTGTCCGCCGCCGCGGCCGCTTCCCATGCGCGGCGAAAGACGGCGCGCGCCTGCTCTACGTCGAAGGACCAGAGCGCGTCTGCGGCGAGCACCTGAATCCTGACGCGATAGGAGAGGTCTTTGAAGGAGCGGGCCCTCTCGGCCGTTTCGGCGAGCAGCCCGAGCGCCTGCGTGCGGCGTGCGCGCTCGGCCTCTTTAACCTGTGCTGGCGACGAAGCCCCGGCGCGGCGGCGCGGCTGCTGCGACCCGACGGGCAGGGCCGTGAGCGCCAGCAGCAGCACTAAAGAGACGAGCTTGCGAAAACGGGGAATTGAGCGAGGTGATGAACTCATGGCCTGATGAAATTTCCGTTGGCCTGCCTGTAGAGCTGCCGAAATGTCAGCCTTTATTCGGTGTCGAACAGTCCCGGCCTCTGGGCCTGGGGCAGCGAAAGGCCGAAGTGCTGGTAAGCGAGGCGCGTCGCCATGCGCCCGCGCGGCGTCCGGTTGAGGAAGCCCGTCTGGATCAGGTAAGGCTCGATAATCTCTTCGATGGAATCCTTCTCTTCGTGAATCGAGGCCGAGATTGTGCCGAGGCCGACCGGCCCGCCGCCGAACTTTTCGATGATCGTCAGCAGCAGCTTGCGGTCAACTTCGTCCAGCCCGTAGGTGTCAACCTCCATCCGGTTGAGCGCGTCGCCCGCGATCTCCTCCGTGATGCGCCCTTCATACTCGACTTCGGCGTAATCGCGGACGCGGCGCAGCAGCCGGTTAACGATGCGCGGTGTGCCGCGCGCGCGCCGTGCGATCTCACGCGCCCCGCCCGCATCTATCTCGACGCCGAGAATCTCAGCCGAGCGTTTGACGATCACTTCCAGGTCGTCGTGATTATAGAAATCCAGGTGAAAGACGATGCCGAAGCGCCCGCGCAAAGGCGCAGTGATGAGCCCGGCCCGCGTCGTCGCGCCGACGAGCGTGAACTTCGGCAGCTCTAACTTAATGGAGCGCGCCGCCGTTCCCTGCCCGATCATGATGTCGAGCTGGTAGTCTTCCATCGCCGGATAGAGCACCTCTTCGATGGCCGGGTTGAGCCTATGAATCTCGTCTATGAAGAGCACGTCGCCCTCCTGAAGATTGGTCAGGAGCGCGGCCAGGTCGCCGGACTTCTCGATGACGGGCCCTGCCGTCGAGCGCAGCTCCGCACCCATCTCGTTGGCGACGATGTTGGCCAGCGTCGTCTTGCCGAGGCCGGGCGGGCCGGTCAGCAAAACATGGTCCAGCGATTCGCGCCGCCTGAGCGCGGCCTTGATGAAGATAGAGAGATTGTCGGTGGCGCGCCGCTGGCCGATGTACTCGGCGAGGCGCGCGGGCCTCAGCGACAGCTCGAACTGCTGCTCGTCATCCATCAATGCGGCGTCGCGCGTGTTGGCCGGTTCCAGCTCGTCAGTCATATCAGAATCGAACAATGTCAGGGCCTAACCCTTGGCCAGGAGCCGCAGTGCCCGCCGCAGGATAACTTCGACCGTGATGTCGCCGCCCTCCTGAATCGCCGTCGTGATCGCTTTTTCCGCAGAGGCTTTTTGATAGCCGAAATTGAGCAGGGCCGAGAGCGCGTCGTCTCGCACGGCGTCCTCGGTCTGTGCGGCGCTGCGTGCGCCGTTGCCGCCCGCAAACTCTTCTTCGAGGGCGGGCGAAGAGAGCGCCGCGATCTTGTCGCGCAACTCAATCACGAGCCGCTCGGCCGTCTTGCGTCCGACGCCGGGAATCGAAGTCAGGCGCGCCAGATTGTTGGAGCGAATGGAGGCGATGATCTCGTCGGCGCTCATGCCCGAAAGCATCGTGATGCCGAGCTTCGGGCCGATGCCGCTGACGGAGATGAGCTGAAGGAAAAGCTCGCGCTCGCGCGCCGTCTTGAAGCCGAAGAGCTGGAGCGCCTCCTCCCGGACGTGCGTGTAGATGCGCAGCTGGATACTCTCTCCCGCGTCTTCGAGGTCGTAAAAGGTCGAGAGCGGAATCGTCACTTCATAGCCGACGCCGCCGACATCCAGAATCACACTGGTCGCCTGCTTGGCCAGTATCTTACCTGATAAATGTGCGATCATTGCTGTTAATCAGAGTGTGACCGAAGAAGAGAATTTCGGGAGCGCCTTCGTCTTTCTTTCACCTTGGAATTGTAGTTGATAGCCGAAACTTCGGCAACGGCCAAACAGCCCGGGGCGCAACGAGCGAAGACGCCCGCGATGAGCGCCGGATGATGCGAACCCGCCGCTCGCACCGGCAAGCAGACCGGCGATGACACGGGCGGCCCGGTTCGCGCCGACTGCTTCCCGGCTGGCTCTCGCCTACCATCCATCGCGCGCCCGCGTTATACTGAAGACCAAGGGAATGGCTGGACAGATGAAATCGGAGAAAATCTCGGAGCTGACGACTAACCGCCTGAGCGTTTACCTGCGTTGCCTGAACGCCCTGGCGGCAGCGGGAATCAAAACGGTCTCATCGCAGGCGCTGGCCGACCAGTTCAATCTCAACTCGGCGCAGATCAGGAAGGACCTCGCCTACTTCGGCGAGTTCGGGGTGCGCGGCGTAGGCTATTTCGTCGAGGAGCTGCGCCAGCACATCACCAAGATTCTGGGGCTCGACACGGCGCACCGGGTCGGCATCGTCGGAGCGGGCCATCTCGGCACGGCGCTGGCCAACTACAACGGCTTTACGCAATCGAACTTCACGGTCGTCGCGCTCTTCGACAGCGACCGCGAGAAGATCGGGCGGCGCATCGGCAACGCCGAGATCATGGTTTATGATGTCAGGAAGATAGAGCGCGTCGTCCGCGAGCAGGCGATTGACGTGGCCGTCATCGCCGTCCCGGCGCGTGCCGCGCAGAAGGTCTTGAATCAATTGATGGCGGCCGGTGTCAAGGCGATCCTGAATTTCGCGCCCGCACACCTGCGCGCCCGCCACGGCATGAAGGTCAAGAATGTTGACCTGACGATCTCGCTCGAATCGCTCTCCTATTTTCTCGCGCGCCCGCAGGCGGCTGCCGTCACGAACCCGCAGAGCCGCCACGTTTACGAGGAGGCGGGGCAGCGCGAAGAGCGCAAGTTGTGAAATCATCTCTTCGATAAGGAGTAACCGCGATGCTCAAAAGAATTCTGCCCTTCCTCCTGACCCTGATAGTGGGCTTAGTGCTGGGAGGGTTTCTCCGTCAAGGCCGTGCTGGTTTCGTCTCGGAGACGCAGGAAGGCCCTGTCCAGGTCACGCCCGGTGTCCTCGTCACAGAGAAAAGCACGAGTTACGTAATGACGACTCGTGTAAATGAGAGGTCCTCTTTGCGAGTCGCAGACAGGAGGGTGCAGGTGCTCAGGCGCGTCGAGCCTGTGTACACCGAAGAAGCGCGAGGGCATCGAGTGTCGGGGACGGTCGTCCTGCGGGCGCTGTTTTCATCAACCGGGCGAGTGACAGACGTTAGTGTGTTGCGCGGCTTACCGGACGGGTTGACCAAACAGGCGATTGCAGCGGCGCGCCAGATTGAGTTTATGCCCGCTATCAAGGACGGCCGTCCCGTCAGCCAATATATTCAGATCGAATATAACTTCAATCTTTACTAAGCGGGCCGCGGGCTTCAACCGAATGGATGAGCAAACGGCACGGCGCGAGATAGTCCGCGTCGGCCAGTTAATGTACGAGCGCAGTTACGTCGTCTCTTCGGACGGCAATATCAGCGTGCGGCTCGACGACGGGCGCATCGTGGCGACGCCGACGATGATGTGCAAGGGACGGATGATGGAAGAACAGCTAGCCGTGACGGACGCGCGGGGCAAGGCGCTGACGGACCGCAAGCCTTCGAGCGAGCTGGCCATGCACCTCTTGATCTACGACGAGCGCGCAGATGTCCGGGCCGTCTGCCACGCGCACCCGCCGCACGGCACTGCCTTCGCCGTCGCCGGGCTGGCGATTGACCAGCCCATCCTCTCGGAAGTAATCCTGACGCTCGGCTGCGTGCCGCTGGCGGAATACGGCACGCCCTCGACCGAAGAGTTGACGGAAGTGATGCGCCCGCTCGTGCTTCATCACAATGCGCTCCTGATGGCCAATCACGGCGCGGTCGCCTACGGCGCGGACCTCTGGCAAGCCTTCGACCGCCTCGAAACCCTGGAGCACACGGCGCGCATAGCCATCCTCTCGCGGCTGCTCGGCGGCTCGAAGAATCTGCCGGTTGACGCCATCGAGAAGCTGATTAACGTGCGCGAGGCGGCTGGCTACCTGGGCGAGAGCGCGCGCTGCCAGGCCTGTGGGTATCTACACGAAACGCAGTTGAGCTGCCCGGCGGGCGAGCCCGGGGCTCAGGCCCAGCGGCGCGGCGCGGGAGGCTCTCAGGGTTCTCCCAACGGCGCGGGTAAGATCGCTCTGACGCGCGAGGAGCTGGTCGAGCTTCTGTGCCAGGCGGCGCAGGTCAAGGGATAAACAGGGGCCGGGCGGCGCTCGGTCTGAGCGCAGCAGAGGGTCCGTCGCCCGCCTGTTGAAGAGGTAAACGAGATGAGCAGCCGCCTGATTAACCGTGCCGAGATAAAACTGGCC
>DASVWH010000222.1:0-14213 GCA_036389715.1 Pyrinomonadaceae bacterium | reverse complement strand
GCAGGGACGGGGATGCGCCGTTTGAACTCGTCCGTGAAATGGCCGTCGACGCGGATGCTGAAAGAGAGTCCATCCTGCGGGTCGCTGCCGTGAAACTGGTTGACGGTATCGAACCAGGCGCTGTACGTCTCGACGTAGAGCTTCTCGTTCGTCTCATTGTTGAGCATGTAGAAAGGCTTGTCCAGGTTCGTGCGAAACCAGATGAACTCGTGGCAGAGTTCAGGGCTCGCGTGGTCCCTGTGCGGCGTGACAGGTCTCGCCACATCATCGTACATGATGAGCATTCTTCCAGTAGCCTTGAAGGGCAGGGTCTCTATGAACTCCATCAGCAGCGGAAAGTTGGCAGCCTCTTCCGTCAGCTCCCAGAGTTCCGTCCGGTCGAGATCATAATAATTGTCTGGAAGCCTGGACTTGGCCAGGTAGATCATTCTCGAACCCGGTCTATCCGGGCCGCTGTTCTCCAAACGGAAAGGGCCTGTGTAGAACTGAATATCTTTTTGCGCACGCATGTGCTCCGCTATCCTCTGCTTGAGATATCCGTCCAGGGACTTCAATCTCTCCACGTCGAGGAACTCATCGAAGGATTTATAACAGGGATACGAAATCCGTCTGTCTATCTGCACCTGCTCAATCATAAGAAGAAAATCCGTCCAGGAGATTAAATCCGGCCTGCCCTGCGAGGGCCGCTGTTCGGGCCCGTGCCCGGCGGCTGGCAGACAAAATTTCCTGCCGACCGCTCTTTAAATATTCGCCGGGGCTCAAACGGGTGTAGCGTCCGCCACATAATGCTCACTTCCGGGCTCGCTCTGTCAAGCCTCTTTTGAGCGCGGCGCGAACGTCCAGGCCCGCGCATATCATTATCATAAGAGGGTGAAATCCATCAAACCCCTGGCGTTATCAGACGCGCAACGGGCGCGGGGCCACTGCGCTATCCCCTGTCCTCACAATCTTTCGAGCGCGAAGTCGTCCAGCCAGAGCTGCCCGAAGATGGGGCAGGGCGCGGGGCCGCAGTTCTGTCGCTTAAGCTCAAAGAGCACGGCGCGGGTCGCTTCCCCGGTCCTAAATTCAAACGCGTACTCCTGCCACCCCGCCCTCTCCCCGGAGAGCGGGGCGGAGAGCGCCAGCAGCCGACTCTCTTTACTGCTCCGGCCGCTGACGGTGATGAGCGGCGGGCCGCCCGTGACGAGTTCATGCGTCCGCGCGGCGAAGCGCAAACGATAGCGTGCGTTCGGCGCGGCCAGCACCAGTTGAGAGATGATCGCGCGATTGGGATCGGCGTCGCCTTTGAACTCTATGCGCAGGCTGTGTGCGCCGGAGCGCGGTCCGGTCGTATCCAGCGAGAGATGCAAGTGCTCGGCATCCGGCGCGGGCTGCCAGCCGAAGCCCGGCTCATCGCGGCTGAGCCTGCCCTCGAAGCCGCCGTCCGTCAATGAGCCGCCCTCTATCAATGAGCCGCCGTCTATCAATGAGCCGCCACCGGTCAACGAAATGTGGCCGTCCGCGCGTGCACCTTGAGCCGCACCGCTGCCGCCTCTCCAGACTTCATATGCCTCTTCAAATCGCCCGGCGTTTAATAGCTCCGTGAGCACGGCGCGGCGTTCCTGTTCGGGCAGCCCGCCCGCCGCGCGAAAGAGGGTCATGGCTTCAACGGTCGCACCGTGCCGGACGAAGAATTTAGCCAGCGCCACCTGCGCCGTTGGCGTCTCGGGACGAATCAACTGTTCTACGCTGCGTGCGTCACCGCCGGTCGAGCCCCATGCCAGGTCAACGATGCCCGGCAGCAGCGATGGGTCGCTGGACGCCGCGCGGCGAAACTCCGCAAAGGCCTCGTCTCGACGATTGGCCCTCAAGAGCACGTTACCCAATTGCCAGCGCGGCTGTGCGTATGACGGCGCGAGGCTGACCGCCTGTCTCAAGGCGGCCTCCGCCCCCGGCCCGTCGTTCGCCACGTCGAGCGCCTGCCCTAGTTCCAGCCAGAGAAAATAGTCTCGCGGACGCAAGGCCGCGGCGCGCTCGTATTCCGGCAGCGCTTCTTCAGGGCGTTCCATGTTCAGCAGGACGAAGCCGCGTGCCGAATGGGCCTCCGGGTCGTTCGGGGCTAGGGCTACGGCCCTGTCAGCCTGTTCGAGCAGGCCCGCGCTGCGCGCGTGAGCGGTAATCAAGCGCGCAGCCGCGACGCGCCAGGCGCACCACACGCCCCAGGCGCAAACGAGCATCACAGCCACCGCGCCGGACCTGCGCAAGATGCGCGAGGCAGCGGTCCTCCCTGCATGGCTTTGCACTCTTGCCGCCATCCGCCCTCCCGGTTTCGGATGAAAAAAGGCCGCGCCGCGTGCCCTGCGGGCGTGCGCCTGCCCGTCACGAAAAAGCTGAGCGCTCTCCGCATCTCGAAGGGCGCTCAGCCTTTTAGCCTGAGAACTATTAAAGCCTATCTTTTCGGTCGTCAGCCAATAAACGGCAGAGATTACATCGGGCTCGGGTCATCGCCGCGGCCGGAAAGGAGAGCGGCGATAATTCCCGCTCCGGCTCCGCCCGCGAGCAGAGTTGCCACCAGCGCCGTGTTGAGTCCGCCGGACCCGCCGCCTGCTGCACCGATGCCTGCGCCCGCACCCGCATTGGCGGCCGCGCCCTGATTGACAATCGCGTTGGGCGCTCCCTTGGGCAAACAAACGTCCAGCACCCCGCCCTGACCCTTATCATTTTTCGCGACGACCGTTCCATCCTCCTTGATAACTTCGCTCGCGGCATTCTTCTTGGACCCGGAGATCAGGCAGCCCTGGAAGAGCGTGACCCTGACGTTACCGTCCGTATCGTAATCGAGCTTGAGCCTGGTGTTGGGAGCCAGGTCAACGGTCCCGAGCGGGCCGAGGTTGATGGTCGCGCCGACCTGATCGCCCGTCTCAATCGTCGAGCCGGTGAGGATCGTCGCGCCGCTCGACATCGTATTACCGTTGACCGTTACGGGCTGGTTTCCGCGCGTCGTCAGCCTGGCCGTGACGGCCTGCGGCGGCGCAAGCGGTGCGTCAGGGGCGGGCGCGGCGAGCGCCGCTGCCGCAGGCAGATTCAAGAGGGCCGCGACTAATAACAGCGCGGTTGCCTTCAAAGCCTTCTGATATCTCGAAGTCATCAGGACGACTCCTTCCAGGGGTCGGTAACGGGTTTAACTACGGTCAATTAACTTAGGCTAACGAACTTATCCAACGCCTGCCAGTGTAATGGCTGCTCCCGAAGGCGGTCAATGCTTTTTGCGCTCGCCGGGGGGTTAGTTTTTTGGTTAGCCGTGCGCCGCGGCCCGCCCGTCAGGGCGTCTCGCGCCCCTTCGTAATCAGGTTATAGAGCCTGGCGGCGAGCCCCGCATTGAGCGGTCTGAGGATTTTGTACTCCTCCAGGACGGCGTCGCGATTTTTCATCGTCAGGTAAACGAGAGCCAGGCTGAAATGTGCTTCCGGGTAATCGGGCTTGAGCCGGACGGACTGCTTGAGGGCTTCGACCGCCTGCGGGTAGAGCGCCGCTTTATAGTAAGAGCTGCCTAGATTGTGATAGGCCTCGAAGTCCTGCGGGCTGCCGACCGTCACCTGCTTGAAAGCGGCGACGGCCTCCGCGTAGCGTCCCGCGCGGTAGTAGGCCGCGCCCAGGTTGTTCTGCGCCTGGACGTAATCGGGCTTGAGCCTGACCGCTTCTTTGAAGGCCGACGCGGCCTCGGCATAGCGACCCATGTCGTAATAAGTCTTGCCGAGGTTATAGAAGGCGTTGACGTAGTCGGGCCTGATGGCCAGAGCCCGCTTCAGAATCTCGACCGCCTCGTCGTAGCGTTTGAGACTGTCGAAGATGTAGCCGAGGTTGTTATAAGCCTTGGCATAATCCGGCATCAGGCGGATGGCTTCCCTGTAAGACTCAATCGCCTGGTCGGACTGGCCGAGCTTGCTGTAGGCATAGCCCAGATTGCTGTGCGCGATGGCGTTCGACGGCCTGAGCCGGATGGCCTGGCGGAAAGCCTCGGCCGCTTCCGCGTACCGGCCCAGGCTGTTGTAGGCATTGCCCAGGTTGTTGAGCGCCTCGAAGAAGTCGGGCTTGAGCTTGAGCGCCGCTTCAAAAGAGGCGGCCGCTTCGGCGTACCGGCCGGTCATGTAGGAGGCGTTGCCGAGATTGTAATGAGCTTCGGCGAAATCCTGCTTGAGCTGAAGGGCCTGCTTGAAAGCCGCGAGTGCTTCGTCGTACCTGGCAGAGCCGTAAAGGGCCGCGCCCAGGTTGTTTTCGATCTCGGCATCGTTGGGCTTCAATTGCCGCGCGCGGCCGAAGGACTCCGCCGCCGCCGTGTACTGATCGGATTTGTACTGCGCCGCGCCCAGATTGTTATAGGCCACGGCATCGTCGGGCTTGAGGCGGACGGCCTCCTTCAGGGCTGCGACGGCTTCCGGGTAGCGTCCCAACTGCTCGAAGGCATAGCCCAGTTTGCCCTGAGCATCGGCGGTCTCGGGTTTGAGCCTGAGCGCCTCTCGATAAGCCGCTGCGGCCTCTTCGTAGTGATTCGAGGCCAGGAGCGTATCGCCGAGGTTGCTGTAGGCTTCGGCCCAGTCAGGCTTGAGGCTAGAGGCCCGCCTGAAAGCCTCCGTCGCTTCGTCAAACCGCTCCAGGGCGATGCTCGCGTTGCCCAGGTTGAAATAGACTTCCGGGTCGTCGGCCCTGATGCGGGCCGATTGTTTAAAGGACTCCGCGGCTTCCGGGTAGCGTCCCGAGCTGTAATAAGCCGCACCGATATTATTGAGTATTCCCGCGTCGCCGGGCTTCAGTCTGGCCGCCTGCTGATAAGCCGCGAGCGATTCCTGATACCTGCCTTCGTCATAGAGAGCACCCGCGCGAGCGTCCAGGGCTTCGGCGGTCACGGTCGGCTGAACAGGCGACTCAACAGGCGCGGCCTGGCCATTGCTCCGCGCAGCAGGCGCAGCGTTCGGGCGACGATTGGCGGGGCGGTTGTTGGCGGCCACCTGCGCGGGCCGGGAGGCGCGCGATTGGCCCAGCGAAGCAGCATACGCGGAAGAGACCGTGCGTTTGACGACTGCGCTACCGGCCCCGCCGCGGATGTCCCGCGTCAGCCGCGGTCTTCTGAAAGCGACCACCGCGCCGCCGACAATATCGCCAGCCTGGAAAGCGAGCGCGCCGCCGCGGATGTCGCTCGCGTGAATGGACGCGCCGCCGCTGATGTCCTGGGCCGCTAAGGCGAGCGCGCCGTTCGAGCTTAAGCTCAGCGCGAGCACAACGGCCACGCCGCGCAGCATCCGGCGACGGAATCTCATCATCACGATTCTTCTGCTCCTCACTCGGAATCGAAAGCATGCTCCCGCGCATTCCCGCGGCTTCCGTCCGCAGGCCGCGCCTGATGGATAACGCGCGAAAAAACCCTGACACGGCGTGACGACCCCGTGACCACCGTTTTTGCCTAGACGACAGCGACGCGGCCTTTGCGTCGTCCTTCCGGCTGCTCCTCGACGCAAGCGCCGGTCGTCGCCAGGGCTACGAGCGCCAGGCAGACCAGCATGTTGAGCGAGAGGTGAAGGCCGAAATCGACTATGCTGTGAACGGCGATGCCGAACAGTCCGATCAGCGCGCCGAAGCAGGCCGCGCGTCTCAGAGGGTCCGCGGAGGCCAGGCGCTGGCGCACCCGCTTGAGCAGGTCGAAGACGAACCAGCCTAAGAGCAGCACGCCGATGATTCCGCCGCTCGCGGCCACTTCGAGGTAATCGTTATGGGCCTGTCGCGGCGTCATCCGCCCGGAGGCGTCATGATACAGGGGAACGGCCGCCCAGTACCCCCCGAAGCCTATCCCCGCCAGCGGGTGCTCCTTAATCATCAACAGTGTCGCGCGCCAGACATCTGCGCGGCTCACGCCCGCGCGCGACGCTGTTGCCCCGGCCACGACTTCATCCGGTATCGTCTCAAAACGGTTGACGAGCTGCTCGCCTCCGATCCAGATAACGCCGACCGAGAGCGCCGTCAGCAGTAAGGTCATCAAGACGATGCGCACGACGAGCGAGCTGGCGAGGCTCCGCGCCCGTCCCAGGCGCGCGAATTCCCTCCCCGGCTGCGAATCAACTCTGCGACGCACAGTGCCCGAGAGCAGGGCCAGTAGAATCAGTTGGCAGAGCATCGAGAAGATACCGCCGCGCGAGTTCGAGAGCACCAGCGCGCTCCAGAGCGGAACTAAAGCCGCCAGGTAGAGCAGCAAGCGCTCGCGCCTTACGCCTCCGCCCGCCATCATGCCGAGCACCAACCCGAGCGCCATCTCCATCAGGAACGCGAAGTGGTTACGGTTGACGAATTGCGCATAGCCCGAATCCAGCCTGACGTAAGGAAAGATGAAACCGGGCGCTTGATGCTGCGCGGCCTGTCGCGTGATTCCGAACAGCGCGCTGGCGACGCCGATGCCGATCACCAGGTACAGGAGCGCGCGAAAGCGCTGCGGCGTTGAAGTGTAGCGCAGCAGTAAGCCCAAGGTCAGGATAAAGGCCAGGAGCTTCCATCCCGCAAGCTGCGTTTCGTAAGGGTCGGAGCTGAGAGCCTGCCACGCCGGGACCGGGACGCCGCCCGTCCCCGTCATCGTCGCTCCCAGCGGAATCGTTTGCGCGAAGATGAAGACGGCCAGGAGCAGCAGAGGGATTAAGAGGCGATGCCCGCCCGAGAGCCAGGCCCCGCTTATCATCCCCTCAATCATCCAGAGAAATCCGAGGGCGAAGACGCCGCACATGAAGACGGCCTCCGTCATTATTCTCCAGGGCGGCGTGGTCCCGTAGGGAGTTGCGACGAGGACGAGCAGCGCGAGCAGCGAGTAAAAGACCGCCCGCTCCAAGAGTGCGGAGAGGCGTTCCGGTCCGGCCCGCAGCTCGCTCCGGCCGCCGAGCGTAAGAGTTGAAGCCTGTTTGGTGGAGCTATTCAAACGGGAATTCCAGACGCGCCGGATACTCATAGCGTCTGCGGGCTGGTGGTCAGAGCGATTGATTCCTGGGCGAGCGTTTCCTGTGTCTCGGCCTCTGCGTCTTGAGCGGCGGCCTCTTCGCCCGGGCTCAGGGCGTTGGACGAAGGCTCACCGACGGCAGCGCTTTCCTGAGAGTGGCCGGGAAACTCAAGCCGGGCTTCGGGCAGCAGCTCGTTGAGATACAGGCGAAGCTCACGCTCCCGGCCGTCCGTAGCGAGCGATTGCAGATGTTCGAGCGCGCGGTGCAGGTCGGCGGCCGGGCGGTCGGCGATGATGTTGATATAGATCTTCGGATGCTGAGTTCCGGCGACCTCTTCATCCTTCATAATCAGCTTTTCGTAGAGCCGCTCGCCCGGGCGGCTGCCGATCTCGACGATCTTGATATCTTCGTGCGGCCTGAAGCCCGAGAGTGTGATGAGCTGTTCGGCCAGATCGAAGATGCGGACCGGCTCACCCATCTGAAGAATGAAGACCTCGCCGCCGCTTCCCGCCCGTCCCATGGCTCCGGCCTGAAGCACCAGCTGGGCGGCCTCCGGGATGGTCATGAAATAGCGTTTCATGCGCCTGTCCGTCAGCGTCACAGGGCCGCCCCGGCGAATCTGTTCGCGGAAGATAGGGATGACCGACCCGGCGGAGCCGATGACGTTGCCGAAGCGTACCGCGACGAAGCGCGTCCGCGCCCGCCGGTTCAAGTCCTGGACCACCAGCTCGGCCAGCCGCTTGGTCGCTCCCATGACGGAGGTCGGGCAGACGGCCTTGTCCGTCGAGATTAAGACGAAGACCTCCGCATCGAATTCGCCCGCCAGCACGCCGAGCAGGCGCGTTGCGAGCACGTTGTTCTTGACCGCTTCGGCCGGATTGAACTCCATCAGCGGGACGTGCTTGTGCGCGGCCGCGTGCAGGATGACCTGCGGGCGGTGCAGCCTGAAGATGGAACGCATCCTCTCCTCGTCGCCGACATCTGCGACCAGCGGCTCAATCGCCTGCTCCGCGTAGCTCTCGCGCAGCTCATGGTCAATATTGAAGAGCGCGTTCTCCGCCCGCTCGACCAGCAGCAGGCTCGACGGGCGAAATCTGGCCACCTGCCGCGCCAGTTCCGAACCGATAGAGCCGCCCGCGCCCGTGACCATCACGCTCTTGCCCGCGAGAAAGAGGCTCAGGCTCTCTTCATCCAGTTGCACGGGCTCGCGTCCGAGCAGGTCCTCGATCTGCACGTCGCGGATGCGGCTGACCTCGACGCGTCCCTGGAGCAGCTCGTAGAGGCCGGGAATAATCCGCACCTTGACGGGAATCTGCTCGCAGGTCTCGACGATGCGCCGGATGTCCTGCCGCGAGGCCTGCGCCATGGTAATGACCACGTGGTCTATCTCAAGCGCGGAGACGAGGCGCGGCAAGTCCTGCGTCGTCCCGAGAACCCTTATTTCACCGACGACGCGCCGCTTCTGTTTGCCGGGGTCGTCGTCAATGAAACCCTTGACCTCAAGGTTGGTGTCGCCGCGTCTCTCGATCTCGCGCGCAGCCTGCACACCGGCCTGACCCGCTCCGATCAATAGCACCGGCTTCGGGTCTCCGCTGCTCGCAACAGAGGCCCTCCGCCGCTTGCGCTTCTCGTAGCGTTCATAAAGCGAGCGGCGCACGATGCGCAGCCCGAACGCGCCGCCGAAGGCCAGCAGCGTATCCATAATGCTGACCGTGTGCGGCACTCGCCATTGCTGGTATTCGTCGGAGAGCCCGAGCCTGAGCGCGGCCACGAAAGCGTAAGATGAACCGGCCGCGATGAGATACGATTTGAGGTGCGCGATGCCCGTGTAGCGCCAGATGAAGGAGCGCCCCCCGGCCAGATTAAGGGCCGCGAATTGCACCAGCACGACGTAGGGCAGCTGGACCAGGATGTTGTGCAGCCAGTCCTGCGGAATGACAAAATCGAACCGCAGCAGGTAGGAGATGACGAACGATGCGATCAGGATAGAGACATCCAGCAGGAATTGAAGCCGCCGGCTGAGAAGCCGCCCCCACCAGACCATTGATTGATTCGCACTAGCTGTTATATTCGTTTTCATTGCCGGAAAATTCAGTCGTTCCGTTCGTCCTTAAAAAGTGAATGAGAGCCGGTTTTAACAGTGCTACGGCAGCGCGCGGCAGGCTGCCGTTGATAAATCAGAGTGCGCTCGCGTTGACATTAGCTTCAGCGCACATCTCGCTCTGCTGCGGGGCCGGAGCGGGCGGTTCGTCCCTCCGCCAGGCAAACAGCGAGGCCGAGCCCAGCATAGACCAGGAGCCACGCGATTAAGAGCGAGAGCCGCCCTCCCTCGCTCAACTTCGGGTAGATGACGGCGCTGCTACCGGAGGCGAGCATCAGGCAGTATTCCGCGAGCACTGTCTTTCGATGGCTCCACCCGAGCAGCACCATTCGTTGATAGTAGTGCTGGCGATGAGCCTGCCAGACCCTTTCGCCCTTCAGTAGACGGCGGCAGAGAGTGACGCTCGCGTCAACTATAAAGGGTGAGAAGATGAGCACCGGGACCCACAGCTCGAAGAGGCCCTGATGCACCCCGAGGACGGCCAGCGCTCCGGCCAGAAACCCCAGCAGAGTGCTCCCGACATCGCCCATGAAGATTCTCGCGGGCGGCCTGTTGTAGAGGAGAAAGCCCGAGGTCGCGCCGACTGTCAGCAGTGAAAGCGTGGCGATGAAAGAATCCCCGCCCCGCCACCCTAGATAGCCCAGGAAGCTGAAACCGACCGCCGCCATCCCGCCCGCAAATCCATCCATCCCGTCCATGAAGTTGTAGAGATTCGTCATCCAGACGAGGCAGAGAATGGTCAACGGAACGGCCAGCCAGCCGAGCCTCCAGGTATTTATCGAAGGGACGCGAAGCTGTTCAATCGTCAGCCCCGCCCCCAGGACTACTCCGGCAGCAGCCAATCCATGCACTGCCAGCCGCAGCCCCGCGGGCAGTTCCAGCCAGTCGTTCCAGAGAGAGACGGCGGCGACCGGGAGGAGCATCCCGACAATCCAGAGACTGCGGCGGGCATCGAGCGCGGGCGCTGCGCCTCTCAGGTAAGCCCACCCCGCCGCGAGCAGCACGCCGAGCGCGAGGCTTGCCAAAATAGCCAGCCCGCCCGTTCGCGGAACCGGCGCGCCGTGCAGCGAGCGCTCGTTCGGGTGGTCCAGCAAACGCAGCCTGGACGCAGGCGACGAGAGGCGGCCCGTCAGCCAGACGGAGACGAAGAAGACCAACCCGCTGACAGCAAGATTCTCAAGATTCATCGGCTTCAAACAGGGCTTGCGGCTCACCTGACGAAGATTGGTCCGGGCAGAAGATACCCGTTCAGCTCAGACGCCGCTCGGCCAGATATTCTTTGACGGTCGCGCGCCAGCCCGCCCTCAGATCATATTGCGGGCGAAAGCCAAGCTGCTGAATTTTAACTCCGCTGACGGCCACGTCCTCGACGAATTTATCAACGGTTGCGCGCCCCACGGAAGAGCTTTTACCGGCCAGCCGCCAGCCGTCTTCCCAAACACCCGCCGCAAGTCGAACCGCACTCTTCGGCAGACGGATGGCGGTCACGGGCCTGCCCAGCGCCTCGCTCATGGCATTGATAATCTCTCGAAGAGTGTGCACCTGTCCATCCGTCACATTATAAATCTGCCCGGCCGCGCTCGCGTGTTCGGCTGCGAGAATCGCCGCGCAGCAGACATCTTCGACAAAGGCGAGCGTCCGGCGGTTGCAGCCGTCGCCCGGCATCAGGACCCGCCCGCGCCGCAGAGCCTGCAAGAGGCGCGTGTAATTCCCCTTCATCCCCGGCCCGTAAACGGCCGCCAGGCGCAGCACGACCGAAGCCATTCCGTCGAGCGCCAACCGCTCGCCCCGGACCTTTGTTTCCGCATACAACGACTCCGGGCGAAGCGGCGAGTCTTCGTCGAAGACCTCTCCGGGACGTGTCTGGCCGTAAACATTTATCGTGCTGAAAAAGATCAGGCGCTCGACGCCGGAGCCGCGCGCGGCCTGGACCAGGCGGCGCGTGCCCTCCACGTTGGCCAGGCCGTACTCCTCCTGCATGCCCGGAGGCGGGTTGTTCAAATGCAGCCTGGCGGCCAGGTGAAAGACCCATCCGACGCCGTCCGTCGCTTCGGCCAGCAACCCGCTGTCCGTGATGTCGCCGCGAAATATCTCGACCGTCTCCGGCAGGCCCCTGGATGAAGGCCCGCGCACGAGCGCACGGACCCGGCAGCCGTGCTCCAGCAAACGCCTGACCAGAATGGAACCGATTGCGCCGCCCGCGCCCGTGACCAGAGCAATGCGTTTCATCTTGACGAATAGCTTGACGAATAGACGGTCTTGGTGTGCGTCAACTAAGCCGGTCCGGCCCGGCGGCCGCTTTGAGCATGACCTGTTTGCATAAGGGCGAGCGGGCGGAACCGGGCTATGACTTTCGGACTCCTTAACTTTCGGATTCCTTCGCCAGCTCGGGATTGTAGCCGCCCGGCGCAATGTCCGCGCACCTGGAAAAAGTTTCGAGATAAGCGCTGACCGCATGGGGCCTGTCAAAACGGCTCTCGAAGAGAGCGCGTGCGGCGCGGCCCATCCGGGCTAGCTTCGCCCCGTCCGCCGCCCAATCCTCGATGACTGCGGCAAGGCGCTCGCCGTCGCCCGCCGCGATGACGGCCCCGCAGCCGTGCTCCGTCACCAGACGCGCGACATCGCTGCGCGCATCTCCGACAAAGAGGACGGGGCGTCCGGCCGCCAGGCTCGCGTATGTCTTACTCGGCACGCTCAGGCCCGCCAGCCCGTCGGCCAGGGTGGTCAGTAAAGCGTGTCCGGCCGCCAGGCTATAGCGCAGGCTCTGGCGCGGCTGGTAAGGCAGCATCCGAATATTCTCAAGGCCGTGCTGCTCCGTAAAGCGCCTGATCTCGCCCGCCCTGACGCCGTCGCCGATGAAGAGAAAGAGCAGGTCCGAGCGTTCACGCAGACGGCGCGCGGCATCGAGCACGGTCTGAAATTCGTTGACGAGACCAAAATTTCCCGAAAAGAGGACGACGAATTTTCCTTCCAGGTGATGCTCTGCGACGAAGGGATTCGGTTCGCCGTCGAGCGGGCGAATGGCACGCCCGTCCGCCCAGTTGTGGATGATGTCTATCCTCGAAGAGTTACGAGCGCCCACCTTCGCGGCGATTCTCTCGCGCATACATTCGCTGAGCACTATAATCCGGTCAGCGCCGCGCAGCGCACGGCAGTTGAGCCAATTCAAGGCGCGCGCAGCCGGATTGCGCGCTCCTATCGTCCCGAGGTGAATGGCCAGGTCCGGGTGAATGTCCTGCACGAGCGCGATGATCCGCATCCGGCGCAAACGCCCGAAGAAGAGAGCTATCAAGCCGATCAGGGGCGGGTGGCTGAGCGTCAGCAAAATGTCGTGCGCAGGCAGGCGCAGCAGCTTCCAGCTTGCGCCCAGATAAAACGAGAGGTAATCGGTCAAACGTGCGGCGAGACTCCGCTTGCCCCTGCTCGTGGTCCAGGCGCGCTCAATCCTGATGCCCCTGTACTCTTCACGCGGCGCGAGCCTCTGGCCGCCGTTGTAAAGCCCGCGCCCGGCCAGCGCCGTCACTTCCAGGCCCTGCTCGACGAGGCTCTCCGCCAGCTCAGTCATCAACTGGCTGACCGCCGAATGGTCCGGGTAGAAAAACTGGTGAAGAATTAGAATACGCAATTATCTTAATAAGTGCCGCTCGTGTTCGCCTTCTCCCGGACATTGCCGGTGCTCTCAGAGAAATAGGCGACGGTTTTTTTGAGACCTTCGCGCAGTTGGATGGTCGGATTCCAGCCGAGCAGTTGCTGTGCGCGAGTAATGTCCGGCCTGCGCTGCTTCGGGTCGTCCTGCGGCAGCGGGTGATACCTGATACGCGCTTGCGTCCCGCACATGCGCGCCACCTCTTCGGCCAGCTCCCTGATGGTAAACTCGCCGGGATTGCCCAGGTTGACGGGCTCGTGCGCTCCGTCCGTGTTCATCAACCGGACCAGCCCCTCGACCAGATCGTCCACGTAACAGAAGGAGCGCGTCTGCTCTCCAGTGCCGTAGATGGTCAACTCCTGGCCGCCGAGCGCCTGGACGATGAAGTTCGAGACGACGCGCCCGTCGTCTTCCATCATCCGCGGCCCGTAGGTATTGAAGATGCGCGCGATGCGCGTGTCCACTCCGTTCTGGCGATGGTAATCCATCATCAGCGTCTCGGCGATTCGCTTGCCTTCGTCGTAGCACGATCTCAAGCCGATGGGATTGACGTTGCCGAAATAGCCTTCGGGCTGCGGGTGAACCTGCGGGTCGCCGTAGACCTCTGAGGTCGAAGCCTGAAGAATGCGCGCGCGCACGCGCTTGGCCAGGCCCAGCATATTAATCATCCCCATCACGCTGGTCTTGACCGTCTTGACCGGATTGTACTGGTAATGGATGGGCGAGGCCGGGCAGGCCAGGTTGTAGATTTGCTCGACTTCGAGCAGCACCGGCTCGATCACGTCATGGCGGATTAATTCAAAGCCGCGATGGTCGAGCAGGTGATAAACGTTCTGGCGACGGCCCGTGAAAAAGTTGTCCAGGCAGAGCACCTCGTGCCCCTCGCCAAGCAGGCGCTCGCAGAGGTGAGAACCGATAAAGCCAGCGCCGCCCGTGACAAGTATTCTCATGCTCTTCTTCCCCTTCTCCCCTTCCGCTGTCAGTTAAAAGCATTTCGGCTCTCAACCGAAAACTGAGAACTGAAAACTCTTGAACGGCTGCTATCGTGTCGCCGCGCGCCGGATGGCGTAGTTGCCGAGATAGAGCGCATCCATCCGCGTCTTCATAAAACAGTCGAGCGCCTGGCGCGGCGTGCAGACTATCGGCTCGTTCTCGTTGAAAGAGGTATTGAGCAGGATGGGCACGCCCGTCAGCTCATTGAAATCCGCGATCAACTGATAATAGCGCGGGTTCATTTCGCGCGTCACGGTTTGCAGCCTTCCCGTCCCGTCCACGTGCGTTACCGCCGGAATCCGCGCGCGCTGCTCCGGCTTGATCTGATAGACCATGAGCATCGTCGGCGCAGGGTGCGTCTGCTCGAAATAGTCGCCGACGTGCTCTGCCAGAATCGAAGGCGCGAAGGGACGAAACGGCTCACGCTTTTTGATGCGGTCGTTGAGTATCTCTTTCATCCCGGCGCAGCGCGGGTCAACCAGGATGGAACGGTTGCCAAGCGCGCGCGGCCCGAACTCCATCC
>DASVWH010000221.1:0-4589 GCA_036389715.1 Pyrinomonadaceae bacterium | reverse complement strand
CCCGCATGACGACAATCGGGAAGATGGTCGGGATGCCGCCGTACTCAGTGGACTCAAAGAGCACGGTGCTCGTATTTCCAGACGGCGGTTGAGCCCTGCGCACGGACTGGGCGGCGGCTGCCGAAGCGAGGAGGAGCTGGAATAAGAGTAAGAGCGAGAACGAGAGTAAGCGCGTGAATGGTCGAGAGCGGCTGCGTTTCATCTGCCGGTTCCTCGGTCTGATTAAGAGTAGAACCCGCTAGGCTAGCGTGACTGTTTGATGTATCGAGACGGGGCTTAAACCTCCATCACCCGACCCGTGCGCAGCGATTCGCGGATGCGGAAGGTGGCTCGCGTCGTCGCCGCCAGATCGTCGAGCGCAATCGGCGCCGGACCGCCTTCGCGGACGACGCGGCAGACGGCGCTCACTTCATCCGCCTGCCCCTTGTCCTGCTGCCTGGCCCTGATGCTCTCCTCGCGCCCGTTGCGATAGCTCGTCGCGCCGCGAAAATCGTCCAGGACGAAGCTCCTGCCTTCGCCGAAAATCTCCAGGCGCTCCTTCGCCAGAGCCTTGTCGCCCTCGGCCAGGTAAGCGATGGAGCCGTTTGAGCCGTCCGCGAAGCGCAGCGTAATAAAGACGTTGTCTTCGTCCACGATCTCCTGATTGCGGCTGGCGATGGCTTCGGCGTAAACGCGCGTCACGAGCGAGCCGGTCAGAAAATGCATCAGGTCAATGAAATGGCAGACCTCGCCGATGATGCGCCCGCCGCCCTCGCGCGGGTCCTGCGTCCAGTGCGTGCGCGGAATCCGCCCGGCGTTGACGCGGTAGCCGAGCGAGAGCGGCGTCTGCCGCCCCGCAAAGAACTCCCTGGCCGCGCGCGCCAGCGGCGAGAATCGGCGGTTGAATCCGACCATCAAGCGCCCCTCCGACCCGGCGGCGGCAGCGAGCACTCCGGCCAGCTCCTCCTCGCAGAGCGCCAGCGGCTTTTCCAGGAAGACGTGTCGCCCTTCGAGGAGCGCGCGGCGCGCCAGCTCCGCATGAAGATTATGACGGGTCGCAATCACGACCAGGTTGACTTCATCATCGCCGAACACCTCTTCGGCGCTCGCAGCGCAGTAGTTGAAGCCGTATTTCTCGCCGATGTCGCGCGCCGTGACGCCCGAGCCGGTCGCGATGGCCCTGAATTCCACGCCCTCGTTCTTGAAATTCGGCAGGAGCATGGCCTGCGCGTAGCCGCCCGCGCCGATCATCCCCAGACGAACTACAGCGGGGCCCCGCGCGACGGGTTTTGCCTGCCCGTTTATTTCAATCCTGCGCTCCAGCTCGCGCTCCGTATCGTATTGCAGCAGGATGCCAAGATACGGTTCTTTGACTTCGCCGCCGATCAATTGATACGCGCGCCCGGCTTCGTTAACAGGGAAACGGTGCGTCGTCAGGCGCTCGACGTTGATGCGCCCTGCGGCTACCAGGTCGAGGAAGGCTTCGAGGTTACGATTCTCGGTCCAGCGGACGTAAGCGAACGGGTAATCATGCCCGCGCTCTTCATATTCGGGGTCGTAGCGCCCCGGCCCGTAGGACATGGAGACTTTGAGTGAAAGCTCGCGCTTGAAGTAGAGGTTGCGCGGGACGTTGAGGCCGACCATCCCGACGGCGACGACGCGCCCCTTGAGACGTGAAATCTCGCCCGCCAGCTCGACCGGCTGGCTCGACGCAGTGGCCGCCGTTATCAGGACGGCATCAGCGCCGCGACCGCGCGTCCATTCCATCACGGTCTGCTTGAGCTGCTCGCCGCCGTGCGCGCCGTCGTCGGCCCCAAGCTCGCGGGCCAGCTCGACCTTCTGCGGGTCTAAATCAATGCCGAAGACGCGGCAGCCGTTCGCTTTCAAGAGCTGCACGGTCAGTTGGCCCAGCAGCCCGAGCCCGATGACGACGACGCTCTCGCCCAGGGTCGGCTCGGCCAGCCGCACGCCCTGCAAGGCAATCGCGCCCAGTGTTGCGAAGGCCCCCGCATCAAAGCTCACACTGCCTGGCAGGCGGACGCAGAGATTCTTCGGAACGGAGAGCACCTCGGCGTGCGAAGCGTAGCCAGCACCGGCGCACGCCACGCGGTCGCCCGGACGAAACTCCGTCACGCCTTCGCCCACTTCGAGCACGATTCCGGCGGCGCTGTATCCGAGCGCGGTCGAAGAGCCGAGCTTCGAGCGCACGGCCTCGAAGGTTTTCAGGACGCCCTCATCCTTCGCTCTTTTGAGCACCTGCTTGACCAGTTCCGGGCGCTCCCTGGCCTTCTCAAACAGGCTCTTCTTGCCCTCGTCAACGGCCATCCGCTCCGTCCCGGCGCTAATCAGGGACGCTGCCGCGCGCACCAGCACACGGCCCCTCTGCACCACCGGCGCGGGCACATCCTTGACGGACATCTGGCCTGTCTTATTGTTCTGTAGAACCTGCTTCATAATTAAATGCGAATGGACGCGCCGCCCGTTGGGTAGCCGGAGCGTCAGCAATCGAACGCCCCGGAGAGAGCGTGTGCAGCCTCTTTCCCGCCCGGCGCTGGGATTTTTAGCACACTCCGAATCAATCTACCAATCAGGCGAAAGCAGTTGAGAACGGTCGGACCGGGAGCCGCTCGGAGTGTCTGGCCGCCCGTGGCCCGGGCATATTCGTCTCCGGCGCTTTGACTTTTCAACGTCCCCGCTGTGATATAGTGAGGCATCCGTACAATCTGGATTTATAATCAAAGCAGGACGAAACGGCAGTCATTTCAGACGGGGAATCGGTTCATAGACAGATGGGTATTTTCAGCGGAGTGCTGAGCAAGCTCGGCATCAACAACCTCAGATCGCAGCGCAGCCCGATTCGTGTTTTCCTCTTGGACGACGATACGCGCAGGCACGTCTGGTTCACCAAGCGCTTTGACGGCGACCACCTGGACATCGCCGACGACGTGCCGCGCGCACAGGAGCTGCTCAGCGCTAATCTCTACGACGCGATTTTCCTCGATCACGACCTGCTCCCGGAACACTACCACTCCGCGAGCAATGACGACGAGCGGACGGGCTACGCCATCGCCAGCTGGCTGGCCGCCCGCCCGCAGCTCCAGCGCGCCTCGACCATCATGGTTCACACGCGCAACGCCGACGGGGCCATGAGAATGATCGAAGAGCTGCGCCGCGCCGGTCGCCAGGCCGAATACGTTCCCTTCCCGCTGCTCGCACAGAAGATCAAGAACTACTGGCACAGATAAGAGCCGCAAATAGTCAATCGTCAATAGAAGGCAAATAGTAAATCGTGAATCGTGAATAGATAAGAAGCGTTTGCTTTCTTCTATTCACGATTCACGATTTACTATTGACGAAACTGGTGGCCAGGGACGGAATCGAACCGCCGACGCCGGCCTTTTCAGGGCCGCGCTCTACCAACTGAGCTACCTGGCCTAAATTTTCACGCTTTCACGGGAAAGGCGCAGTATAAGAAGCCCGCACGGCGGTGTCAACCGCGCTCGCGCAGTCCCGTCATTTTGTCGAATTAGTCACAGTAAGGAGCGCCCTTGTTGGCTGATAAGGCGCATCCAGCGCCACCATCAAAACCAGGTAACCTACCCTCTCCAACTGTAAGGTGAGGGTGACAATGTACCTGGACGGTGAGGTGCTGGAATATTTCGCGCCTCGCGCCGTCCAGCCCCACGCTGCTCCTTATCAAACGCAGATCAACAAGGAACTGCGCGCAATCATGGCACATGACCGGGGCGGTCCCTTTTCATCTTAGGTCAACGATGAGGGATTCATAAGAGCGGTCGCCAAGCGCCTCCACGAGCGCCGGGAAAGAGCCTGAACAATGGCAAATAAAAGAAACCGCCAGCCAACTCATCCGGGTATGTTCCCGATAGAAGACATATCGTTGAAGACTGAACTGGCTCCAGGATAGTTCTATAGTGGTTCGATTCAAAGATTTCATCTGCGGCTACTTGTACACTCAGGAGTTCGTGTTTCAATTCCATAGTGGTTCGATTCAAAGGAAGCCTACCAAGCAATCAATTTCAGATCGGATAGGTTTCAATTCCATAGTGGTTCGATTCAAAGGAGCCGGACAACTCCGGGCTATACCTCGCTGGCATGTTTCAATTCCATAGTGGTTCGATTCAAAGGAAGAACAGACCGAGAGCCGCCACCCATCCGATGAAAGTTTCAATTCCATAGTGGTTCGATTCAAAGCGTTTCAACGAGGACCACACAGAGCCGGATGAATTCTGTTTCAATTCCATAGTGGTTCGATTCAAAGCAGACCGACGGAGAGAGTTCTTAACGCTATGCGCGGTTTCAATTCCATAGTGGTTCGATTCAAAGCCGGACTTCGACCGGGAGAGGTTCAAGCGTTCATGGTTTCAATTCCATAGTGGTTCGATTCAAAGGTTCAAAATCAACGACCATTACGTTTCCCGCTACAGCGTTTCAATTCCATAGTGGTTCGATTCAAAGTGTCGGAGACCTTCGTGTGGCAACCAGTGACTTACTTGTTTCAATTCCATAGTGGTTCGATTCAAAGTCGAAGCAAAGAGCCAGGGATGCACGCCAGCATTTTCGTTTCAATTCCATAGTGGTTCGATTCAAAG
>DASVWH010000220.1:0-28369 GCA_036389715.1 Pyrinomonadaceae bacterium | reverse complement strand
TTTCCACGGCCTGCCGCGTCGGTCGTCGCGGCGTGGCAGTTCAGGTATCATGGGTTTGATAAGCGCCCATTGTTCATCAGTTAGTTCTTCTCGTCGTGCCATGTCGAAAGCTTAGCACGACTATTTATGAGACCGCTTCTATTGCCTTCCCGAGATGACCAAAGCATTTGTCAGAATTGAATATAAGCTGCTAGAGAGTAAAATATAAGCGGTCCCTACCGGAGTTGCCCTGCTTATTTACGATTAAACGCCAGTGAGAACAATAATCTTCTCACTGGCGTTAATCTTGTCTTTCTGGTACAGGGCTTTAATTCATCAGCACATGAGTGACCGTCAGGGACTAATGCCCTTGCGAGAGTTTGCCGATGAGGGTGAAGAGCGGTAGATACATGGCGATGACGATGGAGCCGATGGTGACGCCGAGGAAGCCGATGAGAATCGGCTCGATCAGCGTCAGGAGGTTGGCGATGGCCGTGTCAACTTCCTGCTCGTAGAAGTCGGCGATCTTGCCGAGCATGGCGTCGAGTGCGCCGGTTTGCTCGCCGATGCCGATCATCTGCGCGACCATGTGCGGGAAAACCTCTGTGGCCTGCAAGGGGTCAACGAAGTTCTCGCCGCGTTCGACGCCCGCGCGCACCTTCATGATTGCCTGCTCGATGATGACGTTGCCGGCTGTCCGCGCCGTGATGTCCAGCGATTGAAGAATCGGCACGCCCGAGGAGAGCAGCGTTGAGAGTGTGCGCGAGAACCTGGCGACCGCGATCTTGCGCAGGATGCCGCCGAAGATCGGGAGCTTCAACATCAGGCCGTCGAGTTTCTGTCGCCCGCCCGGAGTCTTGTAGTAGGTGCGAATCAAGACGACGAAGCCGACGATGCTGCCCAGGATGACGAGCCCGCCCCAGCCTGCGAGAAAACTGCTGGCCCCGACGACGATGCGCGTCGGGAGCGGCAATTGCTCGCCCGGACCGAGCAGCCCGATAAAGATGGTCTGGAACTGCGGGATGACGACGATCATAATCACGGCGACGGCGGCAATGGCCATCAGGACCACGGCCGACGGGTAAATCATGGCCGAGACAACGTCTTTCTTGAGCTTGACGATCTTCTCGATGAAGGTCGAGAGGCGCTGGAGGATGAGGTCCAGAATACCGCCCGTCTCGCCCGCTTCGACCATGTTGGTGTAGAGCTGGTCGAAGACCTTCTGGTGACGAGCCATCGCCGCGGCAAGGGTCGAGCCCTCCTCTACGTCCTGGCGCACCTGGAGCAGAGTCTGCTGGAAATACTTGTTCTCCTGCTGCTGGGCCAGGATGTCCAGGCACTGGACGAGCGGCAGGCCCGCGTCAATCATGACGGAGAACTGGCGAGTGAAGATGGCCAGGTCCTTGGACTTGACCTTCTTGGTCCCGCCGATCTTGGGGATGCCGATCTCGCGCCCCTTCTCCTTGACGGAAGTGAGCGTGACCTGCTCGCGGCGCAACATCTGACGCAGGGTTTCCCGGTTATCTGCGACGCGCTCGCCGACGACGATCTCGTTCAGTCGGTTGCGGCCTTTGAAGACGTAAGTGGGCATCTGTAAAAACTCCTGTTTGATAATCCTGCTCTAAGAGCGCAAGACTGAAGACGCTAAAGAGTCTGTGATGGCGCTGAACTCGCGCAGGGAGGCGTCGAAAATCTCCAGGGGCGCACAGCAGACGATGACGAAAAGACGGCCCTGGCGCTCGAAGACGTTGATGCTGGCGCGGACGCTCGGGCGGCGCGCGATCAGTTGGTCGGCGATGATGCGCAGGCCCGCGCGTGCGTTTGCCGGATTGGCTTCGACAGAGACGAGCGATGAACTGCTGCTCAAGAAGCGAGCGGCAAGCGCCGCGGCCAGCTCGCGCTGCTCGTCCGTGCCGAGGCTCACAGGGTCGCTGAAGGAGAGATTATCGCCGCCCGTGAGCACGTAGATATTGGCCGTGGCGGAGGCGAAGCCCTCCGCGTCAATCCGGCGAAACGAGCCGTGGTTGGAGAGCTTGCCCGCGTTTTTGGCCCTGGTGTTGACGCGCCAGTCGCCGTTCGGGAAGCTGAGCGTAAAGGCCCCGGCAGGGTCGCGGTAACTGGACGCGGGCGCGAGGCCCATCGTCGTTGCGGACGAGCGGGTGCTGACTGCCGCACTCGGCTCGGGCGCGTAGGCCGCAACGCGTCGGTCCAGCAAGTCCTCGCTGGTCAGGGATGGGACGGGCCGCTTTCTCTGTTCCTGAGCGAGAGCTGGCAGGACCAGTGCTCCGGCTAAAAGCAGCAGCGTACAGGCGAAGCAGCGGAGGCTTCGTCGGTCGCTCATCTTTTTAGTCGTTCGCATGTCCGTTGTCTCTCTTCGTGTTTGCGGGTGGCGGCAGGGTGGCGCAGCCTTGGCTTGGTAAGAACCTGTTGCGGTCGTGAGGGAGCCCGGATTTATCTTCCGCCGGGAGGGCGCACGCCGACGGGACGGGCCTGCGCGTAAGGGCTGGGGTGCTGCATGCCGGGCTTCGGCGCGGAGCCGTTGCCGTTACCGTTGCCCGTGTTAAGCCCCGAGCCGCGTTCGATCAGCTCTCTCAGTTCGTCCACGTTGGATGAGCGCTGGGTGGCCGTCTCCAGGGATATCTGGCGCTTGTGATAGAGCGAGGCCAGAGCCTGATTGAAGGTCTGCATGCCGTACTTGTCCTGACCCGTCTGCATCATCGAATAAATCTGGTGAACCTTGTCTTCACGAATCAGGTTGCGGATGGCCGCATTGGGGACCAGAATCTCCAGGGCCATCGCACGCCCCTGCCCGTCGGCTTTCGGCAGGAGAGCCTGGCAGAGAATGCCTTCGAGGACGAGCGAGAGCTGTGCGCGCACCTGCGCCTGCTGGTCCGAAGGGAAGACATCAATGATGCGGTTGATGGTCGAGGCGGCCGAGTTGGTGTGCAGCGTGGCGAAGGTTAAGTGGCCCGTCTCCGCGATGCGCAGCGCCGACTCGATGGTTTCCAGGTCGCGCATTTCGCCGACGAGGACCACGTCCGGGTCCTGGCGAAGCGCCGTCCGCAGCGCCTCGGCGAAACCGCGCGTGTCGGCGTTGACCTCGCGCTGGTTGACCAGGCAGTTCTTGTGATTGTGCAGAAACTCAATCGGGTCTTCGATGGTCAGAATGTGCTCGTGCCGGTCGTTGTTGATCTTATCAATCATCGCGGCGAGCGTCGTGGATTTGCCGGAGCCCGTCGGCCCCGTGACCAGAATCAGCCCGCGCGGCTTGTCGCACATCGTCTTGACGACCGACGGGAGCCCGAGTGCTTCAAAGGGCTTGATCTCGTAGGGAATGGCGCGAAAGACAGCGCCGACCGCGCCGCGCTGGTTGAAAATGTTGGCGCGAAAGCGCGAGAGGCCCTTGACGCCGAAAGAGAAGTCCAGTTCGAGGTTCTCTTCAAAGCGATGCTTTTGCGCGTCGGTCAGGACGGAATAGGCGAGCTGCTTGGTGTCGGCCGAGGTCAGAACCTTATAGCCGTCGAGCGGGCGCAAGTGCCCGTCAACGCGAATCTGCGGCGGGGTGTTGGTCGTGATGTGCAGGTCCGAGCCGCCAAGCTCGGCCAGCTTCTTGAGTAGTTCGGAGAGCGTGATCTGGGGCGTGTTTTCGTTCAAAGCCATAAGGTTCTCCTGAGCCTTAAATTGAATTGCGGGGTCTGACCTGTCAGGGCTGTTTCCCGGTTTGAATAAGCGGGCGCGAGCAGGGGTTAGCGTTGAGGCGTCGCCGCCAGCGTCGAAGAGATGTTCGTGCAGAGGGAGGCCAGCAACCGGTCCGCACCGGCCGACAGCTGGTCGAAGAATTCCTCCGGCGCACTCGTCGCCAGGCTGTAGATACGGCCTTCGACCTCTATGAAATAGAATGCCCAGGATTGCTGCGGGGTGCGGCCGTCGCCCGAGGCAGGCGTCTGCGCCAGGACGACCAAGACGGGGCGGCCCTGAATCTCGCGCTGGAGGTCGTTGAGCACCCAGCCGTTGGCCGTAATCATCTTGTCTATCACCGAGCGGCGCAGCAGCGTCACCGGCACGCCGCCGAGCATCTTGCGCTGTCCTCTCAAGCTCGTCACGGCTTCACTGGAACCACCCGGGGCGTAGAGGGCGAGCGTGGCCTGTCCGGCCGCGCGCCCTTCCCGGCTTGTGACGACGAACCTGGTCTCGCCATTGGCCGATGAGCGCCTGCTCCAACCGCCGGGCACGACCAGACTCTGGCCGCCTCGCACAGCCGTGGAGAGCCCGTTCTTGGCCGGAGACTCGTTGAGTGAGACGGCCGGATTATGGCTCTCGGCGGGCGACTGCATGTCCTGCCTGCTCAATGTCTTAGGGGCGCTCCTGCGTTGGAGCGCGGCGCGCTTGCGACGCATCCTGGCCCGGTAGCGACGCCACCAGGCACGCGAATGACGACGGCCCGCGCGGCTGCGGCGCGTCACGGCCGCACGCCCGTTGTCGTGCGCGGACGAATCAATCAGCGGCAGCGTGACGGCCACCAGGCCCAGAATCAACAGAGATAAAGCGGCAGCACGTAGCATAACTTTCATACCTTTTCAGGCCACCGTCTCCCGCACAACTTCTTCGAGGGTGGTAATTCCGTTGCGTACTTTATGAAGGCCCGACTCGCGCAGGGTAATCATCCCGTCGTCTATCGCCTTCTTGCGCAGCTCCAGAGAGGAAGCGCCGATCAGGATCAACTCGCGCACGTCGTCCGTCACTTCCATCACTTCATAGAGGCCGACGCGCCCCTTGTAGCCAGTGTTGTTACACGCCTGGCAGCCCGCTCCCTTGTAGGTCTTCGTCTGCCTGGCTTCTTCAGCCGAGAAACCGACCTCGATCAGAGCCTCGGGCGGCATCGGGTGCTCGGTCTTGCAATCCTTGCAGATGCGACGGATGAGCCGTTGCGCCTGAATCAGGTTGACGCTCGTTGCGACGAGAAAGGGCTCGATGCCCATGTTCATCAGGCGAGAGATGGTGGAAGGGGCGTCGTTGGTGTGGAGCGTGGAGAGGACGAGGTGGCCCGTCAGCGCGGCCTTGATGGCGATCTCGGCGGTCTCGAAGTCGCGTATTTCGCCGACGAGAATGATGTTCGGGTCCTGGCGCAGGAAGGAGCGCAGGGCGGCCGCAAAGTTGAGCCCGATCTGCTCCTTCATCTGGACCTGGTTGACGCCGACGAGGTTGAACTCGACAGGGTCTTCCGCCGTCATGATGTTGGTCTCGGGCGTGTTCAGAGATTGGAGGGCCGAATAGAGCGTGTTGGTTTTACCGGAGCCGGTCGGCCCGGTGACGAGCACCATGCCGTAGGGGCGAGAGATGTTGCGCTGAAACTTGACGAGCGATTCCGGCTCGAAGCCGAGCTTGGTCATGTCAAGCATCAGGTTCTCTTTGTCGAGCAGCCGGAGCACGACCTTTTCGCCGAAGAGACAGGGCAGCGTCGAGACGCGGAAGTCCAGCTCGCGCGACCGCGAGTCAACCTTGACCTTGATCTTGATGCGACCGTCCTGCGGCAGCCGCTTCTCGGAGATGTCGAGCTTGGCCATGATCTTGAGGCGCGAGATGATGGCATCGCGCAGCTTCAAGGGCGGGTGCATCACGTCGTAGAGCACGCCGTCAATGCGGAAGCGGATGCGCAGCTCCTTCTCGTAGGGCTCGATGTGGATGTCGGAAGCGCCGCGCCTGAGCGCGTCAACCATCAGCACGTTGACGAGGCGCACGACCGGCGCATCCTCGCTCATCCGGGCCAGGCTGGAGAGGTCTATCTCCTCGTTGTCTTCGACGACTTCGAGGTTCTCGGCCGCTTCCTGGTCGAAGTCTATGCTGTCGAGCGAGACCAGGTCGGCGTTGGTAATTAGGCCATGGCCGCTGCCCTTCATGCCCGATACTTCGACGGCCGGATCGACCATCGCCGCCAGCTCGATCTCGCGCGTCGAGCCGTAATACTTCGAGATGGCATCCTGAACGCTCGCCTCGGAGACGACGACGGGCTCTATGTTGAGGCCCGTCATGAACTTAATGTCGTCCATGGCGAAGACGTTGGTCGGGTCAACCATCGCCAGCGTCAGGCTCGCGCCGACCCGCGAGAGAGGCAGCACGGAATACTTTTGCGCCACTTCCTGCGGAATCAGCCGGATGACCGAAGTTTCGATGTCAAAGAGATCGAGATTGACGGAGGGAACACCGTATTGGCGGGACAGCACTGCCGTGATCATGTCGTCGGAGACGAGCCCCATCTTGACCAGATTGTAGCCAAGACGACCACCGTGCGTGCGCTGGTAGTCGAGCGCTTCACGCAGTTGCTGCGCAGTGAGCAGATTTTCGCGGACGAGAATTTCGCCTAGTTTGGCTGACATCTTTTAGAAGTTCCAGCGGTTACGAAGCATTTCCAGAAGGTAGGAGGCTGAAGTTTAAGTTTGGAGACGGATGCCACAAACGAACAGTCCGTATACATCCGTTAAGCAAGGCCAACGATGCTAAACATCGTTGCGCAGAGCATAGTACAGTTTAACCGGGGCGGGTGTCAAGATGATTATTTGGGCGGTCAAATTGACATGCGCAGAGGCCGCGTCGCATTGGGTTCAATGCGGCGCGGCCTCTCTTAAAAAGCGGTTTTGGCGGGGGTTTTTAGCCTCTGCGGCGTCCGGCGGCCGGGGTCGCCTTTTGCGGCTTGATGTTTTCCTGGCTCTTGAGGTTATCGAGGACGGCCCTGGCGTCGGCCTTAAACTTATGTGTCTCCGGGGCTTTGTCCACGAAACGCTGTAGATAATTGGCGGCGTCCTGGTACTTGGTCTTATCGCCGCTGCTGAAGAGGGCCAGGCCCGCGCCGAGCAGCGCATCGACATTATCCGGGCTGTCGGCCAGCACCTTCTGAAATTCGGCGTAGGATTTATCGGCCGCGCCCACGTCGAGCAGCATTTGCGCTAAGTCTAACTGCGCCTTAGCCTTCTTGTCGGCGGCGGTCTCGACGGCGAGGTACTCCTGAAAGGCCGTCAGCCCGGCGTCGGCCTGCGTCGGGTCTACCTTGGTGATGAAGAGCCGCATGGCCTCGGCGCGTGTCGCCAGCGCCGTGTACTTATTGGCATTGTAGCTGGTGAGCGCGGCCTGTTCGGTCGGGGCGGCCTGCGCCTTAACCAGCTGGACGGCCTTGGTCGCAGCCTCGGCCGCCTCGCGGAAATCCTTCCTGGCCGCTTCCATCCCGGCGCTCTTGGCCGCATCGTCTTTGTTGGTCACGGCCGCGTTGTAGCGTTCGACGGCGCGCGCCTTGAGCGCGACGGATTTGTTGGTCAACAGTGCGGACTGCTCAGGGTCGGCCGCGAGCCCTTCGTTGTAGTAATTAATCGCCTCATCGTAGCGCTTGGCCGTCAGCGATTCGTTGCCCGCCTTGAAGGTCCGGTTGATGACCTCGTTGATCTTGGTATTCTTCTCGTTGGAGGCCATAATCTCGCGATTCTTGGCTTCCAGCTCTTCGCGCTTTTTACGGTCTTCGGCGCTCTCCGTGCCCTTCGCGCCGGGCGCCGCCTTGAGCAGGGACTTAACCTCCGCTTCGGTCAGGCGTTTGCCGTCGCCGGGCACGAGCGTGATCTTAAAGTCCCTGTCCATTCCCACCTTCACCCCGGACAGAATATCCGGGCGGGCGTTGGGCGCGCTGGCGACGACCACATAATTGCCGACGATATAAAGCCCCGCAAAGACATAGTTGCCCTGTTTGTCTGTCTTGGTCTGCGATTTGCCGGGCAGGTCCAGACGATAAACGTCAACGGTGGCCCCGGGCAGGGGAACCGTCGTTCCGTCAGCCTGTTGAAGCAGGACCTGACCGCGCAGCTGCGCGATCTGCGCGGAGGCCGCCAGGCTGTTCAAGAGCAGGATGGCGAGAGCTGCAAAAGTGATGAGAAAATAGTTGCGGCGCATACAGAAGATTCCTCCAGAGAATATCAAACCTTCCTGTCGAAGGGCCTGATTAAGATGCAGGGGCTACACAATGGGTTGTCATTCAAATACTTCAGAAATCGTTTGTTGTCAACGGCTAATCGGCTCTGATGAGGGCAAAATCAGAGATGCCTGCCGGTCATCTAACTGTTCATCGGCGGGAGGCTGCAAAATTTATCCCATGCGGGCGTAAACTGTCAAAGCCCTCGCCGTTTGCGCCTGCACGGGGCCCGTCCGAAGAGGCCGCGCCCCGCCCGCCGGGCGCACAAAAGGCTTGCAGGGGAGGCCGTAAAGCGCGCGGTTCGTGATAGCATAGAACAGTTTTCAGCGAGTCATGGTAAAGCCCCCGTGAGCCAGGCAAACGCACAAACGCAGAAACTTGTCCTCGAAGGCACGGCCCGTCTGCTGGCGCGCGCGACCGATTCGCGCTCGTTGGAGGCGGCCACGCTGGCCGCGCGCGTCGGGGCCGCGCTCGACAAGTATCTTTTAAAGTATAACGCAGAGGCTTCCGCCCGCGAGATCAACGAATTCCTGGAGACGCTGCACGCCGACGACCTCTGCCTGATAGTGGCCTGCGAGCGGGGCGACCAGGCGGCCTGGAGCGAGCTGGTCGAGCGCTTCGGGGCGACGGTGCGTTCGGCCGCGCGGCAGGCCTCTTCCAACGAGGATGCCGCGGAGGATTTGGCCCAATCCATCTGGGCAGAGCTGCACGGGCTGCGGGTGCGCGACGACGGCCGTCTCTCTGGTAAGCTCGCCTACTACTCCGGGCGCGGCTCGCTCGGCGGGTGGCTGCGCGCGGTCGTCAGCCAGTTGGCCGTTGACCAGCATCGCAAGTCTTCCAGGTTAGTGCAGACCGAGCTGGATGCGGATTTCGACCGCCTCGCGCGCGAGTCTCACCAGGGCGAGGAGGACTTCAGCATCACTTCCGCCGCGCCCGACCCGGAACTCGCGCTCTCGAACCGGAGGGCCGCCAGCGATGTCGAAGCGGCGCTCGGGCAGGCCGTGGGAGAGTTGTCGCCGGAAGACCGCCTGCTCGTCAAGCTCTACTATTTCGACGGGCTGCGCTTGCGCGAGGCGGGCGCTCTGCTGGGCGTGCACGAAGCGACGGCCAGCCGCCGCCTGACGCGCCTGCATGCGGATATACGGCGGCGCGTCGAGACGCTCTTGATGGAAGAGCATGGGTGGACGCGTTCCGAGACCGCACGCTCGCTGGCCGAAACGGCCGCGCATCTTGACTCCGACCTGGAACCGATGCTGGCGACCGAAAACGGTCCGGCCGAGAAGGCGTCGCAGCGGGATGAATAGCCCGGCGAAGACAGCTTTGCCGGGGAGGGCGGCCGCAAGCTCAAGGGAGTTCGAGCGTTCTTTAGACAGTCGCGCAGGTTGGGCCCGACGAACCGGCATTTAATCGAGACGAACCGGCCAATTGATGAAGCGTAATGAGAATACAGAAATGGAGCGCCTCCTGCGCCGCTACGGACGGCGGGAGGCGGATGCTCTGCCCGGCGGGCGCGCGCCGTCGAGCGCAACTGCCGATGCGGCCGGGGACGGCGAACATCTCGACGCGGACGAGTTGAGCGCCTATACGGAGGGCTCGCTGCCAGCCGCGGCGCGTGCTCATTACGTCGCGCACCTGGCCGATTGCGATGCCTGCCGGAAAATCGTCGCCGCCCTCGCTCCCCTGGCGAGCGCCGCTCTCAAGCCGGGCGAGGCGGTCGCAGACCCGCCAGGCAAGCCTGCGCGTGCCTCCTGGAAAGACTGGCTCGCGGCGCTCTTTTCTCCGCCCGTCCTGCGATACGGGGTTCCGGCGCTGCTGCTGTTCGCCGTCATCGCTGTGGCCTTCATCGCCACGCGCGGGCGCAGGGAATCCTCCGTCGCGCTTAACCAGCAAGCGCCCGCCGATTCCGCCGCACGTTCCGGCAATAGCGCACAGTCTTCAACGGCGATGAGCACTGCTGCGAACGCTAACACTTCGGCCGAAGAAGAGGCCCACACTTCCAGCACAGTGCCTGACGCCACGCGCGCCGATGAAGCTCCGGCAATCGCTCCGGCCGGAAAGCCCGCGGCAGTGAACGCCACCCCGGCCCCCGTCTCCACACCGGAGAGAGGCGCGTCCCGCAACGAACCCATGACGGCCGGGAACCGCCCGGAGCAGCAGGCGCGTGAGCGCGCGCAGGAGACCGAAAGCAACGCCGCGCCTCCCGCCGCCCCGGTCGCGGCGAGCACTTCCCGGCCCGTAGAAGAGGCCAGGGACACGCGTGTTATGCAGGATAAACCGTCTGTGCGCTCCGCCGGGAGCCTGTCGGCCAAAACCGGCAGCGACGCTCAAGCCACTGCCGACAGCAGCAGAAACGAAGCCAGCGCCGGGACTGCTGCGGGCACGACACGGCCTGCGCCTGCTGCAAGGGCAAAGATGAGCGCGGGGCGCGGTCGTTCAGGCGCACCCAGAGACGACGCAGGGGTCGCCGCAGAAAGCCCTGCCGAGACGCGCAGCATCGCGGGCCGACAGTTTCGCAGGCAGGGCAGCGCCTGGGTGGACACGGCCTATAACTCTTCGCGCCGGACGACGGACGTGAGGCGCGGCTCGGAGCACTATCGCGGGTTGCTTGCGGACGAGACGGGCCTGCGCAGCATCACGAACCAGCTCGGCGGCGAGGTCATAGTGGTCTGGAAGGGCACGGCCTATCGCTTCTATTGAGTGCCCGGACAAGCGCCGGGGGCTTAAGCACGCGGCCTGCCCGTTCAACTCGCTCTCGTATCGCGTGAGCATGGCTGCGCGACCCGGCGGACATTGATTCGGCGCTCCACTTCGCGTTACCTTACCTGCGCTTCAACCAAACTTCATCTTGAAACAGAACGGAGTCCGAAATGATGACGAGAGAGTTCCGTACTGCGCACCGGCCGGGCCTGGCGCTCGTGCTCATCGCCCTCTTAAGCGGAGCGCTCGCGCCCTCTTCATTCGCGCAACGGAGAGCGGGCATGCGCGGAGGGCGTCAAACCGGCGCGGCCTCTACGGGCATGCTCGCGCCGCCCGGCGGCATGCTCGCGCCGCGCAACCGCGAGGTGGCGCTGATGCTCTCGGAAATCAACGCGCGCAATATCGAGCGCACCATCCGCACGCTCGTCTCCTTCGGGACGCGCAATACCCTCTCGGCGCAGGATAACCCGGCGCGCGGCATCGGCGCGGCGCGCGACTGGCTCTACAGTGAGTTTCAGAGAATCAGCCGGGACGCGGGCGGGCGCATGACGGTCGAGAAGCAGAGCTACGAGCAGTTGCCCGACCCGAAGATACCGCGCATCACTCGCCCGACCGTGATTACCAACGTCGTCGCCACGCTGCGCGGCACACAGCCCGCCTCCGCCGCTCGTCTCTACGTCGTCAGCGGCCACTACGATTCGATGTGCACGGACCCGAAGGACGCTGAGTGCGACGCGCCGGGCGCGAATGATGATGCTTCGGGGGTGGCGGCGGTGCTGGAGATGGCGCGCGTGATGGCGCGCCGCGAATTCGACGCGACGATTGTGTTCATGGCCGTCGCAGGCGAGGAGCAGGGATTGGTCGGCTCGACCTACTACGCGGAGCAGGCGAAGAGGAACGGCCTCGACATTCAAGGGATGTTCACCAACGACATCGTCGGCAATACTCTGGGCGGAAACGGCGTGCGCGACCGCCGGACGGTGCGCGTCTTTTCCGAGGGCGTGCCGTCGAGCGAGTCCCCCGAAGAGGGCAACGTCCGGCGCGGCGTCGGCGGCGAGAACGATTCTGCCTCGCGCCAGCTCGCGCGCTTTATCAAGGATGCGGGCGGGTTGTACGTCCCGGCGATGAAGGTCTGGCTCATTTATCGCCGCGACCGCTACCTGCGCGGCGGCGACCACATCCCTTTTCTTGAGCGCGGTTTCCCGGCCGTTCGTTTCACGGAGACGAACGAGGAGTATAAGCACCAGCATCAGAACGTGCGCGTCGAAAACGGCGTGCAGTACGGCGACCTGCCGCAGTTCGTAGACTTCGCCTACATCGCGCAGGTGGCCCGCATCAACGCCGCCAGCCTGGCCATGCTCGCGCTCGCGCCCGCCGCGCCCAGGAGCGTCGGCATCGTGACGAAGCGTCTGACCAACGACACGGACTTGCAGTGGGCGGCCAACACGGAGCCCGATCTGGCCGGTTACGAGTTAGTCTGGCGCGAGACGACTTCGCCCGAATGGACCAACTCGCGCCCGGTCGGGAACGTGACCAGCTACACGGTGCAGGGCATGTCCAAGGACAACTACTTCTTCGGCGTCCGCGCCGTAGACAGGCAGGGGAATCGCAGCCCGGCCAGCTACCCGCGCCCTGTCAGATAGCTATCGCGCGCAAGAAAATATCCTTTCGACGAACCCGCACCGGGGCTTCGTCGAAAGGATATTTTCACCAGGTCCGGATGAGCCGTCCGCGAGCTATTTATCGCAGACATTCCAGGCGTCCGGGAACGGCCCGGCCCCCTTCTCCACCCAGTTGTTGTTTTCCACTACCTCCTTGATCTTACCGTATGGGTCCACTTCCAGGCGGTAGTACTTATCCCCGTAGGTGCTGAACTTGCTGGCGTATGCCTTGAGGTCGAAGGTCACGGCCGTCACCTCTCCGGCCTTCAGAGGCGGAACATCCGCTTCCAGTATGTCGCCTCCGGTCGAGCCCTTTTGCGGCCCGCCGTAGATGTGCAGCCTGAGCCGCGTCTGAGCGGATTGACCCTTACACTGGTTGGTCACTTTGACGGTCATCACGGTTGTCCCGACCGTCACGCCCGTGAGACGCAAATCCGGCAACACGAGCTTGATCTCCTTTGGCGGTTTCAGAGGCCCTGGCCCTTTCGGCGGCCCTTTGCCCTGTCCCTGAGCCGTTGACTGGAAGAGCACTCCCCCGAACAGGAGAACGCCCGCCATCGCAAATTTAATTTTCACCAGCACATCTCCCTTCCCGAAGCCAGCACCCGCAGGCTTCAGCTAAACAGTTAGCACGGATAGAAATAAAAGAGGAATTAAAAGCTGTCGCGCGCCGTTTCAGTGACGGCGCGGTGTGAGAAGTTTCTGGCAGAGACTAATATAAATCGGGCTGGCGTTCAAGAGATTCAAAACGGATTAGCCCAGACGCCGGAGAAAACTTCGCGCCGATTGTTAAAATTTTCAACCTTGCGGAGGCTTTATGCGTCTAAATGAGAGTAGAAACGGGCCTGTCAGTCGAATCCTTTTAATCTTTTGGATTTACAGCCGAAAACCAGATTGGTGCTTCAGATGAGAGTTATCAAACACGGATCGTTTCCTTCAATGCGCGGCGCGGGCCAGCGTGCGACCGCATTTTTGTCCGCCTGTGCGCTCCTCCTGGGAACGCTGGCGACGGGCGGCCCGGCGGGTGCGCAGCAACCCAGGGCCGAGCGCCTGAGCGAAGAGCAGCGCATTCTTCACGTGCTGAACCGGTTGGGTTTCGGCGCGCGTCCCGGCGATGTCGAGCGCGTCCGGGCGATGGGCCTGGCGCGCTACATCGAGCAGCAGTTGCAGCCGGAGAAGATCGCCGACCCGGTCGCGGACGCCAAGGTCCAGACGCTCGGCTCGCTGCGGCTTTCGACCGCCGAGATTTACGCGAAATATCCGCAGCCCAATCAGCTCCTGCGCCAGCTTGAGCGTCGCGGAGAGCTCCCGCCCGAACTCGCCGCCGCCAGCGAGAACCGGAAGAAGGCCGATGCTCCTGTGTCCGGCGCTGTCGCCGCCGCAGCTTCGCAGCAGAATGAGAGCGCGGCGATGGCCGGTCTGCCTGCCGGTGTAACGGAAGGCGCAGCCGCGGCCAGTGCCGCCAAAGAAGAGGATGGAGCGAAGGGGCGTGACCCGGCCTACCGCAGAGCCATCAGGGATTACTACATCGCGCACGACCTGCGCCAGCCGCAGCAGCTCGTCCAGGAGCTGCAAGCGTCGAGAGTCCTGCGCGCCGTCTACAGCGAGCGGCAGTTGCAGGAAGTGATGGTGGATTTCTGGACCAACCACTTCAACATCTTCGCCAACAAGGGCGCGGACAAGTGGCTGCTGACTTCATACGACCGCGATACGATTCGCCCGCACACGCTCGGCAAGTTTTACGACCTGCTGGTGGCGACCGCCGAGAGCCCGGCGATGCTCTTCTACCTGGACAATTTTCAGAGCGTCAGTCCGAAAGCCGCGGGCGGCGGCAACAACAGAAGAGGGGCGCGCCCGGCGCGCGAGCGCGGCCGCCTGCTCGATATGCTGATGGGCGGACGTGCCATGCGTTCGGGGGAGGGCGCTCCCCGGAACAGGCGACGGCAGCAGCAGCCCGACAGCGCCGGTGCGAACATGCCCGCCGAGCCTCAACCGGCAGCGCAGCAGCGACCGAAGCGCGGCATCAACGAGAACTACGCGCGCGAGCTGATGGAGCTGCACACGCTCGGCGTCGAGGGCGGCTACACGCAGAAGGATGTTCAGGAGGTCGCGCGCTGCTTTACGGGCTGGACCATCCTGAATCCGCGCGGCGGCGCTACCGCCTTGAACGGAGCGAGCGAAAAGATAGGGACTTTCTACTTCAACCCGCGCCTGCACGACGACGGCGAGAAGCTGGTGCTCGGTCACAAGATAGCTGCCGGCGGCGGCATCGAAGACGGCCTCAAAGTCTTAGACATCCTGGCCCATCATCCCTCGACGGCGAAGTTCATCGCGACCAAGCTCAGCCGTCGCTTCGTGACTGATAACCCGAGCCCCGCGCTCGTCGAGCGCGTCGCCGCGGCTTATACCAGGAGCGATGGCGACATCCGCGAGACGCTGCGCGCCGTCTTCGCTTCGCCGGAGTTCAACTCGCCCGCGTCCTATCGCGCGAAGATCAAGACGCCCTTCGAGCTGGCGGTGAGCGCGATTCGCACTCTCGGAGGAGAGACCAACGGCACGCAGCTTCATCAATGGATCGCGCGGATGGGCGAGCCGCTCTATGCTTACCAGGCCCCGACCGGCTACCCGGACGTGGCCGAAAACTGGGTCAATACGGGCGCACTGCTTCAGCGTCTGAACTTCGGCCTGGCGCTGGCGAGCAATCGGATTCCCGGCACGCGCGTCAACCTCGCGCGCTTCGATGCGGACACCGCCAAAGGCTCGACCGATATGACGCGGATGATGCAGCGCTTCCTAGACCTGATCGTGCAGGGCGATGTCTCGCCGAGCACGAAGGCATCGCTCATGAAGCAATTGAGCGAGCCCGTGACGCCCTCGCCCGCCGCCGATTCGAGCATGATGAACGACGCGCCGGAGCGCACGCGCGGTGGCGGCGGGAGACGCGCGCAACGCCAACTGGCCGTCGCCGATCTGGCCAGCACAGCCAACCCGGAACTCGTCAAACTCGTCGGCCTGATTCTCGGCTCGCCGGAGTTCCAGAGACAGTGAATAGTCAATGGTCAATGGTCAATGGTCAATGGTGAATAGATAAAAACGTTCCTCTATTGACGATTGACCATTAACCATTGACCAGCAAGGTGATGAATATGGAGAGAAGATTTTTTCTGAAGTCGGGCGGGATTGCGCTGGCGAGCGTCGGCTTGATACAGGCTGCGCCCTCTTTCTTGCAGCGTGCGGTGATGGCGCAGGGCCCCAAGACGGCGGGCGGCGGGCGGCGCAAGACGCTCATCACTATCTTTCAACGCGGCGCTGTTGACGGCCTCAACATGGTCGTGCCGCACGGCGAGAGCGCCTACTATGACCTGCGCCCGACGCTCGCCATCAGGCGGCCGAAGGGCGCGGGCGATGCGGCGCAGGCGGCGATTGACCTGGACGGGTTCTTCGGTCTGCACCCTGCGCTCAGGCCCTTCAAGCCTCTCTGGGATGCGAAGCGGCTGGCGATTGTCGAGGCGGTCGGCTCGCCCGATAACACGCGCTCGCACTTCGACGCACAGGATTATATGGAGTCCGCGACTCCGGGCGTCAAATCAACGCCTGACGGCTGGCTCAACCGTTACCTGCAAGCGAAGCAGGACCGGAAGGCTTCGCCGTTTCGCGCCGTCTCGCTGACGCAGAACCTGCCGCGCTCCTTGCAGGGCAGGGCTGGCGCGCTCGCCATCTCGAACCTGGCGGAGTTTACGATTCGTGCCGGGGCCTACTCGGCGAGCGTGCAGGGCGGCTTCGAGTCCATCTACGATCAGGCCGCGAGCGACGTGCTGCGCGGGACGGGCAGGGAGACGTTTGAAGCCGTCAACTTTCTGAAGAAGGTCAACCCGGCGCAGTACCAGCCGGAGAACGGCGCGCAGTACCCGCGCACTGCTTTCGGCAACTCGATGCTGCAAATCTCGCAGCTGATTAAAGCGGGCGTCGGGCTCGAAGTCGCCTTTACGGAGACGGGCGGCTGGGACACGCACGTCAACGAAGGCGGCGCGCGGGGCCAGCTCGCGCTTCGCTTGCAGGAGTTCGGCGCGGGCATCGCCGCGCTCGTCACAGACCTCGGCGCGCTGATGGACGACGTGGTCATTCTGACCATGTCGGAGTTCGGGCGCACCGCCCGCGAGAACGGGACGCGCGGGACGGACCACGGCCACGCCAATGCGATGTTCGTCATCGGCAATCAGGTCCGCGGCGGAAAGGTTTACGGCGACTGGCCGGGGCTCAAGGGCGGCCAGTTGTACGAGGGGCGCGACCTGGCGCTGACGACTGACTTCCGCGACGTGTTCGGCGAAGTTATCCAGCGGCAGCTCGGCAACGCGAACCTGCCGGAAGTCTTCCCGGGCTACGCGTCGAGCGCGTCAAGGTTTCGCGGCGTGCTCGGCTGAAGGCCAGTGCCGGAGGAGAATTAGAGGCCAGGGTAAATGCTCGCATCATTCACCCTGGCCTCTCTTTTAATGTGGGTTCAAGCCTGGAGACGGCGGCTAACGGCTCGGTCGGAATTATAGTCAGCTTCTGAATATCTGAAGAGATTCATCTTCGTGCGGTTCTAAAAGCACCTTCCGGTTTGCAGCCTGCTTGCGCGGAACCGGCATCCCGCTGGTGGTCACAAAACCTGTGCCGTCCCCGAAGTTGAGCACCTGAAATCTGACCCCGACCTCGCGCGGCTCGGACTTCGGTAGTTTCTTCTCGGCCGCGAACTGTTCCCATCCGCGCCACTCCGCTTCGGAAACCTTGAAGACGTAGGTTTCACCGGGACGAATCGGTACATCTTCGGGGGTCGCCATGTTTCTCAGGTCAATCAATTCAAGCCTGCCGTAGCGCAGCGGATAGCCGACCTGTTTGCCGCTGGGGCCCACCGTTCCCGGAAGAAAGAGGCCGAGTTTAAGGTAATAAATCGGCTTCTCCGATTTGTTGGTCACCTCTATCTCCAGGTCACGGAGCAGGTGTTCGTTGTTCAGATTTTTGACCTTGATTTTTATGGGAAGATGAGGGGGTATCTGATTTCTTAACTCACGCGCCGCCGGAACAGTGTCTGTCAGGCTCTCCTGCGTAAGGGTTTGGGCCATGCTCGGGACCAATCCGATTCCGTAGTAGATGAGCAACGAAATCGCCAGAGCTATTGCGCCTGTGATGAGATGTCGGCCCCGAAAAAGAGAGGATTTGCGAGTCATTATCTTTCTCCTTATGGTAAGGGTTAACGGAAGAGTGCCGGCGGATGCTTTGAGGGGTCACGCCGACGTGAAAGATTCGACGCCCCGTTTTATAAGCCTCCGAGCCGTTACGTGTCAAGATGCGGCGCTACGCGACACTTCATTCCAGCCGTACAGGACAGCCTGACGGGGTAATCTCCGGTCACTGAGTAATCCGAGTGCGGGATTCGACAAAGGGCTCCGGCGAAGCATTAGGGCCTAACGTTTAGGGCCGGAATTTCCCGAAGCGATTGATGAAGTAGAGCATGGCGACGGCGATCAAAGAGACGATGACGGAGAGCGTCAAGGCGTCGTTATCGCGCCCGGCCTGGACCGCGTCATAGATGGCGACCGATGCCGTCTGCGTCCTGCCCGGAATGTTTCCGGCGATCATCATCGTGACGCCGAAATCTCCGAGCGCGCGCGCAAAGGCCAGCGCCGTCGCCGCCAGCACTCCGCGCCAGGCCAGCGGCAGGGTGACGCGAAAGAAGATGCGCCGCCCGTTTAATCCGAGCGTTCGTGCGGCTGCCTCCAATTCCAGGTCAACGCTCTCGAAGGCTGCGCGCAGGCTTTTGGTGACGAGCGGTAGGGCGTGAATCGTCGCCGCAATGATGGCCGCCGTGACCGTGAAAGTCAGGCGAATCCCGAATCGGCGGTAGAGAAAGCCGCCGAAAGACGAGCGTGTGCCGAGCAGGACCAGCAGGTAATAGCCGAGCACCGTCGGCGGCAGCACGAGCGGCAGCGTAATCAACGCATCAACGAGGTCTCGGCCCGGAAAACGCTTGCGCGCCAGCAGCCAGGCCAGCCCGCCGCCGACCGTCAGGGCGATCAGGGTGGCCGCGCTCGCCACGGCAAACGAGAGCCGGATCGGAAACCAGTCTATCATCGGCAATCAATCACGAAGTCGCGCCGTCGTCACCGAGCGCAGAAGTATTGCAGCGACCGGAAGGGCCATCGCCGCGCGCCGCCCAGCGGTTTTAGAGCCGCGCGTGTCTCTCTCGTCTTTGTAGTTAATCCGCCCAGCAGGTATAAGTTGATTCTACATTATTATTGATCGCACAGGTACAAATGAACCAGCCATTTCGCCCGGTGATACTGCGCTTCGACGCGCTGGCTTCGACGAACACGGAGGCCGCGCGCCAGGCCATGAGCGGCGCGCCGGAGGGCCTCTGCGTTGTCGCGCGCGAGCAGACGCGCGGGCGCGGGCGGCACGACCGCGTCTGGGTTTCGCCCCCCGATGCAGGGCTCTACTTCAGCATCGTGCTGCGGCCCGCGCCGCTCGCGTTGCGCGCCTGGCCGCTCATCACGCTGATGGCCGCGCTCGCCGTCTCGGACGCGCTGCTCGAAGCGCACGGGCTGCGGACGGACATCAAGTGGCCCAACGACATCATCGCCCGCGAGCGCAAGCTCTGCGGGATTCTCGCCGAGACGGTCGAGACACAGACCGGCCGCGCGGTCGTCCTCGGCATCGGCATCAATCTCAACGACGGCGCGTTCCCGCCCGAGCTGAAAGCCGTCGCCACGTCGGTCGCGGCCCTGACCGGGAGCAAGCCCGAGACCGAACGTTTGTTGCAATCCCTGACGCGGGCCGTCCAAAGGCGCTACACGGCGCTCTGCGGCGCGGGAGGCGAAGCCGAGACCGTCCGCGAGTGGTGCTTGCGCTCTTCGTATGCGGCGGGCAGGCGCGTGCGCGCGGCGCTCGACGGTGAAAGTATAGAGGGATGGACGCGCGGGCTTGAACCCGACGGCGCTTTGCGTGTAGAAACAGACGCAGGGGAAATCAGAATCATCCGCGCCGGAGACATCACGAGCCTGCGCGCGAGCAGACGCAAGAGGACGAAAGAGGCCCAATGATTGCCGCTCGATTGGAGTTTGCGATTCGCCCGTATGATGTTGACGTGGCGGGAATCGTCAGCAATATAGTCTACGTGCGCTGGCTCGAAGACTTAAGGATGGAGCTTTTGCGCAGCCATTTCCGCGTCGGCGAGCTGCTCGAACGTAACCTGATGCCCGTGCTCGTGCGGACAGAGATCAACTATCGCGCCTCGCTCCGGTTCACGGACGAATGCACTGGCCGGATGACGGTCGTCGAAGTCGGGAGAACGTCCGCGACCATGCACGCGACCTTTCATAACGCGGACGATGCAATCGTCGCCGAAGCGAAACAGGTCGGCGTCTTCATAGACTCGCGGACAGGCAAGCCGGTCCCGCTGCCGGGCGAATTCCTGGCCCTCTATAGAAAGGCAGAACCGGGCGATGAAGTCTGAGCTGCGAAATATCTGGCGATGAAATGCAAGCATTAAATGCTCCGGCTTCATCGCTCGCGGCGCTCATTCTGAGCTTGTCCCTGATCGTTTAAAAATCATGCTGCTCGTCATCGATGCCGGAAATAGCAACACGTCGCTGGGCGTTTATTCGGACAGCGGCCAACTGGTCTCTCACTGGCGATTGACGACGGCCAGGGTGCGCACGGTGGACGAATACGGGGTCTATGCGCGCAACCTCTTCGAGCTGGCGGGGATTGATTCGAGAGAGATTACGGGCGTGGCGATTGCGTCGGTCGTGCCGCCGCTCAACTATACGCTGAAGAGAATGTCGGAGGTCTATTTCAACCTCACGCCGCTCTTTATAGACCACACGACCGAAACGGGCGTGCCGATACTTTACGAGCCTCCTTCGGATGTCGGGGCCGACCGCATCGTGGACGCCGTCGCGGCGCTGCACAAGTACGGCGCGCCCTGCATCGTCGTTGACTTCGGGACGGCGACGACCTTCAACGTCATCAACGCGCGGGGCGAGTATCTGGGCGGCGCAATCACGCCCGGCATCGCCATCTCCTCCAACGCCCTCTTCGAGCGCGCCGCGCGCCTCCCGCCCGTCGAGATTAAGCGCCCGCGCAGCGTCATCGGCTCGTCAACCGTCGGCGCGATGCAGTCGGGGCTCTATTACGGGTATGTCGGGCTCGTTGACGGGATGCTCAAGCGAATACTGGAGGAGCTTGGCAGCACGACGCGCGTCATCGCCACGGGCGGTCTCGCCTCCCTCATCGCCACCGGCTCCGAACTCATCGAAGCCGTTGACGACACGCTCACACTCGAAGGGCTGAGATTGATTTATGGAAAGAGTAAGGGGTAGGCGGTTTTCAGTTTTCAGTTTTCAGTTTTGAGTTAAGAAAGCAGCCCTCATTGAAGCCAATCAAATCTCATCGAATTTCAAAGACAAGCTCTTGCTTGAAACTGAAAACTGAAAACTGAAAACTGAAAACTAATCACGCTTTGAACTATTTCAACTACTTTACAGAGATCGAAGATACTTTCATTCGTCGTCGCGGCAAGCACCTCCTGTTGAGCCCGATGGATTGGGCGCTGATCGAGAGCTGGAAGGAGATGGGCGTGCCGCTGCATGTTGCGCTCAACGGGATCGAGCGCTCCTTCGATTCGTTCGAGGCCAAGCCCAGGCGGCGCAGCGTCAAGTCGCTCCTTTACTGCCAGGAAGAGGTCGAAGCGCAGTTCGCCGAGTGGCAGGAATCACAGGTCGGTGCTGGTTCCGGCGAAGACGCGGCGGCTGTCGCAGGCGGGCCGGACGAAGATGCGCGACTGCCTTTCCCGCGTGCTGCCATCCTCGAACACCTCGCGCGCTCGCGCGCCGCGCTCGTGCAAATCTGCGAGCAGCGAAAGAGCGCGCGGGAAGATGCCTTCTGCGACGCGCTCTCGCGCGCGGCCTCACAATTAAAGGAGCTTGAAGAGGATTTCGCGCGGACCGCGAGACCGGATGCGGAGAAGCTGGAAGACTGGCTGACGCGCCTTGAAAAGATGCTCGACGAAGCGCTCGGCGCAAGCGTCAGACCGGAGGAGCTGGCGGCGGCGCGGGCCGCGTCCGCGGAGCAGTTGGAGCCCTACCGCGCGCGGATGGAACGCGCCGTCTTCGAGCAGACGTTGAATAACCTGCTGCTCAAACGGCTGCGCGATATTTACGGCCTCCCGCGTCTCAGTTTGTTCTATCTCTAGCCGGAACCGAGATGAGAAAGCAGAAACGGAAGCGCGGCGGAAACCGTCGTCACCTACAGCCGCAAACGCAGGCCACGCAAGCGAAAGCGGAGCCGCTCGTAGAGGTTCTGATTGAGCGCCTGCTGCCGGGCGGCGCGGGGCTGGCCCACGCCGGGGGGCGAACTATCCTGGTCGGGCTGGCCGCGCCCGGCGACCGCGCCCTCGTGCAGATAGAGCGCGTTCAGGGGCGCGTGGCCTTCGCTTCAATTAAAGAGATACTCTCGCCCGCGCCGGAGCGCGTCGAGCCTCCTTGTCCTTACTTCGGGCGTTGCGGCGGCTGCGATTTTCAGCAGTTGAGCTATCAAGCCCAACTCACGGCCAAAGCGGGTTTCGTCCGCGACTGCCTGCGCCGGATTGCGCGGGTAGAGTTTCCCGGCGAGATTCCCATCACGGCGTCTCCCGTCGCCTGGCGCTATCGCTCGCGCGCGCAGTGGCAACACGACCCGCAGAGAAAACTGCTCGGATATTTCGAGCGCGGCTCGCACAACGTCTGCGATGTCGCCGAGTGCCCGGTGCTTGTCCCTGAGCTACAGAAGGCCCTTGAGGGACTGCGCGCGCGAATGCAAAGCCATGACCTGCCCGCAGGCATGACCGAATTCCAGGCGGTCGCTGGCGACGAAGGCGCGTCGCTCACGCCGCCTTTGCCCGGCAGTTCGACGCTCGAAGTGTCGCGCCTGATCGCGGGCCATCGCTACCGTTTCAGCGCCGAAGGCTTCTTCCAGATTAATCAAGAGCTGCTGCCCTCACTCGTGACTGCGGCCATCGGTGACGCTCGCGGCGAGACGGCCGTTGACCTTTACTGCGGCGCGGGGCTCTTCACACTGCCGCTCGCCGGACGCTTCGAGCGCGTCAGAGGCGTAGAGGCGCACCCGGCGGCCATCGCCTACGCGCGCCGAAACCTGGCTGATGCGCAGCTCGACAACGTCGCCTTCGAGTGCGCCAGGGTCGGCGACTGGCTCAGTGCCAATAGCGCCGCGCTCGCGCCCGTAGACTTCCTGCTCCTCGATCCTCCGAGAGCCGGAGCTGAAGAAGAGGCCGTGCGCGGCATTCTCGCCCTGCGTCCGCGCCACATCTCCTACGTCTCCTGCGACCCGGCCACCCTTGCACGCGATCTCAAAGGCTTGACGGGCGGCGGCTACACGCTGACCTCCATCCGCGCATTCGACATGTTCCCGCAGACACATCACGTCGAAACAGTTGCGCACCTCTCGTTAGCCGCCCTGTAAAAAACCGAAAGCCATCGTGCACGTAATATAAATCACAAAAGGAAGCTGCCGCCGAAGTTATAGCAGGTCAGCGAGCGCGCGTGTGCCGCGCGTGTGCCGGGCGCGTTTGTCAACAAATATCTACATACCGCGTCAGGATGTGTGAACGGAAGTGAACACTACAGGGCCTGCCGGGAGCCGTCCCCGTGCGTTTCGTTCAAAATAGCCAGCCTGCGAGTGGTCGCAGCAAGAGGCACGCGTGTTGCCGCTGAACCGAGAAGGCCCGGTTAAACTTCGAGTGATGCCACGATGCTCTTCAATCAAGGACAGGTCCGGCAAACGATTCTCAAAGCTCCTTCGCAAAGCCGCTGTCGTTGAGTCATAACACCGCCCCTGCTAATAACTGATTCGCCGTAATCAAGCGGCAGACCGCGCGGGAATTTCCGAGAAGGAGAATTGAAGATGGCGACCAGGAAAAGGGCTGCTCCTCAGAAGCCCGCAGCCAGCAAGTCCGCGACACCGTAGACGCCCTCGCTGCCTCCACCTGACGACCCTCTGTTGCGCTCGACGGAGTTTGATGCCGGGCGCAAAGCGGACAGCCGGGAGTTGGCCCGAAAGAGGCTCGAAGCCATCAGGCAAACACGCCAGATGCCCACCGACGAAGAGCCGCACGCTGCGACCCGGGAACAGACCGTTTCGCCGGAGCCGGATGGCTCTGAAGCCGACGAGTGAACATTGAACACGGGCAGGTCTCACTAAACCTCAACCTTTACTTAAGGAGAACGAGCCATGCCTACGACAAAGAAGCCTGCCAAAAAATCAAAGCGGCCGGCAAAGAAATCTGCGAGCAGGAAAAGGACCAGCCCGGCTTTAAGAAAGACAGGCATCCTCCCAATAGACGACCCGCTCCTGCGCTACCTGGAGAATGAGATTGACCGGCGCATTCTGGGCGCGGACGGCCAGTCTGACGTTGGCGGCGCGGCTGCCGCTTCCGTGACCGGCACGGCCGGAAAAGGCGGCTCCAGAAAAGGCTCCAGGAAAGCGCCGCTGATGGTTGGCGGGATGGACGGCGGCGAAGACATGGTGCAGATGGCACAGCTGCGCCTGTCCGCGCTGGAGGAGTCGCGCGCGATGCCGCAAGTCGAAGACGGCGCGCCCATCCTGATGAGCGCGGCCGACGGCGGGCCCGAAATGGTTGCGCCAGTGTCGGGCGTCAGCAACTGGGTTCAACTGGGGCCGACAGCCATCCCGAAGGGCCAGACTTACGGCGGCCCGCGCGTCCTGGTGACGGGGCGCGTGACCAGTATCGTCGTTGATCCGACGGCCCCGAATACCATCTACTGTGGAACGGCGCAGGGCGGGGTCTGGAAGACGACGGACGGCGGGACCAACTGGGCGGCCAAATCGGATAACGAAGTCTCGTTAGCCATCGGCGCTCTGGCGATGGACCCGGGCGATCACCTGACCCTGTATGCCGCTACGGGAGAGGGGAATTTCTCCGGCGACAGCTATTACGGCAGCGGCGTGTTGAAGACGACCAACGGCGGTAATACCTGGGGCACGCAAGGCACGACCACCTTCCTCGGCGCGCGTTTCAGCCACATCGTCGTCACGCCGGGTACGACGGGCGCGACGGTGCGCCTCTTCGCCGCAACCAGCAACGGCATCTATCGCAGCTCGGACGGCGGCGTTAACTGGACGCAGATGACCAACGGTCTCCCGGCGATTTCCGGCCTTGTGCGCGGGGCAACCGACGTTGTCATTGACCCGGCCACTCCGGCAACGGTCTACGCAGCTTTCTGGGGAAGCGGCATCTATAAGACGACCAACGCGGGGGCCGCCAACCCGGTCTGGACGCAACTGACGAGCGGCCTGCCGACGGCTTCGGCCCCCTCGCCCAACGGCTTCACGCGCGTCGCGCTCGCCCTCTCTCCCTCGTCCTCACAAACGCTCTATGCGCTCTTCGCCAATAACGACACGGTCAACGGCTCGCCGACGCAGTATGCGATAAGTAATCTGTACGTCACGACCAGCGGTGGAAGCTCCTGGACCCAGATCACACTGCCGGGCGGCGCGGTCGGGCTCGGCAAGCAAGGCTTCTATAACCTGAACATCGTCGTTGACCCGACCACGCCGGACATCATTTACCTGAGCGCCATTTCGCTCTGGAAAGCGACGCGTAACGCCATGACCGGCGTCTGGACCTTCACGGACATCGGCGGCAGCATCCACCCGGACAATCACGCCTTCGCCTTTCATCCCTCCAATCACCTGGTCATTTACGCGGGCAGCGACGGCGGCATCTATAAATCTACAGATGCCGGGGCCAACTGGGACGACACCATCAACGAAGGTCTCTGCATCACGCAGTTCGAGTTTATAGGTCACCTGACTTCAGAGAGGCGCGCGCCGGGCCATCAAGTTTCAGAAAATGTTTTTCGGGGAGTCCGATTTTTGGGGCGGAGATTAACTGCTTGCGCCGGAAATTCTTGACACGCCCGGTGCGAGGTGCTAAAGCTGCCGCAGCGCGGGGCTCAAGGGACAGGTATCGAGCGGAGAGAATAGCCCTTGCGCCGGATTGATTGGTTGGCAGGCTTTTCGTTGAGAGCCTTGAGACGGCCGCGCCTGCCGTTGGAATTTGATGGAAATCGAAGCCCGGATTGCGCCTCACACAATCGCAAACCCTAAATCTCGGAGTTTCAAGTCAATGCTGAGAACGCTTCGCTGCTTATGCGCGCCGGTCCTCTACAGCCGTCCTTTGCGTCTTACCCTTTAGCGATTCTGGCCGCGTCGTTCGCGCCGGGCATCCTCGCCGCGCGCTTCCTGCCGCTGCCTCTTCATCTTTATCTCTGGAGCGGAGCGGCCTGCGCGCTGCTCACCGCTTACTGCTTTGCGGGGCAGCGCAGGGCGACGGCTTCGCTGCTGCTGACGCTCTCCTTCTTCTTCGCTGGCGCGACGCTCTCAATCATAGAGGGCAGCAGCGTGCAGGCCGACCGCGTGCAGCGATTTTATGACGAAGGGCTGATTGCTTCGGGCGATCCTGTAGAGCTGACGGGCGTGATTGCGGACCAGCCGGAGCCTGCGCCGGACAGCTTCTACCTGCGAGTGCGGGTCGAAAGGCTCAGGTACAAGGATGAGGAGCATGCTGCTTCGGGCGAAGTGCTGCTCTTCGCACCTGTGAGCGGCGCGGCGGCGCGCACCGAATACGAGGCGCTGGAATTGCGCTACGGCGCGCGCGTGCGCGTCATGGCGGCGCTTGGCCGGACGGAGAGCTTTCGCAACCCGGGCGGCTCTTCCCGGACAGAGTACCTTGAGCGCAAGGGCTTCGATGCGACGGGCGCAATCAAAAGCCCGCTGCTCGTCGAACGCCTGGACGATGAGCCGGTCTTTCTGCCGCTGGCCTGGCTTTACGAATGGCGGCAGCGATTGCTGGCCAGCATAGGTGAAAAATTCTCAGCCGAAACGGGCGGAGTCCTGAAGGCTGTGCTGCTCGGCAACCGTTATTATCTTTCGCGCGCTTCAGCCGAACGCTTTCGCCAGGGCGGAACCTTCCACGTACTCGTTATCAGCGGGCTGCACATCAGTTTCCTCGGCGGACTCATCCTGGCGCTGGCGAGGTTGTTGACTAAAAGGCGCGCGTGGCAGTTCGCGGTCTCGGCCGTCATGCTCTGGGCTTATGCCTTGGCCGTCGGCGCGGAGTCTTCGGTCGTGCGCGCGGCGCTGATGTTCACGATGGTCGCGCTCGCGCCCGTGCTTGAGCGACGGGCCAGCGCGCTCAACGCGCTCGGAGGCGCGGCGCTGGTCCTGCTCGTCTGGCGACCGCGGGACCTCCTCGACCCTTCATTCCAGCTCACCTTTCTCTCCGTGCTGGCGATTATCGTTATCGCCTGGCCGCTCTTGCAGAGCTTGCGGGAGGCGGGCGCGTGGCGTCCGACGCGCGAGACGCCCTATCCGCCGACCTGCCCGCGCCTGTGGCGTCGGCTGGCCGAGGCGCTCTTCTGGAGCGAGCGCGATTGGCGGCGTGAACTCGCACGCTCCAACTACAGCTACAGGCTTTTCAAGACGCCGCTGGCCTCGCGGCTCGAAAGCCTGCGCGTCCAGCGCCTCCTGCGCTACGGCTTCAGCGCCGTAGTCATCTCGGCGAGCGTGCAGGCCGTGCTCCTGCCGCTCCTGGTCCTCTACTTTCACAGGCTCTCTGTGGCCTCGCTGCTCTTAAATATAATGGTCGGCGTCCTGATGGCGCTGCTCTCGCTGGTCGCTCTCGCGGCGCTCCTGCTCTCTCAATTGAGCGCGCTGCTCGCAGCGCCCTTCATCACGCTGGCGGAAGGCATCAACTGGTTGATGGTTCACAGCGTTGACCCGTTTGAGCGCCTGGGTATCGCCGCACTGCGCCTGCCGGAGTATACCGGATGGGCCGCTCTCATCTATCTCTTTTACTTTCTGCCGCTGGCGGTTTTGGCCTTTGCGCTCGCGCGCTGGAATCCGCTCGGCCACCCGTCTTCAAACGACAGTGACAAGCGGGCCGCGAAATTTCTCAGGCCGCGACGGGCGGCCATTGCGTTCGTCGCGGCCCTGCTGCTGGTAGTCGCGCATCCTCTGAGCGCGCCGCGGCCGGACGGAAGATTGCGGATTGATTTTCTGGATGTCGGGCAGGGCGACGCGGCGTTAATCACGATGACGGATGGAACGACGCTGCTGGTGGACGGCGGCGGGCGACCGCGATTCGATGGGCCGCGCGGGCAAAAGGGTGAAGCCGCGGCGGATGCCTTCGAGCGCGATACGAGAAGCATCGGCGAAGCTGTCGTCTCGGAATACCTCTGGTGGCGGGGCCTGGACCATGTGGACTACCTCCTGGCCACACACGCCGATGCCGATCACATAGACGGCCTGAACGATGTTGCGCGCGACTTCCGTGTGCGGGCCGCGCTCGTTGCCCGCGCGCCTTCGGACGAGCCGGAGTTCACGCGCTTTGCCCGGACCGCACAGAGATACGGCGTCCCGCTGCGGCTCATCGGGAGAGGCGATCTCTTACGCTTCGGCCCGGTCGAGGCGGAAGTCCTCTGGCCCACGCCGGACGGTAATAGTAGCGCGACGTGGCGCAATAACGACTCCATCGTCCTGCGCCTGCGGCTGGGACGAAGAGTCTTTCTCCTGACCGGCGACATCGAGAGAGAGACGGAAGCCGCGCTCCTGAAAGAGCAGGCAGACCTGCGCTGCGATGTCCTGAAAGTAGCGCATCACGGCAGCCAGACCTCTTCGACCGAAGGCTTCGTCGCCGCCGCGCGGCCCGGCCTGGCGATCATCTCCGTCGGCCTCTCTTCGCCCTTCGGCCACCCGCACAGGGAAGTTTTAGAACGCTGGCGCGCAAGCGGCGCGGAGATTCTCATAACCGGCAGGCATGGAACTATCACTATCAGCACGGACGGTCAGGATTTAAAGACCGAGACGTTTGTCAAGTGAGCGGGCGTCAGTTAAGGAGCGATGAGTGTTGAGTAAACCCGAGTCTTGAGTTGAAAAGTTAAAGGTCGTCACCTCTTGGCAGGTGTGTAGAATGAAGTTGCAACACTTTATCTACCACCGCTAGAGGACAACGACCATGAGCAGCATA
>DASVWH010000219.1:0-9446 GCA_036389715.1 Pyrinomonadaceae bacterium | reverse complement strand
CAAAGCAGGCTCGGGCGTCGCCACGCTCGGCCTGCCCGATAGTCCCGGCGTTCCGCTGACACTCGCGCAGAACACGCTGACGGTTCCCTTCAACGACGCGGCGGCGCTCGAACGCGTCTTCGACGAATATGGCCGTGACATCGCCGGGGTCATCATCGAACCCGTCGTCGGTAACATGGGCTGCGTGCCGCCGCAGGAGGGCTACCTTCAGCGCGTGCGTGAGATTACGCGCAAGGGCGGCGCGCTGCTCATTTTCGACGAAGTGATGACGGGCTTTCGCGTCGCGCGCGGCGGCGCGCAGCAGCTCTACGATGTCATGCCTGACATTACGACGCTCGGCAAAATCATCGGCGGCGGTCTCCCCGTCGGCGCTTATGGCGGGAGCCGCGAGCTGATGCGTCATATCGCGCCCGCCGGGCCGATCTACCAGGCCGGGACGCTGTCGGGTAATCCGCTGGCGATGTCGGCCGGGCTGACTACGCTCAAGCGGCTGCGCGACCCGGCCGTCTACGAAAAGCTGGAGCGCGCGGGCAAGCGGCTCTGCGATGGGATGGCCGGGGCCGCGCGCAGTGCGGGCGTTGAGACCGTCACCAATCGCGTCGGCTCGATGTGGACCGCATTCTTCACGCGCGAGCCCGTCACAGATTGGACCACGGCGGCCAACAGCAGCCGTGAGCTTTACGGCAAATTCTTCCACTCGATGCTCGCGCGCGGGGTTTATCTTGCGCCTTCCCAGTTCGAGGCCGGATTCATCAGCACAGCGCACACGGACGAGCTGCTCGACAGAACAATCGAAGCCGCGCACGAAGCATATCGAACATTAGGGGAAGAAGGCCGCGGGTAAAGAGAGAAAGGGAGAAAGTCTCTGGGAAGTAGGAGTTGAAAGGAAAAACGAGCCGCATCAAGAGCCGCATCAAGAGCCGTCCTCTCTCCCTTTTCTCCTTGTTCCCTTTCCCCTCCGCTCCTCTTCCCTTTCACTCTTTTTCTTATTTTTCCAGCGGCAGCTCGACGATAAAGCGCGTGCCCTGGCCGGGCGTGCTTTCGACGGAGATTGAGCCGCCGTGTCCTTCGACGATCTGCTTGACGATGGCTAGGCCGAGCCCCGTGCCGCGCTTCTTAGTGGTAAAGAAGGGCTCGAAGATACGCTGGCGCGTCTTCTCGTCCATGCCGCTGCCCTGATCCGCAATGGTGATACGGGCGAACGGTTTCTGGCCGCCGTCTCCGCGATTGCCGTTGCCCCTGTTTTCGCTTCCCGGCACGACTCTCACACGTGCCGTCTGAATGGTCAAAGGCGAGTTCTCTTTGCCCGCGTCGAGGGCATTCGCAAAGAGGTTGACGAAGACCTGCCGCAACTGGTCCGCGTCCCAACGCCCCGCCAGCTCTTCGCCCGCGTAGAGCTTTTCCAGCGGCGCGTTCTTTTCACGAATCCTATCCGCGACCAGCTCCAGGCTCGAATCGAGCAGCGCGTGCAGCTCTGCGGGTGAACGCTCCAGGGGCATCTGGCGCGAGAACTGCGTGACATCAACCACCAGCTTGTTCAAGTGCTCGATGCCGCGCTCGACCAGGTCAATCGTGTTCTTTGATTCGGGCGTAGAGTTGGAATCACGCAGCATGGAGACGCCGAGCCGGATACTGCCGAGCGGGTTCTTGATCTCGTGCGCGACCTGCGCGACGGCCTGGCCCATCGCCGTCAGGGCTTCCGTCCTGCGCAGGACGTTCTCGGCCTCGGCCGCCTCCGTCACGTCAACGAGCGTGACGATCTGTCCGGGCTCGCCGTCAATCACGAGCGGCGAAGAGTAAACGTCGAAAGTCTTATTCGTGCAGGCGGGCGTCTCGTCATTGCAGACCCAGCGCCCGCGGTAAGTTGCTCCCTTGACGCGCGTCGAGGTCGCCGCTTCGAGCATCTTCATGGCGTCGGGCGAGCTGAATTTATTATGGACGGAAGCGCCGATGCTGGCCTCTGGAAAGATGTCGAAGAAAGAGCTATTGGCACTGCGGATGTGGTCGTGCGAGTCAATGGCGGCGACGGCGCTGACCATTCCTTCGAGCATCTGCGTGCTGAACTCGCGCTCGCGCCGCGCCATCTCCATGCTCTGGCGCATCTGCCGAAAGCGCCGCTGCACTTCCCGGATGGTGTAAGCGGCGACGAGCGCGCCCATTAAAATCGCCAGCCCCGTCAATAGATAAATCCTGCGCGCGGCCTCTCTTTGCAGCTGCTCGCTGCGATAGAAAATCTCTTCCTGTTCGTGCTGGAGTTCTTCGAGCAGGCTGCCCAGTTGAGTATCAATGCGTTGAAATCTCTGGTATCCCTCGCGTGCAAACGCCTCCTCGTCGCGCGCGATTTCGATGAAGCCCGCGAGGTCGCCCGTCAACGTGCGCCACTGCTCTTTCTCCGAAAAGGGCGGCACGAGCGCGCGCTTGAGCAGGTCAATCGCCTGATCGCGCGCCTTATCCATCGGCATATCGAAGAGCGGCCTGGTCTCTCCGGTCGAGCCGGTGCTGCGCCCGCGCGCGCGCGCCTCGTTGTTCAGATTAGCGACGGCGATGCGGAGCTTGAGCGTAAAGCCCAGCAGCGCGGCGTTGCGTCTTTCCTCGTCCAGAATCCGCGAGCTGACCTCATCCGTCTTGCGCACGCTCAAGTAACCGAGCAGGAGCACGAGCCCGAGCAGCAGCGCGAAACTGATGACGACCGTCTTTAAAGCGGGCGCGACAGTGACCTCCGAAGGCGACTTGCGACGGCCCGCCGCAGCCCTGCCCGGAGCCTCCGCGCTCTCCGAACCCGGGCTCATCCGGCGATAGACAACCTCGCCTTCGTCATTCGCAGGTTCCGGTGCTCTCTCTTCTTCCATAAGCGATCAATAGTAAATCGTGAATAGTAAATCGTGAATAGTAAATCGTGAATGGTAAATCGTGAATAGATAAAAGCGCGTGTCTGACGGTTAAGCCTCCGCCCTTCTTTTTCTATTCATGACTGGCGATTGAACATTGACTACTTCGCGTCCATCCAATTATCGCCGATGCCGACTTCGACTTTGAGCGGAACATCCAGCTCGACGGCCGATTCCATCTCGCGGCGCAGCAACTGTGCGACATCTTCGGCTTCCCCGGCAGGCGCTTCGACCAGCAGCTCGTCGTGAACCTGCATCAGCATCTTCGCCTCAAGGCCCTGGCGCTTGATGGCCTCGTCAACACGCAGCATTGCTATCTTGACAATATCACTCGCTGTTCCCTGGATTGGCATGTTAATGGCTTCGCGTTCGGCGCGGTTGCGGATGTTGCCGTTGCGGTCGTTGATGCCGGGAATGGGACGGATGCGCCCGTAGATGGAGCGGACGAAGCCGTCCTCGCGCGCCTTGACGGGCACTTCCTCCATGTAGCGATGCACGCCCTTGTAGGTGTCGTAGTAATCGTCAATCACCTTCTTCGCTTCCTTGCGCGAGATGCCGACGCGCTGCGAGAGGCCGAAGGGCTCGATGGCATAGGCAATGGCGAAGTTGACGATCTTGGCAAACCGCCGCGCTTCCTTCAACTCCTCCTTGGTCCTGGCGTTGAAGACGAGCCGCGCCGTCCGTTCGTGGATGTCCTCGTCCTTTTGAAAGGCGTCGAGCATGACTGGATCATGCGTGACGTGTGCGAGCAGCCGCAGTTCGAGCTGCGAATAATCCGCGGAGACGAGCTTATTGCCCGGCTCGGCGACGAAGGCGCGGCGGATGCGACGGCCAAGCTCCGTGCGAATCGGAATATTCTGTAAGTTCGGCTCTGAAGACGAGAGGCGGCCCGTCGCCGTCACGGTCTGATTGAGCTGCCCGTGAATGCGCCCGTCTGCGGCTATCTGTCCGGGCAGCGAATCGGTGTAGACGGTCTTGAGCTTGTCCAGCTCCCTGTACTCGATAATCAGGCGCGGCAGCTCGTAGGTCTGCGCCAGCTCTTCGAGGACGGCCTTGCTGGTCGAAACGCGCCCCGTAGAGGTCTTGCGCCCGGAGCTGATGTTCAGCTCTTCGAGCACGTCGCCGACCTGCTTGGGCGAATTGATCTTGAACTCGCGCCCGGCCACTTCGTAAACCTTCTTCGTCAGTTTCTCCAGCTCAGCGCCGAGATATTTCGACAGCTCCGAGAGAACGCCGGTATCAACTCGCAGCCCTGCGCGCTCCATCCTGTAAAGCAGCGGCGCAAGCGGCAGCTCCAGCTCGTTGTAGATGTTTTCGAGCCCCTGTTCGAGTAACCTTCCGTGCAGGACGTGCGCGGTCTGCGCCGTCAGGTCGGCGGCCTCGGCCGCACGCCACTGCTTTTCGTTCCAGCCCTCGGGCGGCTCGCCCGCGCCTTCCGTGCCGACGGCCTCGCGCGCCAGGTCCGCCAGCTCATACTTGCTGCGCACGGGGTCGAGCAGGTAAGCGGCCAGGAGCGTATCGTCGGCGACGCCTTCGGGCTCGATGCCGAGCGGCGAGAGCAGCGCCACCGCGCGCTTCAGGTCATGCACGGATTTCGAGAGCAGCCCGTTGGACAAAACATCGCCGAGAGACGCGAGCGCAGACTGAGCGCCGTCCTCGAAATTTTCCAGGTCAACGTAGGCCGATGCTCCGGGGGCGGTCGAGATGGCGATGCCGGTCGGAGGGGCGACGGAGTCTCTCATGCTGCCCTGCTGGCCCGCGCCGACCGGCGAGGAATCCGCGACGGCAAAGCCCCAGTGTTCCGCTTCCCAGAGGCCGCGCACCAGGCTGTCAAGCTCTGCGCGTTTACGGATGATGCGATAGCGGCGCGGCGTAATTGCGCCTTCGACGCTTCCCGCGGCGTCTGAAAATTCGCGGGTCAGCGCCTGGAATTCAAGCTCGCGGAAGAGTTGATAGGCGGCGGCGCGGTCCGGCGTGCGGTGGCGTAGCTGGTCCAGGTTAAGCTCTATCTCAACGTCCGTTCTGATGGTCGCCAGCTCCCGCGACTGCCGTATCAGGTCGGCGTTATCGCGCAAGGATTCGCGGTAAGATTTGTGCTTGACCTCCTCCCAGCGTTGAAGCGCGTTCTCGATTGAGCCGAACTGTTTGACGAGCTGGACAGCGCCTTTAGCGCCGATGCCGGGCGCGCCCGGAATATTGTCAACCGAATCGCCCATCAATCCGAGCAGGTCTATGATCTGCGACGGCGGGACGCCAAACTTCGCCTCGACCCAGGCTTCGTTGCACCATTCGATGGGCGGGACGGGCTCCTTGCGCTTGACGTTCTGCGAGTTCTGCCGCATGCAGATGATCCAGGGGTCACGCACGAGCTGGCACATGTCCTTGTCGTTCGAGACGATGACGGCCTGGAGACCCCGTTCGGCGGCCTTGACGGCGAGCGTGCCGATTACGTCGTCGGCTTCAAAAGTGGGCGCGCTCAGGATGGGGATGTTGAAGACCTGGCAGACGCGTATGATGTAGGGCAGCTGCGATGAGAGGTCGTCGGGCATCTCGGCGCGGTGCGCCTTGTAGTCGGCGAAATTCTCGTGACGAAAGGTCTTGTCGCCGGACTCGAAGACGGCCGCGATGTAATGCGGCTGCTCGTCCTGCAAGAGCTTGCGCAGCATGTTAGTGAAGACGAAGACGGCCTGCGTGATCTGCCCCTGCGAATTCATCAGCGGGTCTGTGCGCCCGCTCATCGGGGCGAAGAAGGCGCGAAAGATGTGCGACATCGAGTCAATCAGGTAGACTCTCTCGGTCGGCGCGGCTGGCGGCGTGGACTTTTTACTAGGCATTTGAGCTTGATGATAAGGAAAGCCGTGACGGGTGACAAGTGACAGTTGACCGGATTAGCGCCCGGCCGTTGATTGACGGTGGAAGTAAAACTAATCGAGCAGGTGAGAAGAACTTTCGCCCTCCCTTTTTATCAACGCTCATTCCTGGCGGCGCCGTCAGGTGTGGCATGCGCGCCGCACTCTGCTTTGACGGGCGTTGCTTGGGCGCGACAGGTCTCGGCCCGGCGAATCGATAACCGCAATGATAACAACCCGGAGCGGTTGGGGCACGGGCATTGCAGACACGGATGATCGCTTTCAGAATGGCGGCTGGCGGCGGAATACTTTTGCCGTGCGGCGTTGATTACTCTGGCCTCAGAGCTTGAAAGGTGCGGGCTTAACTTTTGATTAAACAGACGACACTCGGCCGTGCGGTCGAGACGAGCGGGATAGGGCTGCACACGGCGGTCCCGGTTCACCTGCGCCTCGTGCCCGCGCCGCCCGATACGGGTTACGTCTTCAAGCGGATGGACCTCGGCGGCTTCGAGATTCCGGCCAGCGTCGAGTGGGTCGCGCATTGCTCTTACGCGACGACGCTGATGCGCACGGGCGTGATGCTCTCGACGGTCGAGCACCTGCTGGCGGCGCTGCGCGGGGCAAACGTTGATAACGCTTACATCGAAGTTGACAACCTTGAGCTGCCCATCATGGACGGCTCGGCGGAGGACTTTACGGAGATGATCGAGCGCGCGCGCATTGTCGAGCAGCCGCTCGCGCGCCGCAGCCTGCTCGTCCGCGAGCGTGTCTCAATCGAGCACGGCGACCGCCGCATCCAGATTGAGCCCGCCGACTCTTACCAGATTGATTGCCTGATAGATTTCAAGCATCCGTTGATCGGCGTCCAGCATTTTCTGCTGGACCTGGCGGAGGGGGCCTTCGGGCGCGAGATAGCCGCGGCGCGCACCTTCGGTTTCACGGAAGAGATAGAAGCCCTGCGCCGCGATAACCTGATTCGCGGCGGCTCGCTCGACAATGCGATTGTCCTGACGGCCGACGGGATGCTCAACGAGACTTCGCTGCGCTTCGCCGACGAGTTCGTGCGTCACAAGATTCTGGACATCATCGGAGACCTGGCGCTGTTGGGCATGCCCATCCTGGGCCGCGTCACGGCCTACAAGAGCGGCCACATTCTGCACGCTGCGTTGATGAGCAAGCTGCTGCGCCAGCGTTCCGCCTGGGAGATCGTGGACACACCGCCGCCGCCGCACAGAGAGGCCGGGGCACAGAGCCTGCAAGCCCTGGCGTCGAGCCTCTGAGCGTTTCTCGTAGCCCTCATTCCGACGGGACGAATTCGTAAATAATGTGAAGCGTGAGCGCGCCGCGGAGGACTTCGGGACGAACATCGGTCGCGCGCATACGCAGCGCCCCGCCCGAGCCCGTAATCGGCAGGCGTGCCGAGAGTTGTGCAGCTTGCAGGATTTCGACCGGGTTGATGCGTTTGTCAATCGAGTTCTGGACGAGCGAGATAATCATGCCGTTGGCCAGCGACGGAATGTTGCTCAGGTGAATATCCCTGACGTTGACATGCGCGCTCAGGATTTGCCGCTGCCTGTCAAAGCCTAGCTCGATGGCCGTGTCGGCCCAGCCCTGAAACTCTATGCAGCCCAGCAGCGCGACGCTGTAAGAACCCCTGAAGGCGAGCGGCGCGAGAACCCTGCCATTCTCGAAGCGAACGGCGGTCCTAACGCCGTCCGTCTCGCGTTCGAGGACGACTACGCTCTGGCACTCGGCCGCGCCCGGCGAGGCATGAGAACCCAGGGCGACGGGGGCGCGCGCACTCTCCGTCGCATCCGTCCGGCCCTGCGGGGCGTCAGCCTTCGCCAGCGAGAGCGGGAACGAGGGCGCTTTCAAACGCGTGAAGATAGTGTCGAGCAGCGAGTTGAAGAATTGCTCGTTGAGCGTGACGGTCACTTCCGCCGCGGGCGAAGAGCTTGACGGTCGCTGGCCGCTCCTTTCCTGGGCCACGGCCGTGGCCGCAAAGTTCGGCAGGGCCGCGCCCACGCCAATCAGGACACAGAGGAAAACCGCCAGCCGATGCTTGAATATCACCTATTTGATCTCCTTATTCCCGTCGAACCTTCTGTCACCTTCGGCCCTCACACCGGGGCCGCAATCAATGTAGCCGTTTCTCTTTGAGAGAGTCTGCGCGGTCGGCGGGCTTTCCAGAGGACGCCGGACTTTTGATTAATTGCGAAACGACGATGCCCGAGTGAGCACGCGGGCAGCCGCGCGTTGCGACTCGCTCTTTCGCGCTGCGGCACGCTCTTTAGAGCCCGCTGCGCACGATGTCGTGAATGCGCAGCAGCCCGACGCAGAGCCGCTCCTGGTTGACCACCGGGAGGACGGAGATTTGAAAGGGACGGTCTTCCATCAGGCGCAGGGCATCGTAGGCCAGCATCTCCGGCGTCGCCACGACCGGGTCGCGCGTCATAATCGAGCCGCTCTGAAGACCCTCCAGCTCGGCATGGCCGATCTTTTGCAGCGCACGCCGCAGGTCGCCGTCGGTTATGATGCCGGTGAGCCGCCCGGCGTCGTCAACCACGCTGACGGCCCCGAGCCCGAAGCGGCTGATGGCTGCGACAATCTCCAGCCAGGCCGCTTCGGGTTGAATGGTCGGGTTCTCAGCGCCGCCGTGCATCAGGTCCGCCACGCGCAGGGTCAGGCGTTTGCCCAGCCGCCCGCCCGGATGGTTGAGCGCGAAATCGTCGGGCGTCAATCCCTTGACATCCATCAGCGTCATCGCCAGCGCGTCGCCGATGGCGAGCGCGACGGTCGTGCTGGTCGTCGGCGCGAGATTGAGCGGGCAGGCTTCCTGGTCCACGGAAGCATCTAGCGCGACCTCGGCGCTGCGTGCGAGAGTCGAGTCCAGATTCCCGACCAGGGCCAGGATCGGCACTCGCCTGTTCTTGAGATAGGGCAGCATCGTGATGACTTCGTCCGTCTCGCCGCTATTGCTGAGCGCGACGACCAGGTCATCGGAAGTGACGATTCCGAGCCCGCCGTGCAGGGCGTCGGACGGGTGCAGGTAGACGGCAATCGTGCCTGTGCTGGTCAGGGTCGCGGCGATCTTTTCGGCGACGTTGCCGGATTTGCCGACGCCGACCAGCACGACCTTGCCGCGACAATTGACGAGCATCTCTATCGCCCGCTCGACCTCTTCGCGCCGCAGCCTCTGAGAGGTCACGCGAATGGCTTCGGCTTCCATCAGCAGGAGGTCAACCACCCGCTCGAAATGATTTTTAGCAGTCATCGGAAACGTTAACCGGATTCCGTCATCGCCGCCCCCGGCGTCTTCTTTCATCAGCGCTTCATTTTTGAGCATACGACGAAGGCGCGGGCCGCGACAAGACCGGGCGGAGACGGCCCGGCGGAGACTGAAAAGTGCGGCGACCGGGGCTGAGAAGCGCAGGGGCGGCTGTTTTTGCTCGCGCACGGGAGCGAAACGGGCTTTTCACGCAGGACAGCCGCGCCGCCCGTCAGGCCAAATCCAGTTTCATCATAGACAACCTCCCATTGTTCCATTATATTGCCTACTCTCTTGACCGCAATCCAATTTGGAGTCGAATCTATTCGATGGCACGCTTCAGTTTTCTCCCCAAAGAGGAGCAGTATTTCAGCCTCTTTTCGCAGATGACCTCGTATATTTACGATGCCGCGCACGCGCTCGTCGAGATGCTCAACGACG
>DASVWH010000218.1:0-15841 GCA_036389715.1 Pyrinomonadaceae bacterium | reverse complement strand
CTGCCCTACGACAAGATTCACCTTGCCAGCTACTATTTGCCGAACAACAACGGCGTGCCAGTGACGCTGGCCTCCGTCTCGTCGCTGGTCCCGATTCGCTCCCTGCGCAGCTACACCATCTACTTCGGCCCGCAGGTCTTCAGGGACGGGGCCGATGGTCCTGACACGCGCAAGACTTTCATTCATGAGCTGACGCACGTCTGGCAGGGGCATCACAGTTTCTTCGCCTGGGAGTACATGGTCGAATCCATGCTGGCGCAGGGACACGCCATTATCGCCACGGGCGACAGGGACAACGCCTACATTTACGAAACGGGCGAGCCGTGGGACGATTACAACGTCGAGCAGCAGGCGAGCCTCGTCGCAGACTGGTTCGCCGGAGGGATGAGGACCGACGACGAGCGATTCGCTTACATCGTCAATCACATCCGCGCCGGTCGCAATTAGAGGCCCCGGCGGAGCTTGGATTCCTGATGCGACAGAGAGCCTCCGGGCCATATTTCGAGGGCACAAGCCGTTCACGCGTGCCTCACTCAAGCGGCGGCCGTAGGATGAAAGCGGCGCGGGCTCTGATGCTCCTGGCCTGCTGCCTGCTGCTCTGCGCATGCCCGCCGGAGGGCGGCAGCCTGTCGCCGCTGGCCGAGGGCGAAGGCGTGGAAATCCTGACGACCAACGCCGCCAATGACACACTCGGCATCCGGCGCGAAGGCTTAAGCATCAAGGCGCGCGGCCTCTGGAGTGTTGCCGATAGCGCCACTTCCGTTATACTTGAGATCAGCAATGCGAACACTGAGCCTGTGACGGTGGATTTCAATCGCTGCGAGCTGGTCCAGGGCGAGGGCGGCGAACGCCTGAGCCTGCGCGCCGTGAGCGATGAACAGGCAGCGGGCGGCCCGGCCTTTCTGACGGAGAGGACGGTCACGATTGACGGCGGCCGGGAGAGAAGATTCGCGCTTGAGTTTAAAATCAACCCGGCGGGGAGAGCTTCGGGCGTGAGGAGAGATGTTCTGGGACAGAGGGTGACGCTGCGGATGCCCGTCTCGAAGGCGGGAGACGCGCAGGCCCGGACTGATTTCGTCCTGACCTTCAAGTATGCGGAAGGCAGGCAGGGGCTTTGAGCCGCAAGCTCAAGGCGGCCGGGGTTCTGATCGCACAAGGGTTATCGTCCGGCGGGATTTTCCATGAGCAGTAATCTGATGTAGAGAATAAGAGAATCGGAGAAGCAAAATGGCTCAAGAAGCACTCGGGATGGTCGAAACGAAGGGATTGGTGGCGATGATCGAGGCCGCCGATGCGATGGTCAAGGCGGCTAACGTGACGCTCGTCGGCTACGAAAAGATCGGCGCGGGCTTTGTGACGGCCATTGTCCGCGGCGACGTGGCGGCGGTCAAGGCGGCGACGGATGCCGGGGCTGCGGCCGCGCGCCGCGTCGGCGAACTCGTCAGCGTCCACGTCATCCCGCGCCCGCACGGCAGCGTGGACGACGCCCTGCCCATCGGCAACGGTTAGGTGTTCAATGGTCAATAGTAAATCGTGAATCGTCAATAGTAAATCGTGAATAGATAAAAGCCGGTGCTCTAGAAGCACAGCCGCTGTCTTTCTATTTACGATTTACCATTTACGATTCACTATTCACGATTGACCATTCACGAAAGTAATGATTATCGCGCGTATTATCGGGACGGTCGTCTCGTCGCAGAAGGACGAGCGGCTGATGGGAAAGAAGCTGCTCGTCGTGCGTCCGCTGAACCTAGACGGGACGGAGATGGGCGGCTACGTCGTCGCCGTAGACACGGTCGGCGCTGGCTTTCACGAGCGCGTGCTGGTCGTCGCAGGCTCCAGCGCGCGGCTCGCGCAAGGCATGAAGGATGTGCCCGTTGACGCGGCCATCGTCGGCGTCATAGATACCGTAGACATCTCGGATTAGTAAATCGTCAATGGTAAATCGTGAATCGTCAATCGTGAATAGATAAGAGCCGGTGTTCTAGAAGCACAGCCGCTGTCTTTCTATTTACGATTTACCATTTACGATTCACTATTAATAACTCATGCAACTGGCTCGCGTTATCGGAACGGTGGTTGCGACGGCGAAGAATGATTCGCTGGAGGGGCGCAAGCTGCTCGTGGTCCAGTCGCTCAATGCGCGGCTGGAGCCGCAGGGCAAGCCGCTGGTGGCGCTCGATGCCATCGGCGCGGGGACGGGCGAGCTAGTCTTCTGGTGCAGGGGCAAAGAGGCCAGCTTTCCTTTCAAGCGCGAAGACACGCCGACCGATTGCACTATCATCGCCATCGTGGATTCCGAGAGCCACGTGACGAACCGGGAGAGGAAGTAGATGATTCTGGCACGCGTGCTGGGCAACATCGTGGCGACGCAGAAGAATCCGCGCTACAAGGACGCGCGCATCATGCTCTGCCAGCAGGTCACGCCCGAAGGCGAAGACGCCGGGATGACGCTGCTCGCGCTCGACTCCGTGGACGCGGGCGAGGGCGATACGGTGCTGATCGTGCAGGAAGGCTGGGGCGCTTCGACGGCTGCGACGAAGGAGGCCGGGGCCGCCATTGACTCGGCCATCATCGGCGTCGTGGACAGGATTGATCTGCACGGCGAAGAGTCAAAGGGGAGGCTCGATGAGCAGTAGCAGCCCGCAGGACCAGGCACGCCTGGTCGCCGAGCGGATCGCGCGCCGCCTCTCGCAAACCGGAGGCGACGAAGAGGCGTCCGCGCGCCCGGCGGGCGATGTCGCGGGCGAACTGGCGGCGATGCGTGCGAGCCTGGACGAGTTGAAGAAGAGAATCATCCACGTCGAATCGCACGTCGGCCACGAAGAGGACCGCAACATCTCTTCCTCCCGCGGCGAGAGTGCAGGGCGCGCCAGCAAGCAGGGCCCGCAGTCTCAAGCGAGAGAGACGGCCACGATGCACGGTTATTCGCAGGCCCCGCGCCTGAGCGGCATCTACGTCCCAGCCGCGCACCCGAGCCAGGACAAGTTCGGCGTGGACGAGGCCGCCATCTCCGAACTGGTTGATTTCTTCGAGGGCGAGAAGAAGTGCGAGCTTGAGCCGGGCGGCAAGCCCTGCGACCACTGCGCGATGTGCAGCACCCGCGGCTTCTAAATCCCACCCGGCGAGATTAGTTCCAATCAAACATATGGATTTGAAATAGAAGTGATGCCATTTGACCGCACCCTCCGAATAACTCATTGCCGCGGAGCGCGGATTTGAAAGACTCTCTCATTCTTCCTTGCGCCCTAAACTGAATGCCTCTGACCGCACTCGCTGAGCTCGGGGAACCCGCCCCTAATTTACGGGTGGCTTCCCCTAAGTTATCGGGGGCACGCAATAACTTAGGGGCGGCTCCCGTAATTTATCGCCTGTCTCTGATAGTTTAAGGGCGGCTGCCCTAATTTATAGACAGTCTCCCCAAACTTTCGGGAACCGCCCTTAAATTAGGGTGCTGCTCCCTAAATCAGAGAAGGCCGCCCTCAAGGAGGGAAGCGGCCCGGTGCTCAAATGAAAGAGGCCGCTTTCGGTTGAAAGCGGCCTCCTTGGGTGGTTGCTTGGTGGTAAATTCGGGGCGCCTGGGCCGCGCCTCACTTGGCCGTGTTCTGGTTGTTGCGCAGCGTGTTGGCGTCTATCTTGGGGACCTGCGTCGAGGCCGGGTCGGCCTTGAAGTAGGGCTCCTCTTTGAAGCCGTAAATCTTGGCCCCGATGACGGTCGGGAAGCTGCCGCGCGTCGTGTTGTAGTCCTGCACGGCGTCGTTATAGTCCTTGCGCGAGGTCGCAATCCGGTTCTCCGTGCCGACCAGCTCGTCCTGTGCCTTCATGAAATTCTCATTGGACCTCAACTGCGGATAGCTCTCGGTCAGGGAGAGGAGGCGACCGATGGTTCCGCCGAAGCTGTTGGCCGCATTGATGACGGCCTCCTTCTGCTCGGGCGTCTTGTCGCCGTTCTCTCCGGCCGGTTGGGCCTGCTGTGCGTTGAGCAGTTGCGAGCGCGCCTTGGCGATAGTGCCGAAGACCTCCTGCTCCTGGACGCCCGCCATCTTGGCCGTCTCGATCATGTTGTTAATCAGATCGCCGCGCCGCTGAAGCTGGTTCTCGACGTTAGCCCATTTCGCCCTGACGTTCTGCTGCTTGCCCTGAAGCGTGTTGTAGCCGCACCCCGTGGCCGCTACCGCGATCAACGCTACCAGAGCCAGCAGCAACATTCTTCTTCTCTTCATCTCTCTTCTCCATTCGATTGAAAACGGGTCTTCCGTTGTCCGTTAACTGACTGCATCATTGTGAGCGTCGAGCCCATTTGCCCGAACGGCTCAAGCGCCGCCGCCCTCCTCGGCCCCGGCCACAGGCATCCTGTCAACCGCTTCGATGACGCGCTCGATCTGCCGCATGTAGAGCGCGAAAAGCTCGTTGGCCTCCACGTCCGTCAGGGACAGTTCGCCCGTGGCGCGCAGCTCGAAGATGCGTTCAAAGGGCTCGGCATCCAGTTTAAGCAATTTCACGGTCGCGCGCACGCATTCAGGCTTGGCGACGGGCGGCTCCTCGCCGCTTAAGATAAGCACGGCGCGAAAGAGCGCCGCGAAGCTCGACAGGCTATCGCTCATCAGGGCCGCCAGCTTTTCGACGGAGACGGAGGCCGGGATATAGAGCCGGCGCAGCTGAATCAGCTTGCTCCGCAGCTCGTACTCGGTCTGGTGGCGCAGGTTCTGGCCGCTCAGACGGACCAGCTCGAAGGGGTCGCGGCCGTAGACCACGATGCGCGCATTCTGCATCTGGTGAAACTCTATCGGAAACACATCGGCCGCGTCGTTGAGCTCCTCGACAGTGAAGTAGACGGGCAGCGGGTGGCCCAGCCGCTGCCACTCGCGCATCGGCGCTTGCGAGAGCCGCAAATCCTCCGGCGTGATCCGGTTTAAGGCGATCAGCAGGTTGTAGTCCGAACGCAGCTCGACGTGATCGCCCGCCGCCGCCGAGCCGTAAAGGACTACGGAAGCCAGGTTGTCGCCGTGCGTCGAGCGCAGGTCTTCGACCAGCTGGTTGAGCGTATGATGTACGATTTTATTGACCATCAATCTTCACCCGGTCTCTCGAATTGCAGGGGAGCGCAAACGCCCGCTCGTCCGCAGCCCGCGCGCCGGTCCCGCGACGCCGCGCCTGCTTTACCAACTGCCGCCGCTGCCGCCGCCTCCGAAATCTCCTCCACCGCCAAAGCCGCCGAAGCCGCCGCCTCCGCCTCCGCCGCCACCGAAGCCGCCGCCGCCCCAGCCGCTCGAACCCCAGCCGCCGCGCCTGCCCCCGCTATTTAACAGCGAGCCGAGCAGGAGCATGTTCAGGCAGCCGCCGCCACCGCCGCCGCGACCGCCCCTGCCTCTGCCGGAGAAGAGCAGCAGCACCACCACGATGATGATAATCAGGGCGAAGGGCGAAATCCCCCTGGAACTTCTGCGGCCCACAGGCTCGCGCGGCGCTTCTTCCTGGTAAGCCTTCCTCTGGTCTATCCCCTCTGCGCTGAAGCCGCGCTTGCGGGCCAGCGTCGCCACGTAGGCTTCGATGGTATTCGAGATGGCCTGGCCGTACTGCTGCTGCCTGAAGAGCGGAATCAACTGCTCGCGCTGTATCTGCCCGACCAGGCCGTCGGGCAAGTCGCCCTCCAGATGCCTGCTGACCTGCGTGAAATACTTGCGGTCGTCAATGGCGACGAGCAGCAGCAGCGCGTTCTTCTCTTCATCCCGAAGCCCCAGACCCCAACCGCGCGCCACCGCCAGCGAATAATCGTAAATGTCCTGCTCGCCCGTCGTCCTGACCGTCACCACCGCGACCTGAATCTTGGTCCGTCCCTCCAGGTTCGTCAGGATATTCTCCAGGCGCTGTTTCGTCCCGGCGTCAATCACACCGGCGAAATCGTTGACGTAACCCGTCGGCGCTGGAAGCGGCGATTGGGCAGTCTCCGCACGGGCCGCAGCCGCTGCGCACGCCAGCAGCGAAGCCAGGGCAAACGCCAGGATAAGAATGGATTTATGATGACCTGTCTTCAAGAGAGCAATCATATCAACTAACTCACGCCAGTCAAACATACCGGCCGCGGCCCGCGCCCTGCCCCTGCTCTTCAACCGAGCGCCAAACATGGCCCGATCCGGCCTCTTTAAGCCCCGCCGCCCGCCCCGCGAACCCTTTTATCCCTCGATCAGGCGGTGCAGTAGATAGAAGAGCGCGACCCCGCCGAAGACTACGATTGAGACCACAGGGTTCTTCTCCTCTTTATGGTTGACCTCTGGAATCAGGTCGCTGGCCGCCACGTAGAGCGTCACGCCCGCCGAGAAGGGCAGGGCATAGGCGACGGCCGCGTTGAGCCTGCTCTGGAGCAGCGCCACCGTAATCACCCCGGCAATCGTCGCCGCCCCGATAGCCAGCGACGCCACCTGCGCCTTGCGCGCCGAGCGCCCCGAAGCCAGCATGATCGAGGCCACCGTGAAGCCTTCCGGCACTTTGTGCAGGAGAATCGCGATGAAGACCAGCAGCCCGACCTTGCGGTTGACCAGAAAGGCCGCCGCAATCGAGACTCCGTCGAAGAAAGTATGAATCAGGAGGCCGCCGATGGCCGAATAAGCGGCCGACGGGCGAATCAAGTGCTCGGGGTGCGTCTCCGCGCCGAAATGAAAGTGCGGCGCGATGGTGTGCTCGAACAACTGTATTAAGAGATAGCCCGCCAGGAGCAGCGTCATCGCCCCCAGCACAGACTCGGCCGCCGCTTCGCCCGTCCGCCCCTCCGTCCAGATGCCGACCGATTCCGGCACTATTTCGATGAAAATCGCGGCCAGCATGAAACCTGCGCCGAGCGCGACCAGGTATTTGAGGAGTCGGTCGCTCAGGCGGTGCTTCGCGGATGAGGCGAGCATCAGTCCGCCGATCAGGTTGCCGAGCGCCGCCAGCGTCCCGAAAACGAGAAGTCCACCGAAGCCGATCAAGGCCGCTCTACCCGTCGCCTGGAGTCTGACTGATAAAAAAATGGCATCGGCGCACTATACATGATGAGAGGGCGGTTGGCTACGACTGAGCCTGCCCGCCAGCCAACGCCCGCCCGCCCGCCAACTGCTTAAGACCAGCGCCCGGAGCCCCTCCAAACAGGTCTGATCGGGCCTGGATACACCATATCGTGCTTAAAAAATCTCTGTCAAACATGATTTTTTCTTCTTGACAGCTTAAGCAGAGGGGCGTACTATGCGCCGCGGGTGGAGAAAAGTGGTCGGAAGTGGGCTCTTGTGAGTAGCTTGTGTCCAAACATTAAAGTTTTACTTAAAGGTTTAAGCACCTCTCGCCCTGCCCCGTTCGCGGAAACCCTATGCTGCGAGGAAATTACACGGCGCGGATTGATTCCAAGGGGCGCTTGAAAATTCCGACCCCCTTCCGCCGCTTCGTCGAAGAGAAGCACGGCGCGGGGTTCTACGTCACGAGCCTGACGGGCGAGAACGTGCGGATTTACCCCTTGCCCGAGTGGGAATCCATCGAACAGAGGCTGGCGCTGCTGCCCTCGATGGACCCGGCGCGGCGCAAGTTCCTTGACCGCACCAACTATTACGGCCAGCAGAGCACGATGGATGGCCAGGGGCGCGTATTGATTCACCCGCTCCTGCGTAAAAGCGCCGGTGTGACGGGCGATGTCGCGGTTCTGGGGTACTTAACCTACCTGGAAGTCTGGGAATTGGAGAGATTCCAGCAGCGGCTGCTCTCGGACCCCTACACCGAAGAGGACGAGGCGGCAATCGCGCGGCTCGGCATTTAACGGCTCGGGTATTTTAATGGTCGCTCGCCGAAGAGCGGCAAGGGTTGCAGGAAATTGCGAGTCTGTTCTTTGAACAAGATCACGGGGCGGTGGTGATGGCTGCGCTCATGGGGGGCATGAGCGCGCCCCACCGTCCCGTGTTGCTCCAAGAGACAATCGAACTCCTCGGCCCGGCGCGCGGCGGCCTCTTCATTGACGGCACGCTCGGACTCGGCGGTCACAGCGAGGCGATTCTCGAAGCCTCTGCCGCCGCGCGCGTCATCGGGATTGACCGCGACCGCGAAGCCCTGCGACTGGCGAGCGAGCGGCTGGCGCGCTTCGGCCCACGTTTTCGGGCCGTTCACGCGAACTTTCGCGACATCGCGGAGGTGGTCGCAGAGGCCGAGGCAGAGGCAGAGGTCACGGGGGTGCTGGTTGACCTGGGCGTCTCCTCTTTGCAGTTCGATAGGGCGGAGAGGGGTTTCAGCTTTCGCCAGGACGCGCCGCTCGACATGCGGATGGATGCTTCGAGCGACGAAGAGACGGCCGCCCAACTGCTCGCCCGGCTGCCGGAAGAAGAGATCGCGCGTATCATTTTCGAGTACGGCGAGGAGCGACGCTCGCGCAGGGTGGCCAGATGGATAGTCGAAAGGCGCGAGCGCGGGGAGCCCGTCGAGACGACGAAAGAGTTGGCCGAGCTGGTGGCGCGCGCCGTCGGCTATCGCAAGGCGGAGCATGTTCATCCGGCAACGCGCACGTTTCAGGCCCTGCGCATCGCCGTCAACCGGGAACTCGAAGGGCTCGGCGACTTCGTCGAAACGGCGATTGATCTTTTACAGCGGGACGGACGCTTCGCGGCGATCAGTTTTCACTCGCTCGAAGACCGGATTATGAAGCAGACGCTGCGCCGTCTGTCGGGCTCTTGCGAGTGTGACCGGCGCGCGCCCGTCTGTTCATGCGGCGCGCGACGCGCGGTTGAAATCCTGACGCGTCGCCCCCTTGTCCCGGGCGAGGCGGAGGTGGCCGACAATCCCCGCGCCCGCAGCGCCAAGCTCCGCGCCTGCCGCAAACTCTGACGCGTCAGGCCCTGGCCCGTCTCCTTTTTGAGACTCCGCATCCCTCAACTTTGGCATTTTGATTTTTAGAGGCTGAGATTCCGATGAAAAGAGTACCCCTGAACCAGTTGAACTACGCCGTCCACCGCGAGCGCGACACACGCGCGCTCTCGCGCCTGGCGCTGCTGCTCCTGTGCGGGCTGGTGCTGGCTTGCGGGTTCGTTTTCGCGGCCGGACAACATTTCGCCGCCGTTCAGTACGGGTATCAGACGGAGGCGCTGCGCCGCGAGCAGGCCGAGCTGCTGGAAGAACAGCGCCGCCTCTTGCTGGCGCGCGAGCAGGCCACGACGCCCGAGCGGCTCGAAAGCGCGGCGCGCGAGATCGGCCTTCAGCCCGTCCAGCCCGCGCAAATCAGCACGGCCACGGACAGCGAGCCGACGCGTGCGGCCACGTCCCCGGCGTTCGTCAATCCGTCCGCCTCCTTTACGCGTTGAGCCTGGAGGTTCCGGGTCAGCAGTTTTAAGCCGCACGGCGCTCGGCTTTCAATGTGCGCTCTCTCCCCCTCGCAGCGCCAGCGATAGATGTTTTCAGCACTTCCCCCGCGAAGCGCGGCGGCCGGGCCGATCAGGCCGCCGCGCATGAATCAGAAAGAAGACGGCCGACAGAAGATGCGCTCACGCCCTGCTGCCAGATCAAAAGCACGCCCTGATAAGTCGCACGCCCGCGCGCTCGCCATCGCGTTGATGCTCGGCCTCTGGATGCTGGTCATCGGCGGGCGGCTCGTTTACCTGCAAACGTCGCAGCATGGCTGGCTCAAGCAGCGTGCCGAGCAGCAGCAGCAGGATGCCATCGAGACGAGCCCGCTGCGCGGCGTCGTCCTCGACAGGCAGGGACGCGAGCTGGCGCGCAGCGTTGACACGGAGTCCTTCTTCGTCGTCCCGCGCGAGCTCAAGAACGTAGAGGAGACTGCGGCGCGCCTGGCCCCGCTCGCGGGGGTCGAGAGGGACGCTCTAAGGGCTCGGCTGAAGACTGCGCAGGAGTCGAATCGAAAGTTCGTCTGGGTGGCGCGCAAGCTCCCGGCCGGGCAGGCCGAAAAGATCAGTGCGCTCAAGCTCGAAGGCGTCTACTCGCTCAAAGAGCCCAAGCGCTACTACCCGAACGGCGAGCTGGCGGCGCACGTCCTCGGCTTCGTCGGGCTCGATGAAGACGGGCTCGGCGGCGTCGAGCAGGTTTATAACGAGCGGATACGCGGCGAGGCGGGCAAGGTCGTGCTCGAAACGGATGCGCGCCGCAGAGCCTACGGCAGCTTTGAAGTCCGCTCGCAGCCGGGCCAGGCGGTCGTCCTGACGATTGACCAGATGGTGCAGTACAGGACCGAGCAGGCACTCGTTGCGGCCGTCGAGCGGGCACACGCCAGGTCCGGTACGGCCATCGTCCTCAACCCGCGGACGGGCGAGATACTGGCTCTGGCCAACGCGCCGACCTTCGACCCGAACGATGCGCTCGCGTCTTCCAAGCAGGCCCGCATCAACCAGGCGCTGCAAAACATCTACGAGCCGGGCTCGACCTTCAAGATCGTCGCTTACTCGGCCGCCATCGAAAATGGCGCGAAACCGACCGACCGGATAGATTGCCAGATGGGTTCGATCATGGTCGCCGGGCGGCTGGTCCACGATCATCACGCGTTCGGCTCGCTGACACTGGCGGAAGCGCTGGCGAAATCGAGCAACGTGGCGGCCATCAAGCTGGGCCTGCGCGCGGGCGACGAATCCATGCACGACTACATGACGCGCTTCGGCTTCGGCTGCAAGACGGGCATCGAGCTGCCGGGCGAGACTGCCGGGCTGGTGCGCCCCGTCTCGCGCTGGCAGCCGTCCTCCATGGGCTCGATCGCGATAGGGCAGGAGGTCGGCGTCACGCCCGTGCAGATGGCCGCAGCCTTCGGCACGCTGGCCAACGACGGCGTGCGCATCGCGCCGCACCTGGTGCGCGAGATACGCGGCGCCGACGGCTCTCCCGTTTACCAGGCCGCGCCCGAGCAGCACAGGGTCGTCAGCGCGGAGACGGCGCGCACCCTGCGCGGAATGCTCGAAGGCGTAACGCTCAACGGCACGGCCAAGCTCGCGCAGCTGAACGGCTACACGGCGGCGGGCAAGACCGGCACGGCCCAGAAGATTGACCCGCAGACGAAGGCTTACTCGAAGACGAAGTACATCGGCTCGTTCGTCGGCTTCGCGCCGGTCGAGAATCCGGCGGTCGTCATCATCGTCGTCATTGACGAGCCCGTCGGCTCCTATCATGGCGGCGACGTGGCCGCGCCGGTCTTTCGCGAGATCGCAGAGCAGATTCTGCCGGAGCTAAACGTCGCGCCCGACGCGGAGCTGAAATCCGCTCCGCCCTCCGGCCTCCTGGCCCAGACGCCGCTGGCCCTCGAAGGGCTGGCGCGCATCGTCGCCGAGCAGGAACGCCGCCAGGCCGAGCGCGAGGCCACCTTGCCGCAGGTCGCGGAGGCGGGCGAGCGGGCGGGGATGAGCCAGGTCGTCTACACGCCTGCGACTAAGCGCGGGGTCCTGATGCCGGACCTGCGCGGGCGCAGCGTGCGTGACGCGGCCCGCGTCTGTTCACAGCTCGGCTTGCAGCTCGAAGCGCAGGGCGAAGGGCGCGCGCTGCGGCAGCGTCCGGCGGCGGGCGCGGAGGTCGAGACGGGAGAGGTCGTGCGGATTGATTTCGGAAGAAGCGACTGACGGAGAATGAAGGATGCCGGATGCCGGGCCGATTTGAGACGCGCCTTGATCCATTCCCCCAGGTCATTCATTCTTAAACTTATGAACATTGAACGCGCGACGAGCCTTGAGCGGGCACAGGCTGAGACGAAGCAGAGAGTGATTGCCTGCCGCCAACGGCTGCGCAGGAACCGGGCCATCAAGAGAGCCGCAGAGGCCGCAGGCGACGGCGCGCGGCCTCTCCCCGAAGAGATTTCGGCCGCAGCCTCCGGCCAGCCGGGGCCCCCGGCTTCCCCCATTCTATTTGACAACGGGGAGGTCTCTGTGCCCCCGCCGGGCAGAGCGTTTACGCCTGAGGTTGACCGCCGCGCGAGGCTACGCGCAAGATAATGCTGAGAGTGGATTCCAGCATTCGCGGAGAGGTTTGACGGGCGTGAAGGTAAAAACGGCGGCAGATTTGATGGGCGCTTCTGCCGAAGGGCTGAGCGCCGAGTTGTTTGACAAAGAAATAGTTGGTTTCTCAATTGACTCGCGTTCGACCAACGCGGGCGAGCTCTTCTTCGCCCTGTCGCAGGAGGATTACGCGCGCGCCGGGTTCAACGGCACGTTTGCCGACGCGCACTTGTTTATCGGGCAGGCGTTTGACAGCGGCGCAATAGCCGCGGTCGCGCGTGCCGACCGCGTACAGGGCGATGAAGAGCTGCGCGCTCTGGGCGACAGGCTGCTGCTCGTAGACGACGCTATCGCCGCGCTTCAGCGACTGGCGCGCAGGGTCTACGAAGGCTGGGGGCGGCCCGTCGTCGGCATCACGGGCAGCGCGGGCAAGACGACGGCCAAGGAGTTGACCGCGCGCATCCTCGCAGACACCGGGCGGCGTGTGCTCAAGAGCGAGCGAAACTATAACAACGGGCTCGGGCTGCCGCTCGCCGTCTTGCAGATGGTGACCGAAGGGCGCAGTCCGGCCGAGTACGATCTGGCCGTCCTGGAGATGGGTATGTCGTCTCCGACGCACGAGATCGCGCGGCTCTGCCGGATTACACCGCCCGATGTCGGCGTCGAGCTGCTGGTCGCTCCCGTTCATCTGGAGCATCTCGGCACGATTGAAAACATCGCGGCGGCAAAGGCCGAGCTGATCGAAGGTCTCAAGCCGGACGGAACGGCCGTCCTCAACGCTGACGACGAGCTGGTCCTGGCCATGCGCTCGAAACACGCCGGGCGCACTTTGACCTTCGGCATCGAGCACGAGGCGGATGTGACGGCGACCTTCATTGATACGAGCCGCTTCGGCCGCAGCCGCTTTCGCCTGCGCACGCCGCTCGGCGAGGCCGCCGCGGAGCTGCCCATGCCGGGCCGCCATAACCTGATGAACGCGCTGGCGGCCGCGGCCGTGGCCACCTGCTTCGAGATCGGGCCGGAAGAGATTGCGAGTGCATTGCGGACGGTTGCCCCGGCTAAGATGCGCGGCGAGGTGATGGACTTCGCCGCCGGGTTCACGGTCGTAGACGATTCCTACAACTCGAACCCGCGCTCGCTGCTCAGTATGGTCAGGACTATCGCCGAGGGCGGCCTGCACGCCAGGCGCCGGATAGTGGTCGCGGGCGAGATGCTCGAACTCGGGCCCGAAGGCGCGCGGATGCACCGCGAAGCCGGAGCGGAGATTGCGCGCGAAGGGATTGACCTGCTGCTGGGCGTGCGCGGCCTGGCCAGGGAGATGGTCGAGGGCGCGCGCGAGGCCGGGATGAGCGAGGCTGCGACTCTCTTTTTCGAGACCTCGGAGCAGGCGGCAGCGGCCGTCGCCGGTGAGCTGCGTGAAGGCGACCTGGTGCTGGTCAAGGGGTCGCGCGGGGTCAGTACGGACAAGGTCGTCAAGTGGCTGCGTGATCGCTTTCCGGTGCTCGGGGGCGACGAGCGGGATTGAAATGACGAAGCGGCGCGCGCGTGGCGGCCAGGCTGCCGGACCCGGGCGGCGTTCATTGATTGCTCGCGGCGCTCATCCATTATCGGCTGCATTATCGGTTGGTTGCTAAACGGATGATTCACTACATCTTTTACGAGTGGCTGTATAACCGCTTCGAGGGCGGCGGGTCTTATCTCGTCAAGGCGCTCAACGTTTTTCAGTACGTCACGTTTCGCACCGCGTATGCTTCGATCACGGCGCTCCTGATCTCGCTCGTCTTCGGGCGGCGCGTCATCCAGGCGCTGCGCAACTGGAACGTCGGGCAGCAGATTCGCGAGGAAGGGCCGCAGGCGCACATGGCCAAGCGCGGCACGCCGACGATGGGCGGCGTCCTGATTATCTCCTCGGTCCTCATCTCGACGCTGCTCTGGGCCAAGCTGTCGAGCGTTTACGTCTGGACCGTGATGATCGCCACCTCGCTCTTCGCGCTCATCGGCTTCATGGACGACTACCAGAAGATGGCCAAGAAGCGCAGTCTCGGTCTGACGGGCAGGCAGAAATTGATCGGGCAGCTGCTGATCGCGCTCGGCGTCTGGGCCGTGCTCTACTTCTTTACCAGCTCGACGCAGTTTCGGATGCCGGACTTGAAGGAACCCAACAGCATGGCGGTCAAGCTGCGCGACGCGCGCGACCCCGTCTCGCAGTACGTGCGGGGGCAGTTGAGCCCGGAACTGCAACAGCAATTGAGCGGTTACGACGACAGCAGCCCGCGCTCCGACGCGCTCCAGAGAAATCTGGTGGACGAATTGAACCGGCTGCTCAAGGGCCCGTCTTTGTTCGAGGAAGGACGCTTCTCGCAGGTCCCCCTGGCCGAGGAGACGCGCAAGCTGATGGCCCAGAACCCGCAGGGCGACGACCTGGTCCGGCTCAACCGGATGCTGCTCGAAGACGCTTACCCGCGCGAGATAGCGAAGGGGTCCATTAACAGGTATTCATGGAACGTCAGCATCCCGTTCTTCAAGGCGACGGCCGACCCGGACCCGGCGACCAGCGTCAGCTACATCGGCCCCTATCTCTACCTGGTGCTGATCGTCTTCGTCCTGCTAGGGACTTCCAATGCCGTGAACCTGACCGACGGGCTCGACGGCCTGGCCATCAGCGTCACCTTCGTCGCGATGACGGCGCTGACGGCCTTCACGTACATCACGAGCGACCTGCGCTTTGCCAGTTACCTGGGGCTGGTGCATCGCCCGGAGGCCGCGGAGTTGACCGTCTTCTGCGGGGCGATGGCGGGCGCGAGCCTCGGCTTTCTCTGGTACAACGCGCCGCCCGCGGAGGTCTTCATGGGCGATGTCGGGAGCCTCGCCATCGGCGGCGCAATCGGGACCATCGCCGTCCTGACCAAGCAGGAGTTTATGCTTCTGATGGTCGGCGGCGTCTTCGTGATAGAGATTCTGTCGGTGATGTTGCAGGTCGCCTCCTTCAAGATGACGGGGCGGCGCATCTTCAAGATGTCGCCGCTGCATCACCATTTTGAATTGCAGGGCTGGCGCGAATCGAAGGTCGTCTTTCGCTTCCTGATTCTCGCCATCCTCTTTGCGCTCCTGAGCCTCTCGACGCTCAAGCTGCGGTAGCGCCCGAGCGCCCGGTGCGGCCCAATTTTAAGGAACGAGTGAAGAGAGAGCTTGGAAGTCTCGGGCAAGAAGGTTCTGATTATCGGCGCGGCGCGCAGCGGCATTGCCTGCGCGCGGTTTCTGGCGGCGCGCGGCGCAACCGTCGCGCTCAATGATCGCAAGCCGCTGGCGGAGTGGCCCGCGGAGGCCCTGGGGCTCAGGGAGGAGGGCGTCGGATGCCTGGCCGGGGACGTGCCCATGTGGCTGCTGGACCAGGTCGAGCTGGTCGTGATGAGTCCGGGAGTGCCGAGCAAGGTGATTCCGGCGAGGTACGCCGAGCGCGCGGGCGCGGAGGTCATCGGCGAGATCGAGCTGGCATCGCGTTTCCTGCGCGGGCGCATCGTCGCCATCACGGGCAGCAACGGCAAGACGACGACCACGACGCTCATCGGCGAGATTTTGCGGGACACGGGCTTGCCCGTTCAGGTCGGCGGCAACATCGGGACGCCGCTCATCTCCATGGTAGACGCTTCAAGGGACGACGGCTGGACGGTGGTCGAGGTTTCGAGCTTTCAGTTGGAGACGATTGCGGGCTTTCACCCGGCCGTCGCGCTGGTTTTGAACGTGACGCCGAATCATATGGATCGCTACGAGAATCTGATGGACTACGCCGCGGCCAAGCATCGCATCTTCCGCAACCAGGCGGCGGGCGATGTCGCGATTCTCAATGCAGACGACGAGATAGTCTGGTCCTGGGCCAGCGGGCTACGCGCGCATATCGTGCCGTTCAGCGT
>DASVWH010000217.1:0-2331 GCA_036389715.1 Pyrinomonadaceae bacterium | reverse complement strand
AAGGCCGTCGAGCGCCATTCAGACGCCGTCCGCGCCCCGTTTGATTCTGGACGAATCCGGCCCGGACCCTAATCAGGCGGCGGCCATAGATTCAATGCTCTTTCTCCGGGACCCTTTCCCGGTCGTCAACGCGGCCAACGTGCTCAATCAAGGGACGGACAGGAATACGAGGCTCATCATCTTCGTCACCAATCTGCAATTAGCAGCGGGCGAGACGGCTTCCTCCGTCGTCGTTAGTCTGCTCGGCAGTAATAATCAGAGCTACGAGCTGGCCGCGGAAGATGTGAGGGCCGTCCCTAACTTTAACTTTACACAGGTGGTCTTCAGGCTGCCCGATAATCTAGCGCCCGGCACGTGTACCATTAAAGTTAAAGCGCATGCGCAGGCCAGCAATTCCGGCACTATCAGGATCAAGAGTTAGCAGACTCCGCGCCGCGCTGTCCTGAATTCGTCCTCATCGGTCAGGGCGCTCGATACACGATTTCGCCCCTCGGGATTTTCCTCCGCGCCGCCCGTTCGGAAATGTTTTTCAAGCCGGTAAACCCTTCAAAACAGGGCACTTCCATGTGAAGGCCCGGCCTGCCCCGAGCGCACCTTTTTCTCTTTCAGCCAGCGTACTTTTCGGCCCCCGGAATCATCTTACTAGCCGACCAGCTTGACGAGGCCGGACCCGCCGGTGGCAGCCCCGTTCAGGCTCTTTTTCTTTGCAGGGGGATTCACGGTGAAAGAAATAAAAAACAAACATGCCCTCCTCAGTGCGAGCCTCTTCGTCGTTGTCCTAATCGCCGCGCTGGCGTTGCTGCCGGGGCTGAAACAGCGCAGGCGCGGCGGCAGCTATGTCTCTTTCCTGCCCGCGACTGCGACGGCCGAAGCTGCCGAAACCAGTTCGTGGACGCAGGCCGTGCGGAAGGTCAAGGAGGACCGGGGCGAGCCGACCGGCAAGCAGGCCGAGGTCGAGACTCCGCAGCAACTGCGGCATTACAGCGACACGCGCCGCTTTCTCGCCGTTCAGCTCGCAGAGTGGCGTGAGCACCGTTTCAAGACCCCGAAAGACTTCGTTGACCTGGCCGACATGATTAGGAGCGGCGAGCTGGTCCAGCTCCGGCAGGTGAGCCCGAACTACATCCTCTTCGGGGTCGGCGGGAGCACAGATAAAGAGCCCTTCACCCGTTATCAAAACGGCGAGAGAATCACGCTCCTTAATGAAGCGGGCCTGGCGCGCGAGCAGGCCCGCCTGGCAGAGACCGCCGCTAGTCTCGAAGGCGAAATCGCTGCGCTCAAGAGTGAGCTAGGCTCTTTAGATAAGCGGGAGCGTTCCAGCCGCGCCCAACTGCAAGCCCGGCTCAACGCGAAGGAGAAGGCCCTCAAGGCTCTCCGTGAAGACGGGGAACTGCTCGACCATGAGTACGCCGATGGTGAAAGACGGCAGCAGCTTTTCAGCGCCTACGAGTCTCTGGAGAGCGTGGCCAAGAGCTTCCCCAATCGCACGTACAATCTGGATGACGGGCGCTCGCGCCAGGAGATGAAGACGCGCCTGCTCAGCGTCCTGCGCCCCGAAGCGCTCAAGGTCATGGAAGAGGTCTCCAGCGCCTACCGGGAGAAGTTCGACAGGCCGCTCCCGATAAGCTCGCTGGTCCGCCCGGACGAGTACCAGTACGCGCTGAGCAAGGTTAATCCGAACGCGACGCGGATGCAGACGCCGCCGCACTCGACGGGCCTGGCCTTCGACATTTACAACAGGTACATGACGGCCGAAGAGCAATCGTTCGTGATGGCATATCTGGCGCGGCTCAAAGATGAGGGACGAATCGAGGTCTTACGCGAGAACCGCGACCATTATCACGTCTTCGCCTTCATTGACGGAGCCAGGCCGGACGAGTCGTTGATTCGCGAATCTCTCGGCAAAACCGCTCCCGCTAAATCTTCGGCCGAGACGGAGCGCGGCGATAGGGATGTGAAAACAGAAGAAAAAAGCGCTGCCCGAAAAGTCGTTAAGAAAGAAGCGAAGCAAGTGAAGCAAGCGAAAAGAGAAGAGCGAGGCCGCGCCAGAAGAAGGTAAGAGATTCGCGCCTCGCCTCTATTTCATCAACACGTAACCGCCCTGCGCATGGCCCGGAGCGTCGGGCCTGACCGGCAGCAGCGCCCGGCGGCTTTCAAGGCGGTTACGTGTCTGGCCGTTCTTGAGCATCGTCTTTGCGCCCGCACGTCGCCTGCCTTGTCGCAGCGGACAGTCTCCCTCTCATCCTATAACTCCCGCCCTACGACTGCCCGCACACGAGGCCCTTTGCGGATTTATCAGCGCCCGCCTGTGCGTCTGCCCCGATAAATAAC
>DASVWH010000216.1:0-2471 GCA_036389715.1 Pyrinomonadaceae bacterium | reverse complement strand
ACGATCCAGGGATGGCTCGAAATGGTTGACCTGCCCTACGTCGGCTGCGGCGTGCTTGCCTCCTCCTCCGGGATGGATAAGGTGGCGATGAAATCTTTATTTCGAGATGCGGGACTGCCCATCTGCCGCCACACATGGTTCCTGCGCGGGGCCTGGGAGCGCGACCCGGCCCGCATCCTGCGGCGCATCCAGCGTCAGCTGGGCTTCCCCTGCTTCGTCAAACCGGCCAACCTGGGTTCTTCCGTCGGCATTTCCAGGGTGACGGACAGAGGCTCGCTGGAGCGGGCCGTAGCCTTGGCCGCACGTTACGACCGCAAGATAATCGTCGAAGAGGGGCTGGAGGCGCGTGAGATAGAGTGCGGCGTGCTCGGCAACGAGGAGCCGGAGGCCAGCCTTCCCGGCGAATACGTGGTGCATGACAGGGCCGCCGCTTTTCTCGACTATACGGAGAAATACTCGGAGACGGGCCGCGTCGAGTTCGTTGTTCCGGCCCCGCTCTCGAAAGCCCTCACGGAGCGCATCCGGCGCGTGTCCATAGATGCCTACCAGGCACTTGATTGCAGCGGGCTGGCGCGCGTGGATTTCTTCATCCGGCGCGACAACAACGAACTTATTCTCAACGAGTTGAACACGATGCCGGGCCTGACGGATGTTTCCGGGTTTCCCAAGATGTGGGCCGCCACCGGGCTGGAATTCCCGCGAGTCGTTGACCGCCTGATAGCTCTCGCCCTTGAGCGCCACCGCGAAAAATCACGCAACGAAACCAGCCTTTAGAGCACAACTCCAACCGGCCCTTTAACCCTTCGGCGCGCGGTATCCCTTGCGCGTGCGTGCGGTCAGCTCCGCGCGCGGCAGCTTGACCTCGATCTCACGCCAGCGCCCGTCGTGCGCGCGGTTGGTCGGCCGATAGCTGATCGTGTATTGATTGCCCAGCTCCATGACGATGCTCTCGAAGGCTTCGCGCAGGGCCTGGCCGCCGGGAGATGAAATGTAGCGGCCGCCGCTCTTGCTCGCAAAATTCCTGAGGGCCGCCGCTGCGATGGCGCGCTCCTGCCCGCGCGCGGCGCTCGGCGCGGACATGTCAACGGAAAAGATGGCAATATCGGCGGACATGGCCGCCGCCAGAGCCTTCTCCATCGAGGCAGAGCTGCGTGTGTCGGCGCCGTCCGAGAGGACTACGATGGCGCGCCGCTTCTCCGGCCTGTGCGAGAGGTCAATGGCGGCGCGCATGATTGCATCGTTGAGCACCGTCATTCCGTTGGCACGCAGGCCGAAGGCCGTCTGGGCCAGGTCCCGGCTCGGAGAAAAATCCTGCAACTGCTCGATCTCCGAATCGAAACGGTAAACGGCCGCCACGTCTTCCGCGCGCAGCCCGTCCAGAAAACGAATCGCCGCCGAGCGCGCCAGCGAAACGCGCTTTTCCATGCTCCCGGAAAAGTCCAGCAGGACGGCCGCGGCGAAAGGCGTCTCTTCGGCGCTGAAATCCGAGATGGGCTGTTCACGCCCGTCTTCGAGCAGTCTGAAGTCGGAGCGCCGCAGCCCGCCGACGTACTTGCCGACAGCATCCGTCACGGTCACGTTGAGCACGACCAGCTCCGTGTTGACTCGTAAAACATCGTCGTCGTCTTGAGCTTGCTGCGCGCCGGAAGGGGTCGAAAAGAGGAGCGCGAGGAGGGCCAGGGCGGAGAGCAGCCGTCGCCGGAAAACTATAGATTCGCGCCGGGGCATGGGCATCACAGAGGGCCTCTAGGGTCAACGGATCAGGTTTCGGATGTAGCGTATGACTTCGAGCACTTCGTTGGCGCGCTCGATGACGGAGGCCGAAACCACCTGTCGCGGGGTCTTCTCGACGCCCTTGCGCAAGGTTTCGGAAAGCTCAACCAGCCGGGTGAAGGCAGCATCGAGCCGGGTCGGCGGGTTATCGAGCGTCACATCGCCGTCCGTGCCCCCGGCGTGGCCGCGAATCCGGCGCGTAATCTTCTCCAACCGCTCCAGCTTCTTAATCTCCGTGCGCCCGAGCGACTGGCTCTGCGAAAAAATGGTGCGCAATTCCGTGCTCAACTGCGCGGCCTCGCGGGCTCGCTCCATATTTTCCTGGCGCTCGCGCTCGGCATACTTGATGTCGCGGCGGGCTATCATCTCCTGCTCCGGCGAGCCGAGCAGCGTCCGCGAACTGGAGTTGGAAGAACCTTTATCGGCCCCCGTCGGATCGCTCGAATTCTGGGCGCGGGTGCTCTGGGCCAGCATCAGAGAACAGGCGATGGCGACCAGCGACGGCAAGAGGATTTTGCGGGACAGCATAGATTGCCTTGACTCTTCTCCGGTGTAAGTAACTCGCGCTGCTGTGATTTTCGGACAAAAGGCAGTGTAGCCGAAATATTCTTGGCTCAGCAAGCCCGGCCCCTGTGTGGCTCTGACGGCGGGGAGAAATTGAAGGTTGTCTAAAAGGGCGGAAATCTTTCAGCCACGGC
>DASVWH010000215.1:0-5304 GCA_036389715.1 Pyrinomonadaceae bacterium | reverse complement strand
ACGGCAGTGACGCGGCCCGTGAGGGGCGAACCGCCCTCGGGCGTCAGCGTGAACCTGTTACCTTCAATCGTCAGGGTAGCCGGACCGCTCAAGCCGCCACCGGCGTAATTGACCGTTCCAGTGTAAGTGCCGGAGAGGTCCGTCTGCTCGCCGCCGGTCGCGTTCTCGGTCATCCCGCCGGTCGTCGTGCCGGTCGTAGCGGTATCGGTTGTGGCCATCGTATTGCCGCCGCCCCTGCGCCTGCGGCCACGCCTGCGCCTGCCGCCGCCGGTCGTCATGCCGGTCATGCCGCCGGACGTGTTGGTCGTGTCCTGCGTATCGCCGGTCATATTCGTGTTATCGGCCGTTCCGCTCATGTTGTCGGCCGCCATGCCGGTATTGGCAGCCCCCATCGTGTTGCGACCACCGCGACGCCGACGCGCGCCACGACGGCGGCGGCCCCTGCGCCCAGTAGTGGTGTTGCCCGTCATGTTCCCGTTCTGCGACTCCATCGTCATGCCCGAATTCGCATTCTGACCCGTGACGAGAACGAGGTCGGCTCCGACGAGACACGTCGAGACGACGAAGACAAACAGAAGCCTGATGCTCCGCATAATGTTGCTATTCTTGCTCACAGCCGTTTCTCCCTCCTCTGTTGCACCACGCAGGAGCTTGATGAAAGGCGCGCCCGCGTGTAGGTGTTATAGCTTTCGGTGACCGCCGTACTGCTCCTGACAGCAACCGCTTGTGAAGACTCCAGTCACACGCCAGGTCTAAACTCTACCGGGCGACGAGAGCCGCAATGTGATGCCGGATTTTCACGCTCACAGCTTCCCACGGCTACCGGCCTGATTCCGAGCCATGCGGGAAACAGCAAAGCTCTTGGAAAGACTAATCACAGGAGCCGGGATAATGCTCACAACCGGCGCGCCGCCGTCCTCTTCGACGATTCCGGTTCTCTCGCGTTCGGAGAGAGCCGCGCGGGGACTCGTTTTCAGACCAGCGCGGGCGGGAGCACGAATTGGCCCAGGTGCGGCCCGCCGTAATTGAGCCCTGCGCGCAGGGCCAGCTCAAGCGCATCCCGCGTCTGCTCGGGCACGATGACGGCGTCAACGAACCCGCGCGCGGCGGCATACTTGGCATCCAGTTGCTGCTCGTAATTTTCGCGGACGCGCCCCATCTCCGCCACCAACTCTTCATCGGGCTGCTGCCCTTCCCGCTTGAGCTTCTCCAGTTGAGTGCCGAAGAGGGCCTGGACCGCCGAATCGCCCTCCATCACGCCCATCCGCCCGGTCGGCCAACTGAAGATGAAATCCGGGTCGAACCCCTGTCCGGCCATCGCGTAATAGCCCGCGCCCGACGCATGGTTAATAGTTAAGACAAGCTTCGGGACCAGCGCCGTCGCCATCGCTTCGACAAAGCGCGCGCCCGCTCGAATAATGCCCGAATGCTCGGCCTCTGCGCCGACCATAAAGCCCGAGACATCCTGAATAAAGACCAGCGGCGTTTGATGCCGGTTGCAGGTCTCTATGAAGTAGGCGACCTTTTCGGCGGAATCGGCGTAGATAATGCCGCCAAACTTCGGCGGGCCGCCCGCCTCGCTGCGAATCATCCCGCGGCTGTTGGCGATGATGCCGACCTGGATGCCGCGGATGCGGGCATGGCCCGTAATCATCTCCCTGGCATAGTCGGCCTGGAACTCGTCCAACTGGCCGCCGTCCAGGAGGCATTCGAGCACCTCGCGCATCTCGTAGGGCTGCCGGTGGTCTTCCGGGAGAATGTCGTAGAGGTCTCTCTCGGGCCGCGCCGCGTCCGCGCTTTCCGTAACGGAGACGGCGCTGGCGGGCCTGGCCGGAAGCTCGGAAACAAACTCCCTGATCTTGGCCACACAGGCTTCGTCGTCGGCGACGCGGTAATGTGCGACGCCCGAGATGGCGTTGTGCGTGCGCGCGCCGCCGAGAGTCTCGTTATCAATGGTCTGCCCGGTCGCACCCTTGACCAGATTCGCGCCGCCCAGCCCCATGAACGAAGTGCCCTCGACCATCACGATGATGTCGGAGAGCGCGGGCAGGTATGCGCCCCCGGCGATGCACGGCCCCATCACGGCCGAGATTTGCGGTATCTTCAGGTAGCGGCGCATGATCGAGTTGTAGTAGAAGATGCGCGACGCACCGTACTGTCCCGGAAAGACTCCGCCCTGGTAGGGCAGATTGACGCCCGCCGAATCCACCAGGTAGATGATCGGGACGTGTGAGCGCATGGCTATCTCCTGCGCCCGCAGAATCTTCTTGATCGTCTCGGGCCACCAGGAGCCCGCCTTGACGGTCGCATCGTTGGCGACGACGACCACTTCGCGCCCGCCCACTCGCCCGAGCATCGTCACGACACCGGCCGCCGGGGCCGCACCCTTGTACTCGTCATAGGCGACGAGCAGCCCTATCTCCTGCGCATAAGACTCTTTGTCAAGGAGCAGTTCGATGCGCTCGCGCGCCGTCAGCTTGCCCTGCTGGTGCTGGCGAGCGATCTTGTCCGTCCCGCCGCCGAGACGAATTTTAGCTTCAAGCCTTTGCAGGTCTGCCGAGAGTTCGCGCAGACGCATTCGCAATTCTCTGAGAGCCGGTCGCGCTTCAGACTTCATCTTGAATCTCAGCCAAACGCGTCGCACGGGTCTCACCGAGAGAGACTTCGCGGCCGCTCGGCCATTCACCTGTATGTTTCTAAGCCTTTTAAGATGAACACAAAATAGCACAAACGGGCGATTTAAGACAACGCCGCCATTTTCACCGGACGGCGGAGATTGAGCCGCCCATCTGCCTGCCAGCAGGCGGCAAAGCATCGGTCACGCGGTCGTCGAGCGCGGACAAAGAGAGTTTCAGGGCAAATCGAATGAAGGCCCGCTCCTGTCTTCCCCTTCTGCTGTTGGCATCTGCGCGTGTGCGGCAGATTTTGCAGCCTGTTCTTAAGTCGGCTCCGGGCGATACGCCGTGTCCGGCAGCGCGAGCAGTTTCCCGCGCGGCGGAAAGACCCAATCGCGGAGCCGCAGCATGGGCAACTCGACCAGTTTCGCCATCAACACCCCGACCGCGAGGCTGCCCGTCAGGTAGAGGAGAAATCCCGTCAGCGGAGAGAGCTCGACCCCGAAGGCTCCGCCGACGAGGCCTGGCCCCCAGACCTTGACCGGCATGTGCCAGAGGTAGATCGAATAGGAATGAGCGCCGAGATAAGCTAGGAAGCGTCCCGTCACGGATTCGCTCAAGCGGATGACCGGACGCCAGTAAAGACAGCCGATCAACAGAGCGCCGAAGCCCAGGTAGAGGAGAGACAGGCCGAGCGTGTTCATCCAGATACTGGTCTCGATGCGCAGCAGCACCGAGAGCGAGACGCACAGGCCCAGAAAGCCTGTAACCAGGCGCGGATGCCTGGTGATGATGCCGAGCCGCTGCGGCTTGAAGTGATAATAGTAGGAGAGAAGGACGCCGAAAAAGAGCGAGTCCAGCCGCAGGTGCGTCGGCAACAGCAGCGCATGGCTCGCCAGGTCCGCACGCTGCGCAGTCATAGCTCTCAGCAACAACGCCAGGCATCCGACCGCGACGAAAATGGCTGGCAGGAAGCGAATGAAGCGCGTGCGATAGAGCAGAATCAGGGCCGGGGGCAGCAGGAGATAGAAGTGCTCCTCGACGGCCAGCGACCAGGTGTGATTCCAGATTCTCGGAAAGTAGTTCTGCACGAAGAGCGCTTCGACCAGGATGGCCTGCGGCTGCTGCGTCGAGCAGAGCACAGTCACGAGCAGCATCACGTAAAAGGCCGGGTAAATCTTGAAGCCGCGCCTGATGAAGAATCGCCCGTAGCCTATCCGGCCGCTCCGCTCGTGCTCCTTGAAGAGGATTCCGCTCACCAGAAAACCGCTCAGGACGAAGAAGAGATCGACGCCGATCCACCCGCAGCGAATCCAGGCATCGCTGATTGAGTAGAGCAGTCTTCCGTAGGTCTGCGCCGGGAGGCGGTCCATGTGCCTGCCGAGGACCAGCAGGATGGCGAAGAGTCTGAGGACATCGAGCTGGGCGATGCGCTTCATCAAGGCGAGTTGTCCGGCGTCAATAGATATTCGGCAATCGCCGGTAGATAAAAGCCCCTGCTCTGATGCTCCCGGCGATTGACGATTACGGCCCTCGGAATGGCGGTCTTCAGCGCCAGAGTTTATCCGTCAAGGACCTGGCCGCCGCCATGTTCGGGATGCCCTCAAGGATGAGAACGCGCGTGCCCTGGCGCTGCATGACGACGCCGCCTTCGCCCGTCTGCCAGGCGCGGCGCTCCACTCCCTGGCCCGAGAAGGTCTCGGTCGAAGTGGCATTCTTGTAGCGGCGCTCCGTGCGCTTCGCGTAGGCCGCGAAGAACTCACCCGCATCGGCCTCCGTATCCCAGGCCGTCAACTGCGTTATCAGGACGCTGCCCGACTTCGCATCTTCGTAGACGCCGTAGCGGTCGCCGCCCCAGCCCGCCGCGGCGCGCCTGGATTCCTGCGCCGACTTCAAATATTCGTCCAGTATCAGGTAGTAGCTCCATTCGCCGTTGACATCGTAATCAATCCGCTTCCATCCGGCCCCGAGCGCCTGCGAGATGTCGGGCAGGCTGAGCTTGACGGGGGCTTCGTGCGCAAAATATTTCTCGGGATGGAGGATTTGCTCGGTTGATTGCGGCAGCTCCGTAAAAGCCTTCGAGATGAGCGGCCAGCCTTCGCGCTTGTACAACTGCGAGACCCATTTCATCCCCTGTTCGTATGGGAAGAGGAGCGACTCGCGGATGGCGCGCGGCGCGCTGTCTATCAACTCCGTGCCGGAGCCGCTCGTGCTCATGGACTTCATCAGGGCGATGATGCGCAGCGGATTGCGCGCCACATAGTGCGCCATCGCGAGCGAGGCGTCGCCCTCGATCAGCGCATGGATGGCCAGCTCCGTATCGGAATCGCCCTTCGGCCAGTTATCGAAACGGCGCAGGTTGAAATGCTGGTCCTGGAGGGCGTGCGTCAGCTCGTGCGCCATAACGGGTTTTTGCCCGTCCAGGTCAATCCAATCCGCGAGGAAGAACTGCTGCCTCTTCGGGTCGTAGTAACCGGCGACCTGCTCCGTCAGGAGCTTGATGATGAAGGAGCGAAACTGGAAATCGGCGGGAACGAGCCCGAGCTTTTTGAGTGCCGCTTCGGAAGCGTGCATCTCGGCCGGGGTAGTGTCTTCGTCCATGTTCTTGACGAGAAACTGTTCGATCTCGGCGCGCGACTGTGCACCGCTTTTGACAGGGTGCATGATGGGCAGTTGCCTAAGCTCGCTG
>DASVWH010000214.1:0-6401 GCA_036389715.1 Pyrinomonadaceae bacterium | reverse complement strand
CTCTTGAACCCCGCTCATCTCAGGGGCAGCCGATACCGGCGTTCGCTTCCTTGAGCGCCTGGAGGGCCGGGATGTCCCAGCCAACCGGGGGATACTGCTGCTTGGAGCTGTAATGGAGCCCGGAGGCGAAGGCTTTGCAGGCCCAGGCCTTGATTAAGGCGGCATGCGCGACCATCTCATCTGGAGTCTCGTCGCTAAAGCCAGCCCCGTCGTCGTTGATAATCAGGAAGCCGCGCGGATTGTATGGCTGCGTCCCGGTCAGCGCGCGGGTTTTGGCGGCGGTGATGCCCGCAATATAATTGCCCCCGCCAAAGCATTGCCCCTTGTGAAAATCGAAGTACTCGGCCGGTAATGCCGGTTGAGCGCACTCGGGAATGGGTCTCGGATGAAAGGTCATCTTTTCATTGTCAAAGAGCAACCCGGTGCTGGTCGAGATGGTATAGGGCCGCCCTTGCAGCGAAGTAATCAGGGCAGTCCGCATCTTGTTCATCCAGGTTACCATCTGGCACATCCCCACTGCATTACCAGGGTCCGGGCAGCCCTGAATGCGCAGCTCGTTGCCGATCTCCCAGAGAACGTTGTCATAAATCCTGAGACGGTCTCCGATTCTCTGGACCAGCTTGATCTGTTCGGCGTTGATGGCCGCATCGTTCGGGCTGAAGAACTTCTTGAGCCTCTCGCAGGGGTTCGTCCCCAAATCTTCGTTGAGCACTGACGGGCGGTTCTCTGGAGCCTCGGTCGCGCTATTGATCGCCTGAAAGTGGAAGATGCAGACCTGGACCCAGAAGCCGAATTGCCTGGCCTGGTCCACCAGGTTGTTGAGATTGTCTATAAAGGCCGTGTTGATGGCCCGCTGGTCGTTGTAGAGCGGGACGCGCCGGTTGATGGGCAGCGGGTCGGCGTTGGAATTACGAAAGCAGATAACTTTGACCAGGTTCACCGGCCAGCCATTATCACGCAGGTACTTGAAGAAGATCGGCCCGCCGCCTGCCGGTTTGCCTAACCAGGCGTCGAAACACAAATTATAGGCCCCGTATCCGATTAATCGAGCGGGAATGGTCATGGTCTTCCTCCGGCAGAGAGTGTTGAGAAGATCGAAGCGCAGTTAATGGGAATGAGAAGCGGCTTCGGTTGGCTCAGTCAGCAACCCTCATGCCAGCTCGCTGCGGTCAAGAGGCCCCGGATAATCGTGCAAAATATTATAGCCTTGAAGTCGCAGGGGCAGCAGTGATGTCTACAGGAGGCATTCCGGGCTGGCCCCGGTGTGTACATTTGTCGACACTCGCCGGGCCGGGCCGAAGATTCCCGCATCCGTGAAGCTCAAACCTTGCATAATGGTCTGCGATGGCTTTACTCTATGCACACCGTCAAAGCCGCTTCCCCCGAGGCCGGAAATTCCCCCTCTAAAAATCCGTCTTGAGCCCCGAAGGCCCGTGTTCCGGCTCTCGAAGTCCGCCTGGAAAGGGACGATTAACAGGAGGGAAAAGTACGTGAAGAGAAGAAGGTATATCCTGGCGCTGCTGCTTTTCGCCACGCTAAATAACTTTACGATAACTCTACAGGCCCAGCGCCGGCAGACGCGACAAACGCCAACCGCCAGTCGCACTGCGAAGCCCGCACAGCCGCCGGTCGCGAGCCGCAGCCCAAAGCCCGTGCTCGTCATACCAGTGCCCGCGGCTTCCAGGCTGACTGGCCTTTACAGCCTCGACGCGGGAGCGAGCGACGACCCGCGCGTGACGGCCGAGCGTGTGACCGGCAATCTGGCGTTCGGGATGGAGCAGGGCGATGTCGAGAGGCTGGTCATGCGTCTGACCTCGCCCCAGCACCTTGCCATAGAGCAGCGCGGGACGAGCGTCAGCATCGCCTCGACGCGCTCTCCGCGTATTACTTTCAACGCCGACGGACGTGAGCGAACAGAGCAGGCCACCGATGGCCATCAACTGCGGACGCGCGCCGTGCTCTACGGCGACGAGTTGATGGTCAGCTCAACGGGCAACCGTGACGACGAGTTCCGCGTGACCTTCGACCCGATTGACGCCACACGACTGCGCGTCACGCGCCGCATCTACGACGACCGCCTGGACCGTCCTCTCGTGATTCAAAGCATCTACAAAAAGGTTTCCGGCGTGGCCAGGTGGAATATCTACGGGACGCCGGAAACCGCTGCCGTAGCGGCCAGGAGCAACCAGCAATACCCGCGCACGGATAACCGGACGAGCAGTCCGCAGCCGCTTCCCCCGGTCAATAATCAGAGCGCACCGCCGCCCGGGCCGCCCGCCTACCGGACGGAGCGCGGGAGAGAGGAGTCCATCCTCTACGTTCCGGCGGGAACACAGTTCGTCGCGACGCTCGACAATGATTTGAGCACCAACTCGTCGAACCCCGGCGACCGCTTCACCATGACCGTGCGTGCGCCCGTCGAGTACCAGGGCGCAACCCTTGAAGGCCGGGTTTCCAGCGTCAGTCGCGGCGGCCGCCTTTCGGGACGCGCGCAGATGGCGCTCGACTTTCAGCAGATACGCCTGCGCGATGGCCGCACCGCCGAATTCGAGGGAACTATTGAGAGCATCCGCACCGCCGACAATGAAGACGTGCGGGTCAATAACGAAGAGGGCAACGTGCAGGAATCCGATAGTCAAACAAGGCGCACGACCCAGCGGGCGACGATTGGCGCGGCCGTCGGCGCGATCATCGGCGCGATTGCCGACGGGGGCAAGGGCGCGGCCATCGGTGCTGCCATCGGCGCGGGCGTCGGCGCGGGCTCCGTCTACGTGCAGGGGCGCGACGACCTGGAGTTGAAGAGAGGCTCGGAGATTACCGTCAGCGTGCGCGGGGCCAGGTAGGGCTTTGCCCTGACGCCCGCCCCGCCCCGAATTCAGCAGGGCTTCACCAACCCGGATTTTCTCTCTCCGGCTTCGGGCCGGTGCGGTCCCCGGCCCGCCACCGGGAGGCCGCATCGTGCCCGGCAGCGCCTCGCCGGGATTCCGGCCGCTAAATTACGCTACTAAAATTTCCACCAAATGTTGTATATTTAGCCTGCACTCGGTACGACATCTAGGCTGAAGCTATTTTCAGCGCCAGGGTAAGATAGTTAATCCCCCGCAGGTATTCCAGGTCAGGCAGCAGGTGTCTCAGGCGAGAGCCGGATTCGTTCACTTTCGCTTAACCCAAACAAAATCATGCGCGGCGCAGGGCACGGCCGTCTGCCGCCAGAGAAGGGCTCAATGTTTCGGAAAATTAACGTGCAGGGACTGCGCGGTATCCTTCTTTTAGCCTGTGCGGCGTTCGCCGTCAGTTTCGCCCTTTCCTACGTCTGGGCGCAGCAGAGTTCTTCGACCGGCCGCGCCGCCGCCTCGATCATCCCGCTCGGCAGGGACAGAGACCAGGACGGTTTGAGCGGTCCGGTCAATCGGGTCAGAACCGAGACGGCGAAGCTCTCAATCAGTGCCGGTAAATTGGTCGAGGGGCCGCGCGAGCTGCTCGAATCAACCACCTATGACCCGAAGGGCAAGAGAGTTGACAGTACATATTTCTTAGTTGCCGCGAACTCCCAGGCTGGCAGACAGGAATACGTCTACGACGAGAAGGGCAACGTCAGCGAGATGACCGTGCGCGACGGCGACGGGAAGATTTCGAGCAGGGAGGTTTACGCTTACGAATACGACGCCCTCGGCAACTGGATCAAAATGACCGCGTCGGCGGTCGTCTACGAGAGCGGCAAGGTCGCGCCGCAGCCGACGGAAGTGACCTACAGGAACATCTCCTATTACTTCGACCAGGCCATCGCGGAGATAGCCAAACCGAACTCCTCCGGGGCCGAGAATGGCCCGGCGAGCGGGCAGAATGATTCGGGCAATTTCTCATCGCTGCGGGGCGCGCTCGAAGGCTGGGTCGTGGCCACCAATGCGCGCGATCTGGAGGGGCTGATGAAATTTTACAGCCCGCGGATGGACTCATTTTATCGCGCCCGGAATGTTTCTCAAGACGTTGTGCGCGCCGACAGGACACGCCTCTTTCAGCGCGCCGAATCGGTCGCGGTAAATATCGGCGACCCGGAAATCACCATGACCCCGGATGGCCCGACGGCCGTCATGCGCTTCAGAAAGCAGTATGTCATTAGAGTGGACGGGCGGGAACGGCGCGGCGAGGTCATTCAGCAACTGCAATGGCAGCGCACAGACGAAGGATGGAGAATCGTCGGCGAGCGTGACCTGAGAGTCCTGCGCAAAGGATAGAAGGTCAGGACGGGAAGGATAGAAGGTCACGATGGGAGGCGCGCCCGGCTCTCTGCGCCAGGGTCGCGCGTCGCGGGCCGGGGCTCTTAGTCATCAAGAGTAACTAAATGCAAAGCACTAGTTTCGTCGCCCTGACAGGGCACTTGAACGACTATCCGCTGGCGGACCTGATAGGGATTCTGCGCCGCCAGCGCAAGACCGGGCGCTTGCTGATAGAGTATTCGGTCGGCCCGTGTTCGCTCTATTTCATGGAAGGGATGCTCGTTGACGCGCAGCTTAACAGCATGGGCGGCCTCCAGGCAGTCCTCGTCGCGCTCTCGCAATCTAATGCCTCTTTCAACTTCAACCCGCTCATTCACGCGCCGCGCCGCTCCATCAGCGAATCATCTCAGAAAGTCATCCTGGAGCTGCTGGGCTGCTGGGATGAGAAGACGATTGATGTCGAGACAGCCGCGACGGGCAACGGCGGAGGCTTCTCAAAGCCGACGCTGCCGGAATACGGGACGCCGCACGTCGCTCCCGGCCCGGAGGCGCTGCCGCGCGCGAAGGAAGTCCTGGCCCTGCCGCCATCATCAATTGAGCGGGCGAACCGTCTTCGCCACCGGCGCATATTGATTGCGAGCGCGATTATCTCTCTCCTGGTCAGCCTGCTGACGGTCGCGGCGCTGACACGCTGGCTGATTAAGAAGGATGTCTCGGCCATGCTCTCGGAGATGGACAGAAGGGGCGGCGCGGCCGGAGCGAGAAGCGCAACCTCGGGCGCAAAGGCCGAGACGATCAAGGTCTTCGTCCGGGTCGAGAAGGGTCGCGTGACCGCAGGCTCCGTAGAGGAGCATCGTCCCGGCATGGAAGCCTACGAGGCGACGGCCCTGAGAATCGCGCGCGCACGTCGCTACGATGCGAATGCGTCGGGCCGGGAAACATTGCTCATCACGATCAATGCGCCCGAGTAAGAAGGAATCGAGTGAAGGTCGTCCAAGGGCCGGGAAGGCGTCGGCGGGAACAGGAGATCAGGACATGTTATTCCTCTCAAGCAGGATTTTGGAGCACGAGCTGAGCGACGAGGCACGACTGCGACTGCTGGGAAAGCTCCAGGAGAGGGATTTCACGCCGCTGATTCGCTCGACCCGTTTGAACTGCTACGAGCAGGCGTTGCTGGCCTCCAATCAGAGCGCGGAGCTTGAACGCCTGATCGCCGCTTCGATCAACTCGGACGAGCAGATTTCATATGTCCAGGGCGAGCTCTTCTGCTTTGACGATCACACCTTCTTTCTGCTGTTCGACGATCTGGAAAACGGCTCGCGCGGAATGCGCGCGGGCATCGTTTACGAGGCGCAGACGGCGGAGCCCCTGCGGAAACTCAATGTTTTCTGTCAGACGGTAGGTCTCTGCCTGGCGGAGAGTCTGCCCGGCGAGGGCCTTGAAACGGGCGAGAGCCTTCAAACCGGCGAGAGCTTCGGGGCGGGAGCGACGAATCCGGCGGCCCGCTGGCAGGACCCCTGGGCGATGCACGAGGGCTTTATGCGCTTCGTCGCCAGGCAGGATTCGGACTCTTTGTCCACGATTGCCTGCCGCGAGAATGCACGTGAACGGATACGCGCGGCGAGGCTCCTGGACGACGATGTGACGAGGCTCTTCCTGCGTCGTGCGAAGGAGGCTTACGCGGAGGGCTTTCCGGTCATCCCGTCCGCCGATGCGACAAACGCGCCGCCCGAATTCACAGTCAACGAGCTGGTCGAAGCGGGACTGCTGCGGCGAGAGGTCCTAATCAGCTGCCGCAAATCCGGGCACACGTTGTTCAGCCTGCCCTCGGCCGATGCGCTGGCCGTCATCACCATCAGTCATGCGAGCTGTAGCGAGTGCGGCGCGAGCATAGCCGACGAGAAGATAGAAGAGGTGCTCGCGCCGAGCCAGTTCGCTTCCATCCTGCTCGAAGACGGAGCCTGGCTGGTCAATCGTCTGCATTCCATTCTGCGCGAGCTGGGTATCTCGGAGAGCGACATCGCGGTCGAGCCTCCGGCGGGCGACGGCGAGGCGCGGATGATGGTTCGCGTCTGCGGCGAGACATTTCTGATTGTGATGAGGGATGGGGATTTGACCCCGGCCTTCGCGCGCCGCGCCATCAATACGAAGCTCGAAACCGAGGCCCGGCACATGGTCATCGTC
>DASVWH010000213.1:0-32584 GCA_036389715.1 Pyrinomonadaceae bacterium | reverse complement strand
GGCTTGACTTCAACGCCCATCAGGAGCGGAAGCGTGTGCGCCGTGACATCGTAAGGCGCGATGGGATGACCGGATGAATCGCGCAGGTCCGGGTAGTGCTGCGCTTCGAGCAGAGCCTTGGCGAATGCGCCGTAGGGCTGGTCCATCCGCACCAGCGCCTCTTCGGGGACGAGCGCTGGCCGCGACTTCTGACCCCCGGATAACGGCCTGGCCCGCGTGTAGACGACCTCGACCCCGGCGCGCTTGAGGATTTCTTCAAGATAATAGCTGGTCCAGGATGAAGAGTTGATGCTGAATCCCCACAGCTCGCCCCGGCGGCGCGGGCGCACCGCTTCCTTTCCCAGCTCATAAAATCTTTGCAGCCAGCGCTCGCGGTTCTGCGCCGCGTGCTTCAGCAGAGAGAAGGCTGCGGCCGTCATGTAATTAGTGATGTCGCGCAAGTGCCACTCGCCGCCGGGCCAGACCTCCGGGAAGTTCGGCGAGGCGCGGCTGGCGTCGTAGCCTTCGCGCCGGCCCAACTGCTCGAACCTGATCGTCACTGGCGTGGCCAGCTTACACGACGCCGTTTCGGAGAGAATGCGGACGCCGCCGTGATAGTGCGAATAGGCGCGCGCAGGCGTCCAGGCATCGTAGGTCGAATTGGTCGTGATGCCTTTGAACCCGGCGGCGCGCAGCTCCGTGGCCATCGCCGTGCCAAGCTCCGTGTAGCCTTCGACGATCTCGGCAGGCACGTTCGGCTCGACCGGCTGCATGTAGGGCGGCAGGAAAAGCCGCGCGCCCGCCTGGCCCTGCTGGTGTATGTCGTGAACGATCTGCGGATGCCAGACGTTGTGAATCTTCTCGACCGTCAGGCGCGTCTCCTGCTGCGTGAAGGCGTACCAGTCGCGGTTGTTATCATGGCCGGTATATTTATGATAGAGCGTGGGCGGGTCCGTGCCTTCAAAGGGAGTTCCGAGCGTGCGGTCGTACCAGTTCTTGATGATGTCCACGCCGTCGGGGTTGAGCGAGGGGACTAGAAGCACGACCGTGTCGCGCAGGATTTCCCGCACGGCAGGCTCGTCGGATGAGGCGAGCCTGTGCGCGATCAGCATCCCGGCCAGATAAGAGCCGACCTCGCTTGAGTGTATTCCGCAGGTGATGAGGACGATTGCTTTGCCGCGCGCCGTCAAGCGGGCCGCCTGGCCGTCGGGATTTGCGCCGAGCGTGCGAGGGTCCGCCAGGCGGCGCTGAATCTCTTTCAGCTCTTCGAGCCGCGAGAGGTTTTCGGGCGCACTGATGGTCGCCATCACGAAGGGCGCGCCCATGGTCGTCCGTCCCAGCTCTTCAAACTTGACGCGGTCGCTCGCCGCGTCGAGCCTCTTGAAGTATTCGACGACCTGACTCCAGCCCGCCAGCTTCCGGTCGTCGCCGGGGCGAAATCCGAGCACGTCTTCGGGCGCGGGCACGCGCGCCGTCATCTGCGCCGCTGCTTCTCTGCGGCCCTGCGCCGACGCTTCGCGGCGGGCGCTGGCGCGGGGCCCCGAAGGCGAGAGCGAAAAAATGAGGCTTGCGATAATCGAGAGCAGGAGCGTGTTTGTCCGCATTCGTTGAAAGCTCCGGTCAGCGTCGGGCGGCAAAAAATTCGGAAAAGGCAAGAGCGCGCCCGCGAGTTTAACGGAAATGGCCGTGGGGCGAAAGCGGGAGGGAGGGCGGCAGGCGTCAGCAAGCGTCGGCGGCAGGCGTCAAGCAGCGCCGGGCGAGCGCCGCCGGGCTTCTCAAATGGCGGGGAAATTATCTGGATGCAGCTTGCTCTACCGTATCGGAGAGAGTTAAAGTATCCTCGAAATCTGTCCCCATCTGCTCCCCGTTTTCAGAATCCGAGTCGGAGGTCATTTTACTAATGGCGACTGAAACAGTTGGTCCTGACAAGCCGGACGTTGCTGATGTTAACGAATATCCTGATATTGTCGGGGCCAAGCCTGACAATCCGCTGGCCGCCAAGTTTCGTCCGTATATTCCGGCTAAAACGATTATTCCCGAGCTGACCGTGCTGCCGTTAATCGTCGGCACGATCCTGGGAATGATCTTCGGCGCTTCCTCTCTGTACCTCGTTTTGAAAGTCGGGTTGACCGTCAGCGCCTCAATTCCGGTCGCCGTCATCTCGATCACTTTCTTTCGGCTGCTCTCGAAATTCGGGCTGAGAAACGCGACGATTCTGGAGAACAACATCGTCCAGACGGCCGGGTCGGCGGGCGAAAGTATCGCGTTCGGCATCGGCGTGACGATGCCCGCGATCATGATTCTGGGCTTCGACCTGGAGATTACGCGCGTCATGCTGGTGGCGATCCTCGGCGGGTTGCTCGGCATCCTGATGATGATTCCGCTCAGGCGGGCGCTGATCGTGCAGCAGCACGGCATTCTCAAGTACCCGGAGGGCACGGCCTGCGCGGAAGTCCTGAAGGCGGGAGCATCCGACGAATCGCGTGCGGCCGCGTCACAGGCCGAGCGGGACAAGGCCGCTGCGGCCGACGCCGAAGGGACTGCGACGGGGGCCAAGACTATCCTGGCAGGCTTCGGTATCGGCTTTCTCTACCAGGTGGCGATGGGGGCGTTCAAGGGATGGAGGGACACGCCCGAGAAGGTCTTCAATGAACCCTTCAAGGCGGGTTCGCTGTCGGCCGAAATCTCGCCGACACTGCTCGGCGTCGGCTATATCATCGGTCCGCGCATCGCTTCCATCATGTGCGCGGGCGGCGTGCTGGCCTATCTCGTGCTGATTCCGGCGATCAAGTTTTTCGGCTCGGGGATGACGACGGCGCTGGCTCCGGGAACAGTGCCGATTAGCGAGATGGGGCCGAACCAGATACGCAGCGCCTACGTTCTCTACATCGGCGCGGGCGCGGTCGCGGCTGGCGGCATCATCAGCCTGATGCGCTCGCTGCCGACCATCTGGCACGGGCTCAAGGCCGGTTTACAGGATTTGCGCGGCGGACAGGCCGTCGCGGGGAAGAGGCCGCGCACCGATCAGGACCTCTCGATGAAGCTCGTCATCGGCGGCATCGTCCTGCTCATCGCCACCATCATGATCTTCCCGCAGCTGCACCTGCAATGGAATATCCTGGGCGCACTTGCGATCATAGTTTTCGGGTTCCTCTTCGTCACGGTCTCGTCGCGCCTGACGGGCGAGATCGGGTCGTCGTCGAACCCGATTTCCGGGATGACGGTGGCGACGCTGTTGCTGACCTGCCTCATCTTCCTGATTATCGGTTGGACGACGCCGCCCTACTACGTGACGGCGCTTTCAATCGGGGCCATCGTCTGCATCGCCGCCTCGAACGGCGGCACGACATCGCAGGATTTGAAGACGGGCTATCTGGTCGGGGCGACGCCAAAGTACCAGCAGATTGCGATTCTCATCGGGGCGCTTGCCTCGGCCTTGATCCTCGGGCCGATCCTGCTCAAGCTCAACAGCGCCGCGACCGTTTACGTGCCCAGAGAGACCTTCGCGCCCGTCACCAAGAATGTCGGGCAGCTTGAGTCGGGCGTCCCGCTCGCGCCTTACACGGAAGAGGCCAGGCCGCTTCAACAGGGCAACTACCGCTTGCTTAACAACGCGCCCGACGCCCCGAGTCCGGTCGCGGGGCTTGACCCAGGCGAATACCTGGTGGACGAGTCCGGCAAGATCGCTTACAAGATCGAGCGCAACTTCCCGCCCGACCTGCGCGCAGACATGTCGCAGCTCGGAGGCGAGGAGAAGCTCGAAGGCCCGCAGGGCGTCTCCGACCCGAAGACCTATCGCGTCTGGCAGAAGATCGATACCGGCGGCAGCGCCGCGCAGCGATTCCTCGTAGACGAGCAGGGCGTCCCCGTTTACATGGTTGACCCCGGCATCAACGGGACGCACAGAATCAGGCCGGACGGCTCGGCCGTGACGAAGTTCGACGCGCCGAAAGCGACGTTGATGTCCTACATCATTCAGGGCATCCTCAGTCGCAAGCTGCCGTGGGGGCTGGTGCTGCTCGGTGTGATGATCGCCATCGTGCTTGAGATGAGCGGGATTCCGTCGCTGGCCTTCGCCGTCGGCGTTTACCTGCCGCTCTCTTCGTCAAGCCCGATCTTCATCGGCGGGATGATTCGCTGGCTGGTAGACCTCTACCTGCGCCGTAAATTGAGGCACAAGAAGCTGACGGAAGAAGAGCTGGTCGCCGAGGGCGATAAGAGCTCGGGCGTCCTGATGGCTTCGGGCTACATCGCGGGCGGCGCGCTGGCCGGAATCGTCATCGCCTTCATGGCCGGTGTTCCGGCCTTCGCGGACTTCAACAAGAGCATAGAAGATTGGTCAACGAATAATAATCCCTTCTTCAACGGGGATAACTCCAATCTCCTTTCGATGATCCCGTTCCTGGTGCTCTGCGTCCTGCTCTATCTGGTCGGGCGCGAGGTGCTGCTCAAGGGGAGGGCGCGCGCGGCTGGCTCAGGCCCGCCCGCACCGCCTAGATTTAGCGGCTAGCGGGCGGCAACGTTTTTCGCCCTTGCATCCTCTATAATTGTGCGGCGCGGCCGTCGTGACCAACGGCCGCGCCGCACATTCCTTATTGAGAAGACGGAAATATGAATAATTTGAAGCCCGTTTCTGCCTTACGCGCCCATTCTCTCCTTGCGGCCGCGCTCCTGCTCTTGCTCTCGCTGGCGAGCACGGGCGTCCCGGCGCAGACGGGTGCGGCGCGCTCGCCGACCGAGACCGTCCGCGAATTCTACAGGATGATGCGCGAGCGACATTTCCGCGAAGCCTTCGCGCTCTCGATTTACAGGCCCGCCATCGAAGGCTTGAGCGCGGAAGAGTTTGAAGAGCTGCGCCCGGATTTCGAGAAGATGGCGAAGAATATTCCTGAGAAGATCGAAATCAACGGAGAGCAGATGAGCGGCGACACGGCGACCGTCTTCGTCAAGATAGCGGACGTTGATTCGACCGGGCAGGCAGAGCCTGTGACACTGATGCGCGACGGCAGCGCCTGGGTCGTCGGCGACAGGGAGAATCAGGAGGTCGTCAGAAAAAGCGGCAAGCGTTTCTTCTTTGAAGCGCGGATAGAGACGCATCACAGCGAAGTGCAGGAAGTCCTGCAACGCATCAACCTGGCCCAACTGGCCTACGCTTCGCAGCACAATAAGCTCTACGCCGATCTGCCGACGCTCATCAACTCGGGCCTGGTCCCGAAAGATATAGAGACGACAGACTCAACCGGCTATCGCTTTCATCTGGCGCTCGGTAAGGATGCCAGGAGCTGGACGGCCGGGGCCGAGCCCGCCAGCTACGGCCGCACGGGACGCCTCTCCTTCTTCATGGACCAGACGGGCATTCGCAGCGCCGACACGGGCGGCAAGCCGCTCATCCTGCCCCCCGGTGCAAAGTAAGCTCCGCTCGCGTCGAAGCGCTCTTTGCCGTCACGACCTGTTTTGAGCCTGCTACGGCGAAGGGCTCTGGACCAGCGCCCGCCGCGCCGAAGTTGCCTCGTCAAATGCCGCCCGCGGCCTCTCATCTTCGAGCGGCCGCCGCGTGCGCCTCCCGCTCGCCCTTTACCGACGCCGCTCTGATGGTTGATAATCTGAAAAAGCTTCGCGTGTGGAAGCGTTCAATGAGGTCTATTCCCGAATGCCTGAGTTGATACGTTTCATCGCCAACCGATTCCGCGAGTTCCTGGGCAATCGCCGCCGCGCCGCACGCCACGTCACACATCTCGAAGCGGGGCTGGTCCTGAGCGTTTCTCTCTCCAATACCAAAACGAGCGCGGGCGAGCAGCCGTTGAAGCTGGCAGGCTACACACGCGACATCAGCGAGACGGGCCTGGCTCTGATCGTGCCCACGGTCCGCATCGGCGGGCATCACCTGGCCAACGAAAGCCGCCTCTTGCAAATCAGGCTCGCCATTCCGTCTGGACCAATCACGATTTATGCCACCCCTGTGCGCTACGCCCCACTGGAGGAAGAGGCGGCCGACACGGGCTATCTCATCGGCGTGCATATTAAGACGATGAGCGAGGACGACCGCGCGCGCTTTAATGATTACCTTAAAATGATAGCCAGCAATGAAGGGAAAAAGCGGACCGCTGCGAAGTGAACGTGCCCGCGCGAGCCCGACCTTGACGAGCCGTGCGTGGGGTTTAAGCCTGACGAGCATGCGCGAGCCTTGAGCCTTCGGCGTTACCCCGGCACGCGCGCAGCCCTATGTTCCTTCAGCCCTCGAAACGGAGCCGTCCGAAGGCCGCGGGCAGGTGGAAGTTGGGGCGCTCGGTGCGGGTCGGCTGCCAGGCCAGATAGCCGCGCCCGTCGCCCGAGCCGATGCAGCGAAAGAGGTTGACACGCCAGCTCTGGCCCGCGCGCGGCGCACGCCCGAGCCCCTCCCACGGCACGCGCATCGCAATCGTCACACTGTCCCGGCCGATGCGCGCGGCTGCCGTCATTCCCGAATGAAATTCCCAGTCCGTCTCGCGCGCGCCGGGCAGCTGGCGAATCCCCAGGTCGAGCCATTCGCCCGTCGGCGCGGCCTCGAACTCAAAATATCGCTCGGGCTGGCTCTCGTCCGGCGCAACGAAGATTTCGCAGACATCTCGCTCCCAGAGCCCGACGGTCTTGCTTAGTGTCTGCGGCTCCGGGCTAACTACGAGCGGCTCGAACTGCCTGCAATCGAAGCGCACGAAGAGTGCTTCGGCAGACCAGGCGAGCCGCGCTTCCATGTGGCGCTCCGCGGGCGCATCCTCGCCGGACCAGTAGCGCGTGACAGCCACGCTCTGCGCCTCTCTCCAGAGCCCTGACCCTAAATCGAGCCTGCCAGTTTCGGTCGCAACGTGACGCGCCGTGATGACATCCGGCGTGCGAGTCTCTTTGTGTCGTTCGCTCTTCATCTCTCGGCCCGTCGGCAACTCCTGCGCGCGTGCCCTAGAAGAGGCCGCGCACCCAGCCGCCGTCCACCTGCAACGTCACGCCCGTGATGTAGGAGGCGCGCTCGGAGGCTAGAAAGGCGACGGCGGCGGCGATCTCTTCGGGGCTGGCAAGGCGGCGCATGGGAATCTCCGCGGCCCAGCCTGCCAGCAGCTCCTCCCTGCTCTTTCCGGTCATGCGGCCACGCGCCTCGGCCAGCTCATCCTGCCGCTCCGTCAGCGTGTAGCCGGGCGCGACCGAGTTGACCGTGACGTTATCGGCGGCCACTTCCGTAGACAGTGTCTTGGCCCAGCCCGTCAGGCCCGCGCGGACCGTGTTGGAGAGCAGCAGCCCGCTGATGGGCTGCTTGACGGAGATGGAAGTGATGTTGATGATGCGCCCCCACTGCCGCTCGCGCATGGGCGCGACGACGAGCTGCGCGAGACGGATAGCCGAGAGCGCGTTAAGCTCGAAGGCTCTGCGATACATCTCAAGATCGGTTTCGGCGAAGGTGGAGGCGGGCGAGCCTCCGGCGTTGGTCATGCAGATGTCAATCCGGCCAGCCTCCCGCTCTGCCAGCCCGACGAAGCGCGCCGCGTCCTCGTCGCTCGTCACGTCTGCCCGCACGCCCGTCACCTGCGCCCCCGTCTCGGCGCGTATCCGCGCGGCCGCTTCGAGAGCGCGCCCCTCATCACGCGAGCAGAGGAAAACGCGCGCTCCCTCGCGCGCTAATTCAAGCGCCGCCGCAAAGCCTATCCCCCGGCTGGCAGCGGCAACCAACGCCACGCGATCACGTAAACCCAGGTCCATCTCTTAACCTCCGCTCAGGGATTAAGGTGAAAGGTGGGACGTGAGGGGCGAAAGGAAGAGGCTCGCTGTCCCTTCCAAGTCCGCCGCTCTGCTTTTCACCATTGCCGCTATCTCCAACATTGCCGCTATCTCCAACTATTTCCTCTTTACCCTCCCCGATTTATCCCTTCTCGTTTCGTCTCTTCTGTTCCAGGGCTTCGAGGCACGCGGCCAGCAGCCGTTCCGGGTCGTCGCCGTGAAGCACGCACGCGCCCGTCTCTTTCGGGAAGACCTGGAGCAGACGTTCGGCTTCGTCCGCGACGCCGCCAGTGCCCGTCAGGCAGCCCATCACGCGCCCTTCGTCATGCGCGATGGTGAACTCATTGAGCGAGCCCATCGAGCCGCCGATGAAGAGCACTATCTCACACGAGCGGACGAGCACGACGTTACGCCCCTTGAGCCCGAAGCCCGTGTAGACGATGCAGTCGCAGGCGTCAACCGGGAGCCCGTAAACTTCTACGTGCTGGCGCTCGTCGCTGGCGGGCGAGACTCCCAGATGGAACGCGCCCGCCTCGTGCGCGCTGCGGCCCGCCAGGTAAGTCAGGCCGGTCGTCGCGCCCGTTAGCAGCAGGAGATCGCGCGCCGCGACCGCGCGCCCGAGCGCCTCAGCCTTTTCGCGCACCCCGGCCTGCACGCCGCCCGGCAGCGCGTCTTCAGCCGAACCCATCACGCCAACCCTGAGCTTCATCATTATCACTCCCCTGAGCGCGCCGTCGTTGAACCGTTCTGCGCTATCCCGCGATGCCTGCCGCCTCACGCTCAAGCCGCGCCTGCTCTTCGAGCCGCGCTTGATCTTCGAGCTGTTCTTCGAGCGGCTCATCCTGCCGCTCCGTGTCCCACCAGCGGCGGGTGACGAACCAGAGCACGCCCGGCATTAAAAAGAGGAGGCCGATGCCGATGGTCACAACGCGCGGGCCGAAGCCGAAGTTATCCAGCAGCTCGCCCGTCAGGTAATTTGAAGCGGCCATCGTCAGCGTCAGCAGTGCCAGTTCGGCCGCAAAGACGCGTCCGCGAAACGTGTCTTCGACCACTCGCTGCAAGAGCACGGTCGAGTTGACCCAGAGGAGACTGCCGCCCGCGTGCGCGATCATCAGGCAGATAACGGCCAGGACGAAGCTGGTCGCGCCGCCGAAAGCCATGTAGAAGAGGCCGCCGAAGAGAAAGGCTATCCCGATGCCCTGCTGCATACTCTCGCGCGTTTCACCGGCAAAGCGGCGCGCGACCAGCGGGCCCAACGCCGTCCCGATGCCGCGCGCCGCGTAGAGCACGCCGATGCCCGTCGCCGGGCTCCGGCCGACGGGGAAAATCTTTTCACCGAAGACGGCGAGCAGCGTTAGGATTCCGCCGCCCAGGCCCCAGGCTGGCTTGACCATCATCAGGGCGAAGACGCGCGGGCGCTTCCAGACGTAGCGCGCGCCCTCTATGGTGTCCGTGATGCCGAGAGCTTTGCCGATCGTCAGCCTGCTTTTCTTCCGCGCCGGGCGGGCGGGGAAACCGACGCTGGCGACCAGCGCGGCCGAGACAAGGTAGGTCAGCGAATCAATGACGAAGGCCGCGTCCGTCCCGAACCACCCGGTCACGAGCCCGCCGAGCGCCGCGCCGAGCGTGAGCATCGCGGACCATGTCGCGGAGGTGATGGTATTGGCCGCCAGCAGCTCGCGGCCCGAGACGATGGAGGGAATGGCGGCCGTCTTCGCGGGCTCGAAGAAGGTCGAGAAGACGAGCTGGAGAACCGTCAGCGCGTAGACGAGCCAGAGCTGGTCCGGGCGCCGGACGAAGAGGAAGCCGAGCACGACGACGGCGCGCAGCAGGTCCGAGACGATCATGATCGTCCGGCGGCTGAAGCGGTCCGCGACGACGCCGGAAAGAGGGCCGACGATGAAGCTCGGGACGAAACGCGCGACGAGAATGAGGCCGACGGCGCGCCCGGACCCGGTCAGGTTGAGTACCAGCGTGTAAACGGCGATAGTGTCGAACCAGTCGCCGAGCTGGCTGACGACCTGCCCCAGCCAGAGTTGACGGAAGCCGCGATTGCCGCGCAGCAGTTCAAGATAACCGACAGGCTTCTCCATCGAGACACTCTTCCCGGCCGCTTCACCCGCAGGCTTCGGCGCGGCTTAACACGAGAGAAAATTTAAGATGGCAGAGAGGTTGCACCCTCGCCCCGGCGCTTGTCAACCCGGACCGTAATCAAGGGCCGTCACGTCTCACGGAGGGAGAGTTTGAGAAAAGGCAAAGAGGCCGGAGTCAAACGCTGTCGGGCGTTTGGCTCCGGCCTCTCGATGATGCCGAAGGATGAGAGGATTGCTCTTTAGAACTGCGAGACCCCGTCAGGCTCGTCAGGCCGCGAAGAGCTTCGAGAGACTGTCCGTCCAGTTCGAGAGCACCTCGCTGCCGAACATCTCACGCTCTTTCTCACGGCGGATGGCGCAGGCCTTGCGAAAAGCCGCCTCCTCGCCATACTCGTCAATGGAAACCCATGTCCGCGCGAGCTTTCCGGGCTCGGGATTCCAGGTCACTTCGTAGACATTGCGGGTCACGCGTTCACCCTTGGGCGTCTTGACGACTTTGGTCTTTCGCTGGACGCCCATGATGCCTGAGCTGTTGCGCGGGTTACGTGCGATGACCAGCCGGTCCGTGCGCGGTTTGCCCAGGTCTTGTTCCAGGCGGTTGCGGAAACGGACGGCCGCTTCGAGAGCTTTTTCGCGGCCCCCGTTGGATTCATCGCTGAAGAATTTTGATCGTTGTACCCCATCGAATCTAACTCTGACGTACCAGCCATGAGTTTTCCGTTTCTCTTGATCGATGCGGCTGATACCTTTATGCCCGGACTTCGCCATAGTTTACTTGTAAGTGAGAATGCTCCTTTGCTGAAAATTCGTCTGTTCCGAAATTACTGTCTCGGGCCTTAATTGTCAAAGCGCTGGACCAGCTTGAGCCGGATAACTGCGTGAAGTACCCGAGAGATGCGCCGCAACGGAGGTCGCAGAGGTTCCTCACAGCCCGGCGCGGCCCGCGTAAACTCGGCCGGATGCAGGCCAAAAGGCGCGCCTCTTTTCCCGCCGCGGCCGCGGCCCGGCACGCCCGGGCAATGCGGGCCCGTTCGTTCGGTCAAAATATGACCGGATTATCAGTTTGACCTGTCACCCTGACGCCCCGCCCGCCCGGGAGCCGCGCGGCAGAAACCGTCGCTCTCTCTAAGTCCAAGTTAAATAAGAGTTTATGCGGATAAAGGGGCGAGCCGGAGACGCGGCACGGGGCTTGTTATGTAAAGGGCGCGGCTAGAAGCGTGAAAGCGCTTCACGGACCCACCGCACGGGGTCCGATAGCCGCACCACTTTGACAAACCGTAGCGAGGCGTTGACCGCCGGAGCAGGGAATGCTGCCGTGCGAAACGGCGGGCCGCTCGCTAGACCGAAATCTCACCCCCAGAGACAGGCGCGCCGGGCTTAGCCGGGCCGCCTCTTGCCCGTCCTGTCGGCCGGGGACGAATGCCGAGTTGCTCCCGGCCTTCGCCCCGGCCGCGGACACAACCCCGGGGGTGGCGGGGTGCGGCGACCGGCGAGGGTTGCATTAATCGAGACGGATGGGACGAGCGCGGGGTTGCTTTCCGATGGAACGAGCACGGGTGTTCTCTAGGCTTTGACGCTCTAATAACTACTACTACTGCTGCGGTCTTGATGACTGGAGAAAGTAAGTGAAATTCATAGAGATGTCTGATTACAACGGCGCGGCCAGAATCTACTGGTCCGTGACTGTTGCCGCAGGCACGCTGACGGGCGCGTGGGGGCTTTATCAATGCCTCTCCTTCAACACTGTGCAGTGGGCGCAGTTTCTCGCGCTGCTCGGGCTCATCATGGTGACGGGCTCTTATCCGATTGCCATTCCGGGGACGACCGCCCGGATCACCGTCAGCGATACGTTCACTTTTCTCAGCGTCATGTTTCTGGGCATCCCGGCGGCGGTTGTCCTGAGCGTGCTGGATGCGCTGGCCGGTTCGATGCGCCATACGAAACGCGCGTCGAGCTGGCTCTGCGCGCCCGCCATGATGGCCGTCATCGCCTTTATCGCGGGCAACGGTTTTTACTACACGCTGGCCGCTTACGCGCGGCTGCCCGACGTGCCGCTCGGGATGCGTGCCCTGCGACCGGATCACCTGCTCGTCCCTCTTGCCGTGATGGCCAGCTTACAATATCTCTTGAACGGCTTTTCAATCGCCACCATGTACACACTTAGAAACCGCCGTTCCTTCCTGACCTTCTGGCGCGAAGGCTATCTCTGGACTGCTTTCAGCTTCATCGCGGCGGCCACGACGGCGGCCCTGATTTACGTCACCATCTCGGCCTTCGGCTTTCTCTACGTGCTGCTGGCCGTGCCCGTCATCGCCGCGATTTATGCGACCTACAAAGTCTATTTCGCGCGCGTTGAAGAGAAGACGCGCCAGGCCGACGATTTGAGCCGCCTGCACCTGGCCACCGTCGAAGCCCTCGCCACAGCCATTGACGCCAAGGACCAGACGACACACTGCCACGTCCGCCGCGTGCAAATCTTTGCCGCCGGGATGGGCAGGGTCTTCAATCTCTCGAACAACGAGATCGAGGCGCTCAAGGCCGGTGCGCTGCTCCATGATGTCGGCAAGCTGGCCGTCCCCGATCACATTCTCAACAAGCCGGGCAGGCTGACGACCGCCGAGTTCGAGAAGATGAAGATTCACACGACCGTCGGCGCGGAGATTCTGGAGCGCGTCAATTTCCCGTATCCGGTCGTGCCCATCGTCCGGCATCATCACGAGCAATGGAACGGGCTCGGCTATCCGGACGGGCTCAAGGGCGAGGAGATTCCCATCACGGCGCGCATCATCTCGGTCGTAGACTGCTTCGATTCCGTGCGCGAAGACCGCCCCTACCGTCGCGGGATGACGCGTGACGAAGCCGTCGCGCTCCTGATCCGCGGCTCCGGGACGCACTTCGACCCGCAGGTCGTCAACCAGTTTCTCTCTCACCTCTCGGAGTTTGAAGCGGAGATTGCCGCGCTCGGTCTCGAACAGGCGGGCTATACCAACGAGGAGTGCGAGCCGCGCGCGCTGGCCGAAGTTGACGTTCAGCAACACAAGGACCGCGCGCCCCTGATGGCCTATGACCACATCAAGAACGCGCACAGGGAAGTCTACGCGCTCTACGAGATCGCGCGCACCTTCGGCTCGTCGCTCGACATCGAAGACACGGTTTCGATTCTCGTCAACAAGGTGGGGCACGTCGTTCCCTTCGATACCTGCGTCGTCTATCTCTACGACGAGCTGAAGGCTTACGCGACCGCCTCGCACGTCGCCGGGAAGAACGCTGAAGCACTGCGCGACAGGTGCGTTGCGCCGGGCGAAGGCGTGACCGGGTTCGCCCTGAGCAATCGTCGCCCCGTCAATCGCATTGACCCGATGCTCGATTTCGAGGGCGTCGCGCTTGGCCCCGACAGCGAATACCGGACGATGACCTCGCTGCCGCTGATTAAGGACGAACGGCTGCTCGGCGCTCTCTCCGTCTATTCGCTGGAACTGAGCGAGTACACGGACGACCACATGCGGCTCCTTGAGATGGTCACGCGCCTGGCCTCCGACGCGCTCTTCAACGCGATGCATCACGCCGAGGCGGAATCCAACGCGCTGACCGACCCGCTGACGGGCCTGCCCAACGCGCGCTGCATGTACCTGCGCTTCGAGCAGGAGGCTTCGCGCGCGCGCCGCGCCAACCGTCCCTTCCAGGTCGTCATGCTCGACCTAGACGACTTCAAGCTGGTCAACGACACCTACGGGCATCGCATCGGCGACAAGATGCTGCGCGAAATAGCGCGTCTCATCCAGGCCCAGCTCCGCGAGTATGATTTCCTGGCGCGCTACGCTGGCGACGAGTTTGTCGCCATCGTGCCGGACCTGATCGGCGAGCAGGTCGAAGAGCTGCGCGAGCGCATCGAGACGGTCGTCTCGCGGTTCTCTCTGCACGTCCGCGCAGAGCATAAGGCGCGCGTCGGCATCAGCGTCGGCTCGTCCACCTACGGGATTGACGGCGAAACCCTGGACCAACTGCTGATTGCCGCCGACCAGGCCATGTACGCGGCCAAGTCTTCGCATAAGCAACAGCGCCGCCTGAGGCTTAACGGGCAGGTCGAATCCGCCCTTGACCTCGACACGGACAAGCTGACTTCCACGGCCATCAATTAACAACGAGAAGGGGAGAGGCACAAAGGGAGAGGGGTAAAAAGCGCAACGAGGAGCGGCCTTAAATCCTTCTCCTTTCCTCTTGCCTGCGCAAACCCTCGACCTTTTCCGGGCTTATTTATGAGCTATCACGTTCTTCATCACTTCGACGAGCAATGGCTGGCGGAGCTGAAACATACCGATGCCGGAAACGCGGGCGCGGGCTTCCTGCGCGCTCTGGACGAGCAGGGCAAGTCGTCGCGCCGGGCGCGGCTCGGGGCACAGCGCACCAGGCAGTGGGGCTTCGTCGTCGCGGCGCTGACAATGGCCGCGCTCGCGCTCCTTTTCGCGCACGAGGCCACGCGCCGCGCAGACGACCTACAGCAGCGCCTCCAAATCCTTGAGCTAAAGACCGCACGCAAATAAGAGCGCAGGAGAGCGCGGGCCACCGGCCGAGCGGAATTCCAAGACGGCTCAGAGGGAAAGGCCCCGGCAGAGGGCTATTCAATTCCAGCGTTGGAATCGGATAGCCCCCTGCCGGGGCTACAACTCTTTGGCTTGCGCCCTTTTATTTTGGCTTGTCTTGACAAACCCGGCGGCTTCGCTTTCAATCTTTAGAGGATGGCCTTATTGATGAATAGTCAATGGCCAATGGTCAATCGTCAATGGAGAAAAGCGGCTTCCATTCACCATTTACCATTAACTATTGACCCGTCTTTTGCCTTGCGCTGATGTCCGCATCTTCCAATAACATGATGAGAGGGGCGACGCTCCTGATCGTTGACGACGAGGCGAGCGCCCGTCGCAGGCTCTGCCGTATTCTGGAGCGCGGCGGCCACCGCGCCATCACGGCGGCGGACGCGCCCTCTGCCTTGAGCCTGCTGCACAAGGAGCACTGCGACCTGGTCGTGCTCGATGTGGAGATGCCGGGCGTGGACGGGCTCGCGCTCTGCCGTCTCCTGCGGGCACAGGCTGCGACCAAGCAACTGCCCATCATCATCTTTTCGGCCAGCGACGACGAGAATCGCAAGGTCGAAGCCTTTGCCGCCGGGGCGGACGACTACATCGTCAAGTCTTCAACCGCGGGCGAGATACTGATTCGCGTCGGCACGCACCTGGTCAGCGCGCAGCGCGAATGGGCGCTCGTCGGCAGCAATCTTGAGCTGCGTTTCCTGGTGGACCTCGGCCGCGGCCTGCTGCGCGCGCTTGAGCCGGAGCAGGTCGCGCGTCACCTCGCCGGAGCAACTTACGAGGGCGTCGGCGCGGTCCTCTGCGCGGCCGTCCTGAACATCAATGAGAATGAGCCGGTCGTCTGCGCCTTTGACCGCGAAGGCAGCGCGGAAGACGCCCCGCTCCTCTACCTTGATCGCGTCCACGCCTGGCTCGCTTCGTCCGCGTCGAGAAGCTCCATGCTGCTCGACGCGGCAGAGAGCTTGCTCTTCAAGGATGAGCTGCACCGCGTCGAGTACGTCGCGCCGCTGCGCTTTCGCGGGCGCACGAAGGGGCTGGTCGTCGTCGGCTTCGATCAGCCGGAGGATTGCGGCGAGACGCAATCCCGGTTGGTGGATGCGGCGGCGCAGCAGGCCGCCCTGGCCGCGCACGTCTCATCTCTTTACCAGGCGGCGCGCGAGTCTTCCGCCACGCTGGCCAAGGAGGTCGCGCGGCGCACGGCCGAAGCCGAGGCGCAGCGCCGCTTCACGGAGGCCATCATTGACAGCCTGCCGCTTTCGCTCTACGCGGTGGACCGCGATTACCGCGTCGTCGCCTGGAACCGCAACCGAGAGCTGGGCGGGCAGGGCATTCCGCGCAGCGACGTGCTCGGCCGCAACATCTTCGACGTGCTGACCAGGCAGAAGCGCGAAATTCTCCAACGCGAATTCGCGCGCGCCTTCGAGACGGGCGAGATCGAGCGGATAGAGCAGGAGACGACTACGCCGGACGGCGAGACGAAGCACTGGCTGGTCAGCAAGATTCCGATGCGCGCCAGGGAAGCCGACGAGGTCTCACACGTCATCACGCTCGGCGAAGACATCAGCGCGCGCGTCGAGGCCAATCGCGCCGTCGCGCGCGCCGAAAAGCTCTCGGCCGTCGGACGCCTCGCCGCCGGCGTCGTTCACGAGATCAATAACCCTCTGGCGACCATCTCGGCCTGCGCCGAAGCCCTCGAATCGCGGCTCCGCGAGGGAGGCTTCGATTCTTCGCCCGAAGTCGAAGACCTGCGCGAATATCTCGGGCTGATTCGCAGCGAGGCTTTCCGCTGCAAGTCCATCACGAACGGACTGCTCGACTTCAGCCGGACGCGCGCGGGCGAGCACCTGCCCGTCAACATCTCGGACGTGATTAATTCGGCGGCGCGGCTCGTCGCGCACCAGCGGCGCGGCGACCAGTTGAGCATCGAAGTGGAGGTCTCAGACGATGTCGCGCGCGTGACCGGCGACGAAGGGCAGTTGCAGCAGGCCGTCATCGCGCTGGCGACCAACGCGATTGACGCCATGCCGGAGGGCGGCTGCCTGACGTTGCGCGGGCGCAATGAAGACGGGCACGTGCTGATCGAAGTCAGCGACACCGGGCACGGCATCGCGCCCGGCAACCTGACCAAAATCTTCGACCCGTTTTTCACGACGAAGGAGGTCGGGCGCGGAACGGGGCTCGGACTGGCCGTCTGTTATGGTATTGTGGCGGAGCACGGCGGACGCCTTGATGTCCAGTCGGCGGTCGGCGTCGGCACGACGTTCACGATGTCGCTCCCGGCCGCTATCCCAGACGACGGAGACCCAACCACTTGAGCGAGATTCAACCCGCGAGACTCCTTGTTGCCGAAGATGAGGCGAACCTGCGCCTGGTGATCCAGAAGGAGCTGCAACGTCTGGGCTACAGGGTGGACGTTGCGCCCGACGGCGAAGCGGCGCTGCGTCGCCTCGAAGAGGGCAACGTGGACGTGCTGCTCTGCGACATCAACATGCCGCGGATGGACGGGATGGAGCTGCTGCGCCGCGTGCACGAGCGGCCCAATCCGCCCGAGGTCATCATGCTCACCGGCCATGCTACCGTCGAGACGGCCATCGAGGCCATGAAGCTGGGCGCTTACGATTACCTCTCGAAGCCCTATCGCATCACGGAGCTTGACGCGCTCGTCAAGCAGGCAGCCGAAAAGCGCCGCCTGCGCGTTGACAATCAACGCCTGCGCCAGCAGCTGGCCCGCCAGTCGCAGATGCCCGAAATCATCTCCAGCTCGGTGGCGATGCGCGAGGCCATCCGGCTCGTCGAGCGCGTCGCGCCCTCGGACGCCTCCGTCCTGATAACGGGCGAGTCGGGCACGGGCAAGGAGTTGATCGCGCACGCGATTCATCGTCTCTCGACTCGCGCAGAGGCTTCCTTCGTTGATCTCAACTGCGCGGCCTTTCAGGAATCGCTCCTCGAATCCGAGCTTTTCGGCTACGAGGCGGGCGCCTTCTCCGGCGCGAAGGGGCGCAAGCTGGGCCTCATCGAACTGGCCGACGGCGGCACGCTCTTTCTGGACGAAATCACGGAGCTGCCGACGCAGTTGCAATCGAAACTGCTGCGCGCCATCGAGACGCGCACCTTTTACCGCGTCGGCGGCGTCCGCAAGGTCGAAGTCAACGTCCGCATCGTCGCTGCGACCAATCGCAATCTCGACGCGGTCGTCACCGACGGCACTTTCCGCGCCGACCTGCTCTATCGCATCAACGGTTTCCAGATTGCCCTGACCCCGCTGCGCGAGAGACCCGAAGACATAGAGCCTCTGGCCGAGCATCTCCTGAAGCTGGTCGCCGGGCCGAAGCCGCCCGAGTTGACGCCCGAAGCGATGGCCGCGCTGCGCTCTTACGGCTGGCCCGGCAATGTTCGTCAGCTGCGCAACTGCCTGGAGCGCGCCGTCCTGCTCTCCAACGACGGGCGCATTACGACGGCCGAGCTGCCGCCGGAAGTCGTCAGGCCCCTGGCCGCACCGGCTGCCGCGAGCCCTCAGAGCGCTGGCGTGACCGGCGAGACGCCCGCGCAGAACTCCTTCAACCCGTCCGCGGCCTCTGCCTCGCCCACCTCGCTGCGCGATGTCGAACGCCAGCAGATTCTGGCCGCCCTCGAACAGACGGGCTGGCATCGCGGCAAGACCGCTGAGATGCTCGGCATCTCGCCTTCCACGCTCTATCGCCGCCTGCGCGATTACAACCTTGAGCGGCGTTACTAAAGCGCCCCTGCCACTGCTTTTGACCCGATAAATTAGAAGGCGGCGAGGCTTCTTAACAAGCCCGCCGCCTTGATTCCCACGTCCAGGGTTGCCGAGGGTGGTAAGTAAAACTATAGCACATTTATGTTTAGGTGCTTGCAAGAAATTTTGCGTTGACAGGGGAGTTAAAGCAGGTAAGATACACGGCAACAGGGTTGATGCTGAATGTATCCGCCCACCACGATTCTTCTTAGGATTGAGGGGGAAACGGCGCAGAGTGAGGCTGCGCCGTTTCCGTTTTTACACGACGGTTTTGAGACGCCGACGCCCGCTTTTAGACGACCCGTTTGACACGACAACCGCGCCCGCTGACCTTTTCCGAAGCCAGCTAAACATCTCGACCAGAATAGTTTGACGAGCCATGAAGGAATGGCCGCCCTGGCTTTGCCTGCTCTCTTGTAGACTCTCAGGAGCGAAGACGGCGGCGCTCGGCTCCCAGCATGGCGGCGGCGAACAGCTCTTTGCTGTCGAGGACGGTGATGGGGTCGCCCGCGGCTTGAAGGATGCCGCGAACGCCGGGCGCGCCACCGGCCGCATCTTCTGAAATCTCGTCAACGAAAATCTCTCTCGTGCCGTCCACATCGTCAACGGCGAGCGCCAGCTGCTCGTCGCCGCGCAGGACTATGATGACCCGGCCAGCGCCGCCATCCGCGCCCGTTTGCGGCTCGCCGAGCAGCGCCAGCGGGTCAAGGATGGTCAGCATCCGTCCCCGCGCGCTGGCTACGCCGAGGACAGCGGCGGGCGCGTGCGGCAACGGCGTCGGCACGCGCCACTGCGTCACCCCGCTGGCCTCATCCGCGAAGACACCGATGCGCCGCCCGCCCGCTCTTGCAACCATCAATTCGCGGCGCTCGCGCTCAGGCCCTTTCGTCGCATCTCTCTGCTGCTCGCTCATAGTTTAAGTCCAGCCGTCTGCGGTTCTAACATGACGCCGAGAATCGTGTAAAGCGGAAGAGATTTAATCATTGATTCATTGCTCGATGTCATCATTTACTCGTTTAGTAATTCAGCGGGTAGTTCCATGAATCAATCTCTCAATGAATCAATGAATCAATGACCAGATGAATCAATAATTAAATCTCTTCCGCTTGCGGCTTTATCGCAAAGGGGCTTTAATGTTTCGGAGGATGGATTGCTTGATGCTCGAACGGGGCCGAATGTTGACCGGGCGGGGCGCTGTGCTGGCGCTGGCGCTAATCTTGTGCATGATGCCGGGTCGTGCTCAATCGCTCAATACTTTTTCGGACGAAGGTGCTCCCATCATGTCTTTAAGGTGGCAGGGGCGCGTGCGTGCGCCGGAGCTGACGGGCGGGCGCGGCTGGCTCAACACGGACAAGCCGCTCTCGCTCGCGGCGCTCAAGGGCAAAGTAGTGCTCCTGGATTTCTGGACCTACGGCTGCATCAACTGCATCCACATCATCCCGGACCTCAAGCGGCTCGAAGCAAAATACGCCAACCAGCTGGTCGTCATCGGCGTGCACTCCGCCAAGTTCCAGAACGAGAAGGAGACGGAGAACATCCGCCGCATCATCCTGCGCTACGAGTTGGAGCACCCGGTCGTCAACGACGCGGACTTCAAAATCTGGAACAGCTACGGCGTGCGCGGCTGGCCGACGCAGGTGCTGATTGACCCGGCGGGCTACGTCATCGGCGCGATCTCCGGCGAGGGCAACTATGAAGTGATAGACGAGGCCATCGCGGATGCCATCACGGAGTCGCGCAAGCGCGGCGATTTGAACGAGCAGCCGCTGCGGCTCGCGCTCGAACGCGCGAAGGTGGGCGAGCTGCCGCTGGCCTTTCCGGGCAAAGTGCTCGCCGACGAAAAGAGCGAGCGCCTCTTCATCGCAGATTCAAATCACAACCGCATCGTCATTACAAAGCTCGACGGGACTCTGCTCGAAACCGTCGGGACGGGCGCGCGCGGCGCTGACGACGGCCCTTTCGACCGCGCCGCGTTCTATCGCCCGCAGGGAATGGCGCTCGCTGGCGACTCGCTCTTTGTCGCCGATACGGAGAATCACCTGATTCGCCGCGTTGATTTGAAGACGCGCACGGTCGAGACCGTTGCGGGCACTGGCAAACAGTCGCAGGCGTATGGCGAAGAGGGCGCGGCCCGCTCTATCGCCCTGAACTCGCCCTGGGATTTACAGCTCGCCGGGCACGACCTCTACATAGCGATGGCCGGGCCGCATCAAATCTGGCGGCTCGATCTTGAGAAGCAGCGGGTCTCGACCTTTGCCGGGTCCGGGCGCGAGGCACGCAAGGACGGCCCGGCGGAAATGGCCGGATTCGCGCAGCCTTCGGGCCTGGCGACCGACGGAAAGACTCTCTACGTCGCCGACAGCGAGTCGAACATCATTCGTGCGATTGACTTGGCGACGGGCGAGGTCCGCACGCTGGCGGGCGGCGACCTCTTCGATTTCGGGGACGTGGACGGAGAGGGCGACGATGTGCGCTTGCAGCACCCGCTGGGCCTGGCCATGACGGACGGCAAGCTCCTGATAGCAGATACCTATAATCACAAGCTCAAGCAGTTGGACCCGCTCGCGCGCACCGTCCGCACGCTCTTCGGCACAGGCAAACCGGGACAGTCGGACGCAGCGCCCGCCTCCTTCTACGAGCCGGGCGGCATCAGCGTGACCAGCGGCAGGCTCTACGTCGCGGACACCAACAATCATGCCGTGCGCGTCGTCGAGCTGAAGACGGGAGCCACCGCGACGCTCAAGCTCAAGGGATTGGAGCCGCCCGCGGCCGGTGCGGGCAGGGAAGCGGAAGCCCGCGCCGCAGCGCCCAACGCGGAGGAAGCGAGGCTCGCGCCCCAGCGCCTGCGCGCACGGACGGACGGCGCGCTCCTCGTTGATGTGGCCCTGCCCGCGGGCTATCACCTGAACCCATCCGCGCCGCAGCGCTATCAAATCTCCATCGAGAAGAGCGCCGCGCTGATCGCCTTCGACCCGGCCGCGAAATCGCTTGTGACCGCGCGCACGGACAAAGGCTTACATCTGCCTTTGCGCATCCCCCTGCACGTTCTCGGCACGGGAACGACGGCGCTCCGCATCGAATTGACGCTCTATTACTGCCGCCAGGACAACACCGGCACGTGCCGCATCAAGACCCTCATCTGGCGCGCGCCCGTGGAAATCAGCGCCAGCGCCAGCACTCCCCGCGAAATCAAGGCGCAGGGGAAGATCGAGGAAGAGTGAGCAGTAAGCAGTAAGCAGTGAGCAGTAAGCGGTGAGCAGTAGGCGGTGAGTAGTCAGCAGTGAGCAATAGGCTGTGAGCAGTAGGCTGTAAGCTGTAAGTGATGAGCAGTGAGCGGTAGATGGTGAGCCGTGAGCGGTAAACAACATGCGTCGAGCGATGAGCAGCCAGCGGGTTCCTTCTTTAACTGCTCACTGCTTACTGCTCACGCTTACTGCTCACTGCTCACTGCTTACCCGCTGCTCACTTTCGACGCGGCATGACACTATGTTGCGCTTCAGTGTAGAATCCTTCTGAACCACTCCAGTCTGGACAGAAGCGGTCGGGTTCCACGCCTTTGTGATGGATTGGCGGAGCGCGCCAGGCGGAGGCGGCCGGGAGGTGGGTTTGCGAAGCGTGAGGCTCAGGAGCGTCAAAGGGATTGTCTGAAAGCCAGTTGAGCCAGCCCGACTACGTGGGGCGACCGAGCATCTGCCGCAATTGCGGGGCACTCGTCGGAGCGGGCGAGAATACGTGCTCGGTCTGCGGCGCGGCGAGCACTGCCGTTGAGGCCGAGAAACCGCCGCGCCCGGCGCACGACCATGAAACGATGCGTTTCGCGCGCGCCGTCCTCAACCGCCCTTACATCTTCACTATCATCTTTCTCATCGCCAACATTTTCGTCTTCATGTTGATGTGGTCTGCGAGCGGGATGGGCAACAACGCCCTCTCGGAGTTTCCCTTTCAGGTCCTGATCGCCTACGGCGCGAAGCTCAACTCGATGATTAACCGTCAGCACGAGTGGTGGCGCTTCGTGACGCCGGTCTTCATCCACGTCAATCTCATTCACCTGATGGTCAACATGTACAGCCTGTGGGTCGTCGGCCCTTATGTCGAGAAGCTCTACGGCTCGGCCAAGTTCGTCGTCTTCTGGGTCTTGACGGGTGCGGCCGGTGTGATGGCGAGCTACCTGACGGTCAGGCCGGGCGTGCCGCTCAACTCGCTGGGCCGTTTTCTTTTCAAGCAGGCGGACACCCCTTCGGCGGGAGCATCGGGCGCGCTCTTCGGACTGGTCGGCGTGCTCTTCGTCTTCGGCATCAAGTTTCGCCGCGAGCTGCCGGAAGGCTTCAAGCGTGCTTTCGGCACGGGGCTGCTGCCGATGATCCTGCTCAATCTCTTCATAGGCTATCTCGGGCGCGGCTTCATAGACAATGCCGCGCACCTCGGCGGGCTCGGCGCGGGGGCCGCACTGGCGCTGATGGTCGGGTACAAACGGCCGGGCGAGCGCACCAGCGTCTCCGTCTCCTGGCACGTCCTGCAAGCCGCCGCGCTCCTGCTCGTCGTCGTCAGCTTCGTCATGGTCGCGCGCCGCTACAATGTGCACACCGCTCCGGCCAACGCGGCGAGCGCGCCTGTGACCGTAGACGACCAATCGGAGCTTATCGGCTATATCAATGCGCTCAACGGCGGCCTGAATGCTTTTAGTGCCGCCCGCGTCAAGGGGGAGGCGGGCGGGATTGAAGCGGCGATTAAGGCGCTCGACGATGCCGGGCCGCCGGACGAGCGTGCCCGCGCGCTGCGCGACGATTTGAAGGCGCTGCTCACGCGCACACGCGAATACCTGGCCCAGCTGCGCGCCAGGCTCGACAGGCAGCGCATCCGTGCGCAGGAGCAAGCGCTTGACTCGGCGCTCGACTCCTGGGTGGCGAAGCGAGACGAGTGGATTAAAACCGATGGGGAAAAGTACGGCATCGTGATCGAGCAGCCGCCGTCGCCCGAGAAGGATTCCAAAGATTCCCCGGCGATAAATAGATAAGACCAATTTTCGAGAACATCGCTCTCCGAATAGAGAGAGCGCTTAGAGGAGAGACAGCAGAAATGGAAATCAAAAAAGTAGGCGTGCTCGGCTGCGGCCTGATGGGTTCGGGCATCGCGCAGACGGCCGCCAGCGCAGGCTTTCAAACAGTAGTCCGCGAAGTCTCGGACGAACTCATCCAGAAGGGCTTCGCCGGGATTGAAAAGTCCCTCTCCAAGTTTGCGGAGAAGGGAACCATCACCGCCGACCAGCAGCGGGACACGCGCGCACGCCTGTCGGGCACGACCTCGCTGGACGAGCTGGCAGATTGCGACATCATCATCGAAGCGATCATCGAGAACCTGGACATCAAGCGCGACACCTACCGCCAGCTCGACGGCATCTGCAAGCCGGAGACGATCTTCGCTTCAAACACTTCGTCCATCTCGATCACGGAGATGATGACGGCGACGCCGCCCGAGCGCCAGCGACGCTTCATCGGCATGCACTTCTTTAACCCTGTCCCGCTGATGAAGCTGGTCGAAGTCGTGCGGACGATTCTGACGGACGAAGATGTCTATGAGCAGGCGGTGGACTTCGGCAAACGGCTCGGCAAGACGCCTGTGCGCGCCGGAGATTCGACCGGCTTTATCGTCAATCGCCTGCTCGTGCCCTACATGCTCGACGCGATTCGCGCGCTCGAAGAGGGCGTCGGTAGTATCGTTGACATTGACAACGCGATGAAGCTCGGCTGCGGTTATCCGATGGGGCCTTTCACGCTCGGCGATTTCGTCGGGCTCGATACGACCTACTACATCGCCGAGATCATGTTCAACGAGTTTCGTGAGAAGCGCTTTGCGCCGCCGCCGCTGCTCAAGCGGATGGTCCTGGCCGGGCTCTACGGCCGCAAATCGGGGCGCGGCTTCTACGACTACACCACCGACCCGAAGAACCCGACGCCGATGAGCCTCGTCTAAAGGCGGTCCGAGGTTCAAAGCTCAAGGCCCAAAGCCGGAAGCCGCGCCTGAACTTTTGAATCTTGAGCCTTGAGCTTTGAGCTATCCGATGAGCATCATCTTTGAATCTCAGGGGCAGATAGCGTTCGTCCGTCTCAACCGGCCGGAGAAGCTCAACGCTCTCTCGCGCGGGATGCTGGCGGAGCTAAGGGCAGCCTTCGAGCGCATCAGGGGCGAGCGGGCGATTCGCGCCGTCATCCTGGCGGGCGAGGGCGGAAGGGCTTTCTCCGCCGGGACGGACATCGGCGAGCTGGCGGGGCTCGACGCGGAGCAGGCTGCGGGCGTCTCAAGCGGCGGGCAGGAGGTCTGCGAATTGATCGAAGGCTGCGGCGTGCCCGTTATCGCCGCCGTTGAAGGGGTGGCGGCGGGCGGCGGCTGCGAGCTGGCCCTGGCCTGTCACATGCGCATCGCCTCGACGCGCGCTCGCTTCAGCCTGCCGGAGACGCGGCTGGGCCTTATTCCGGCCTACGGCGGGACGCAGCGCCTGGCCCGCATCGTCGGCAGCGGCCGCGCCTTTGAGATGATGCTGGCGGGCGCGGAAGTGACCGCCGACGAAGCATTGCGCACGGGGCTCGTCAATCGCGTGGTCGCTCCGGCCGGGTTGATGCCCGCGGCCGCAGCGATGGCGGGCGAGATTGCAGAGCTTGCGCCTCTGGCCATCCGCGCCTGCCTCGAAGCCGTCACGCGCGGGCTCTCGCTGCCGCTCATGGAAGGGCTCGCGCTCGAAGCCGAACTCTTTAGCCGTCTCTTCGCGACGGAGGACGTGCGCGAGGGGACGACCGCCTTTCTGGAGAAGCGGCGGCCCGTTTTCAGGGGGAGATAGCCCGGTTCGCCGCGCCCCCGACGTAGAGCCCGGCCCCTGCTGGCTCGAAACTTGTCACGCCTCCCGGCTTCACCTATACTGCCTGTGCATACTGATAAATTCTAACCGGAGCCATCGAAGAAACGCTTGCAGCCTGTCACGCATCAAGGACGCCTCAACGCAGAGGGCTTTCGCTTTGCGATTATCGCGAGTCGCTGGAATGATTTCCTGACCTCGCGGCTGGTCGAAGGCGCGCTCGACGCCCTGGAACGCCTCGGTGCGGACGAGCAGATGGTCACGCTCTTCAAAGTTCCGGGCTCGTTCGAGATTCCGCTGCTGGCACGCAAGCTGGCCGCTTCTGGCAAGTACGATGCGCTCGTCTGCCTGGGCACGATCATTCGCGGGCAGACTCCGCATTTCGATTACATCGCGGGCGAAGTGACTAAGGGCATCGCGCAGGCAGGGATGGAGACGGGCGTGCCGGTCGTCTTCGGGGTCGTGACGGCCGATACGCTGGAACAGGCGATTGATCGCGCGGGCGTCAAGGCCGGGAACAAGGGGTTCGAGGCCGCCATGTCGGCCGTCGAGTTGGTCAATCTTTATCAAGCCGTGGCAGGTGACAAGTAAGAGATGACAAGAGAGCTGCTTTTGTCCTGTCAACCGTCACCCGTTACCTGTTACTGAAGTATTATGGGTTCAAGGCGTAAGGCGCGTGAATGCGCCTTGCAAATGCTCTTTGCGGCTGATGTTTCGGAGATGCGCGCCGACGAGCTGGTGCGTATCTACTGGGCTGAGCTGGGCGACGCGGATGTCGAAGAGGCCGCGCGCGAGTTTGCGACACGCCTGGCGGTCGGCACGCTCTCGCACCTGGCCGAACTCGACGAGCGGATTCGCTCGCGCGCCGAGCACTGGCGCATCTCGCGGATGGCCATCGTTGACCGTAACATCCTGCGGCTCTCCGTCTACGAGTTCATGTACGAGCCGACGCCGCGCACCGTCGCCATCAACGAAGCCCTCGAAATCGCGCGCCGCTTCTCGACCTACGAGGCGACGCAGTTCATCAACGGCATTCTCGACGCCGTCAAGCGCGACCTGGACGAACAACATCCGCAGCAGGATACGACCTCGGAAGATTCCGAACCGGACGCGGACGACGACGAGGACGACGGGGACCAAAGCGCCGCTTCCTCGTCCTGATGACTCCGACAAGTAAATAGAGGGTCAACGGTCAATAGATAAAAGGTTCGTCTATTTAGCATCCACCATCAGCTATTTACCAGCTACCATCTATTCATGCGCGATCAGGCCCTGCACGAATTCCTGGCCGAAGCCGAAGATTTAATCGAAGTTCTGTTTGGCGACCTCAAGGCTTTGCGCGCGCGGCACGCGGAAGGGCGCGCACGCCGCGAGCTGATCGCCAGAATCTTCCGTCACGTTCACACCCTCAAGGGCTCCGCCGCGACCGTCGAGCTTGAGACCACGATGATGATCGCGCACGAGTTCGAGGCGCTGCTTGACCGCGCGCGGATGGGCCACCTCTCGCTCGACGAGACGACGATAGATGCTTTTGACGATGCCGCCGACGCCATCTCGCAGAGCCTGAGCGCGGCCGCCGCAGGCTCAGAGCCCCCGCCGCCCGCGACCCTCCTCGCACACCTGCGTCAACTCGCAGGCCGGGACGGGAGCGCCGCCGCCACATCGCCGGAACGACCGCTCCTCGCGTCCCTGCCCGAAGAGATCGCACGCTCGCTGACGCAGTATGAAGAGCACCGCTTACGGGAGACGGCCGCCGAAGGCGCACGCGTCTATGCCGTCAAAGCCAAGTTCGAGCTGGCCACCTTTGACGAGAGCTTTCGTAATCTGAGCGACGCGCTGGCCGAAGACGGCGAGCTGATTGCGACACAGCCTGCCGTCGAGGGCGATTCGTCCGAGCAGATTACCTTCCGCATTCTCTACGCCGCCCAGGCAGGCCCGGAGGAGCTGGCGGCGCGCCTCGCTCCGTTCGATTCGATCTCGCTGGCCGAGCTTCAGGTCGGGGCCGACGGGAAGCCGGAGAGCACCGGCGACGAACCGGATGCAGAGGAGCGTTCGGAGGGCGCAGAGCTGCGGGCCGCAAGCCCCCTGGCGAACAACGTCCGCGTCGAGCTGGAAGAGCTTGAGGCGATAATCTCGGCGGCGCACGAGCTGCTGGCCGAAGCGGACGCCGCGCTCGGAACTGCTCTGGCGCTTGAGCTGCCGAGCGCCGAACGTGAGTTGATGGAAGAACGCGCCGCGCACCTGCGCAGCAGTTTTCTGGAGCTTGAAGAACGCCTCATCGCGTTGCGGATGGTTCCGGTCGGGCGGACGCTGGAGCGCGCGGCGCGTGCCGGGAGAATGGCCGCCCGCGCGACGAGTAAAGAGGTTGACTTTGAGACCACCGGCGGCCAGGTCTGCCTGGACAAGCCGCTCGCGGACTCGATCTTCGAGCCTTTGCTGCACATCCTGCGCAACGCGGTGGACCACGGCATCGAGACGCCATCCGAACGCGCCGCCCTGGGCAAGAGCAGGCGCGGACGGGTCAGGCTCGAAGCGCTGGCCGAAGGCAATCGCGTCGTGCTCAGAGTGACGGACGACGGGCGCGGGATTGACCCGCAGCGCATCGCGCGCGCCGCCGCCGAGCAGGGACTCTTAGAGGCCGGAAGGTCGCTAACAAAAGAGCAGAGCCTGCGTCTTATCTTTCGTCCGAGCTTTTCGACCGCCGCCGCAGTGTCGAGCACGTCCGGGCGCGGCGTCGGCCTCGACATAGTGGAGCGTGCCGTCGAGCAGGCGGGCGGGCAATTGCGCATCACCAGCGAGGCGGGCGCGGGCACGACCTTCGAGCTGCTTCTGCCGACCACGCTGGCCCTCTTACCGCTGCTCCTAATCGGTTCTGCCGGAAGCCGTTACGGGATTGACGCGAGACATGTGGCCGAGTCCCTACGCGTCGCTGCCGGTCGCGTCGAGCCGGGCGCTGAAGGGGGCGAGGCGGTTCGCTGGCGCGGCTCACCCGTGCCGCTTGTCCGCCTCCGCAGGCTGCTCGGACAGCCTCCGGGCAACCCGCCCAGTGAAGACGGCCTGGCGCTTGTCATCGTCCGCGCCCCGGCGTCCGCGACTGGAGAAGCAGAGGGGCGGAAGATGAAAGAGATAGCCGTCGCCGTTGATGAGCTGGGCGGGCCGCATCAGGTGCTGGTGCGCAGCCTCGGCCGCCACACAGCGCGCTGGCGCGGCATCCAGGGCGCAACGGAACTCGGCGACGGGACGGTTGCGCTCGTTCTGGACCTGCCGCGGCTGCTCAAAAGCAGGGATGAAGAATGAAGACCGCGAGGGTGAAGGCGGGACTACTCGCTTTGCATAACACCGCTTTCATCCTGCTTTCATCATCCCCTGGGCCTCTCTGCGCTCGCGGCGGCTTCGGCAAACGATGGCGGAGTGAGCGTCAATCTTCGGGCCATGAGCGGCGGGGAGGCGAGGGCGCGGGTCTCGCAGCCTAACTTCATAATCGGGTTGATGGTCGGCATGAGAGAATCAGAAAATCACGGGGCGAAGAGTGTTGGAGGATTCGGCGCGCGGCCGGGGAGCCTGCGGATGATGGCGCTCGCCGTCTGCGCGTCGCTGTTGCTGCTGTCGGCCTTTGCCTTCGCGCAGCAGCCGGAGAAGCAGCAGCCCGCGCGGCCCGCGACCGCCAGCAGCACGGCGCGTGATTATCCGAAGGAGATACGCGGCTACAAGGTCGAGCGCGCGAAGGTGGAGATCAAGGGGCCGCGCGGCTCAAAGAAGGAGGGGGAGGCCGTCGCTCCCGCCGCGGCCTCTGATGCAGAGGCGCTGATAGAGTTCGGAGAGCCGCACGTCTCGCGCGTCACGCCGCTCGGCATCACACTGGAAATCCCCGTCACGGTCGCGGCCCTCAAGCAGGGGGGACACGTGGACTTTCTGACCTTCGAGGACATGGTCGTCAACGGCACGCCCGTGACCATCGACGACTACAATCACCCGTTCGAGCTGCCGACGAGCAAGCCCGCCCTGCTGCCTGAACCGATCACCATCTACATCAGCATGCCGCGCGCTCTGCTCGGCGCTGTCGGCGAATGGAATCAGCCGAAGGCCGTCTGGCCGGTGACGGGCCGCGTCTACGTCTTCGGGCGGTTCAAAAAATTCCTCTTCACCTTCAAGCGCGTCGTTCCAGTCGAACTCAACGTCTCATTCGCCAACCCGATGAAGAGCAAGACGGAAGGCTCAAGGCCGCTTGGATGAGGGATGAGGGCATGCTTACTCGACTCGAAAAATCAACCTCTCACCCTACGCCTCATCACACTCCGATTCCCTTAAGCCTGCGCAACTTCATTCTTCATTCCTATTCATTCTTCATTCCTAATCCTTCATCCTTCATCCTACTTGGTTTGCGGGGGCGGTCGCTGATGCCAGTCGGTTGACTGCTGGTAGCGTGCGGCGAACTGGACAAGCAGGGCTTCGCTCCATGCCGGACCCACGAATTGGACGCCGGTCGGCAGAGCATTCTGGCCGAAACCGTTCGGGACCGTGATGGCGGGCACTCCGACCAGATTGCTGGCCCCGATGGGCGACGAGGCGGCAACGTCAGGATACGCCTGGTCAAAAGTCTTATTGACGGGATAGGCGACGGTCGAGCGCGAAGGCGCGACGAGCAGGCCGTGCTTCCTGAACATCTCGGCCCAGGCCCTGCGCATGGGCGCGCGCATCCGCATCGCGTGTAGATAATCAACGGCCGTCACGAGCGAAGCCGCATAGCCGCCGACGCGTCCCGTCGGAGAGGCCAAATCTTTGACCCGCCCCGATTCGATCAGGTCGCGGAAGGCGCTCGCGCCCTCGGCATCAACAATCGTCCCGACCGCAGGCCCGTAAGGAAAGTCCGGCAGCTTCACGTCCATCTCGATGTCCGCAAATTTCCTCAAGACATCGAGCGAGCGCAGGAAATTCTCCCTGACTTCGGGCTGCGCCTTCTCGTAAGACTCTTTCATCACGGCGAGGCGCGGCCTGTCTGATGCGGGCCTTCCCCGGCGCGGAGTCTGCCGGGCGGCGAGCGGCGGCGCGTTCGGCTCAACGCTCCTGAAATTATTCGTCGTCGGGTCGAGCGGGTCGCGCCCGGCTATTGCCGCATAGACGAGCCCGCAGTCTTCGGCCGTGCGGCACATCGGCCCGAGCTTGTCGAGCGTCCAGCAGAGAGCCATCGCGCCGTGACGCGAGACCGCGCCGTAGGTCGGACGCAGCCCCGAGACGCCGCAGAAGGCCGACGGCGTAATGATCGAGCCGGATGTCTCCGAGCCGATGGCGAAAGAGACCAGGCCCGCAGAGACGGCCGCGCCCGGCCCGGAAGACGAGCCGCCGCTCCAGTAGTCCGTGTTCCAGGGCGTCCTGCACGCGCCCGTCCATGAGGCGCTGGCCTCGTTGTAGCCCATCCCGCCCGCCAGCTCGATCATCGCCAGCTTGGCCACCAGGACGGCCCCCGCCTCACGCAACTTCCTGATAACGGTCGCGTCCGAATCGAACTGCTGGTCCTTGTAGGGCGTCGCGCCCCATGTGGTTTTGGCGTTGCGCGTGGCGAGCAGGTCCTTCGCGCCGTAGGGAATGCCGTGCAGCGGGCCGCGGTAACGCCCGCGCCGAATCTCGCGCTCGGCCTCGCGCGCTTCCGCCAGCGCAGAGTCGCGCATGATGGTCGCCACCGCGCCGAGACCTTTGCCGAGCTTCTCCAATCTTTGAAGAGAGAGTTCGGCCAGCTCGACCGGAGAGATACGCCGCGCCCGTATCTGCGGCGCAAGCTCGTTGATGGAAGAGAAGAGAGTGTCGTCAGAAATCATAAAGGTGAACGGAGTCGGGTAAGGACTTACCCGCCAGTTAAGCGTAGAAGATGAAATCCGGTTCGTCGCCATTGTTTAATTTGAAGCCGCGCAGGCGCTCCGCCGTCTTCACGTTGCCTTCGAGGTCTTTCCTGACCTGCTCGAATTGCTCCGGCGTGAGACGCTCGCCGAAACGCGCGCGGGCCACCTCGGCATAGGCTTCAGCGAGCGGCGAAGGTTTTTGCTGCTGCGCCGGAGTCGGCTGTGGACCAGGCGGCGCGGGCGCTTGCCTGGTCTTCGCGGGCGTCTGCGCCTTCGCCAGCGAGGCCGCCAAAGGCCCGGCGACCAGTGTCGCTCCGACCTCTTTCGCAAACCTGCGCCGCGTCGTGCGTTTCGTCAACTCCGGGCTCGTCTTCGATTTCATGGCTTTCTGTGACCTGTAACTCTTTTAAATTAAGTGGTTAACGCAAAGAATGGAGGTGCTTGAAAATCGATTGACGCCGGGTTCGGGTTCCGTGTTCCAGCTACCTGTCTGAATGAAACCGATAATCCGGCGTCAGCAAACGCCGCCCGCCGTGCAGGGCTTAAATCTCCGGCAGGGTATATTTGCGACCGGCGTTGACCTTCTTCAGGTAGCTCGTCAGGGGCTCGAAGTAGCGGAGCATGGCCCTGGCGCTCAACTCCTCCCCGGTCGCTTCCTTGAGCACAGCGCGCCAGTCGCGCGAGCTGCCCGGACGCATAATCTTGCGCAGGAAATCCCCGACCGCGCGGCTCCCGTAGTAGTTGGTCGCGTGCGGGTCCTGCTTCAGGATTTTGCGCGCGATGTGATCGTGCAGCTGGAAGAGCAGGACGTTGGCGATGGCGTAGTCGTAATACTGTGCGGCGTCGTCGTTGATGTGTGTCTTCGTGCAGGCGTCGCAGTACTCTTCGCCGCGCGGGGCGGGCGGCACGATGCCCTGGTACTTGCGCGCCAGCTCCCACCAGCGTTTGTTGTACCGCTCCCTGGGCAGGTTGTTTTCGTAAAGGTCATACTCGAAGCGCGTCATCGTGCCCGCCGCAAAGGGCGTGAAGACGACGTAGTTGAGTGCTTCCTTGAGCAGCGCCTGCGTCTGGTCTATCTTCGTCGCTTTGGGTGCGAGGCCGCGGCCTTCGAGGAAAGGCTTCTGCATCGCCGCCATCCCGATCATCGTCCCGATGGCTTCGTGATAGCCGCGGTTCGCCCCCTCGCGCAGCAGCGGCGGCACTTCCGGGTTCGTATAGCTGATGTAGTAGTAGATGTGGCCCAGCTCGTGATGCGCCGTCTCGTACCAGTCGGCGTTGGGCTCGACGCTCATCAGCGAGCGGACATCCTGTTCGAGATTCAAGTGCCAGGCGCTGGCGTGCGTGTTCTTCTTATAAGGGGCGTTGGCCGGAACCGGAAAGAGCGAGGACTTCTCCCAGAAGCTCTGCGGGAGCGCCGGGAACCCGAGGCTGACGTAGAACTGCTCGGCCTGTTTGACGATCCATTCGGGCGTCTTCGTCTTGAGCGCGTCGTTGATGTCCATCCCTTCGACCGAGACCATCGCGCTCCAGTCCTGGCCCCAGCGATTGGGCAGCCACTCGGCCGGAAGCTGCTCGGGCACGGGCGCGTTGTAGCGTTTGGCCAGCTCGTAGCGCGCATAGGTGTGCAGCTCGCGGTAGAGCGGGCGCAGCTCCCTGTTGAACTTGTCGAGCAGGCGCAGCATCTCCTCGCCCGTCATCCCGTAGTCCGAAATCTGGTAGTTGACGTAAGAGCTATAACCGAGCGG
>DASVWH010000212.1:0-19076 GCA_036389715.1 Pyrinomonadaceae bacterium | reverse complement strand
CCGCTGTTCCATCATCCTGCTGTTTCGCCTGAAGAGATCGGAGCAAGCAGTGAAGGATGAAGGATGAGGGATGAAAAAACAAGTCCCGTCTTCGATTCGTCGCAGCCGCCGGTGCGCCCTCATCCCTTTTTCGCGTAGTAGCCCTGGCGATAGAGCAGCCGCAGCTTCTGCTTGCGCAGCTCCGGGTTAACGATCTCGACTTTGACCTGCCGGAAAGAGCCGTCGCGCCGCCGGTTGGCGGGCGAGTAGCCGAGCAGGTACTGCGCGCGCAGCTCCTGCTGAATCTGCGCGAAGGCCGCTTGCAGCGCCGCCTTGTCCGGCGGAAAGAAGGCTCGCCCGCCCGTCTTTTCGGAGAGCTTGAGCAGCGTGTCCTTCTCAACCTTGAACTCATGGTTGCCGATGCCGATTGAATAGATGACGACGTTGTTTTTGACGGCCAGGTCAATGGCCTCATCCTTCTTCGTCTGGCTGCTGGTATCGTCGCCGTCCGAGAGCAGGATGATGGCGCGGCGTGTGCGCTCCGGCGTCTCTGCGAGCACTTCGCCGACCGTCACCCAGAGGGCGTCCCAGATGCCGGTCCAGCAGCGTGCCTCCTGCTCGACGGAGGCGATGCCCTCGCATTCGGGATTGTCCGGCGGCAGCTCGACCTTGATGCTCTCGATGGCCCGGCGCAGCAGCTCCGGGTTGTTGGTCAAGGGCTGTTGGAGCGTGGCGTCGCCCGTGAAAGAGATGACGGCGGCCTGGTCTTTGTCCGGGCGCATGACGGAATCCACGAAGCCGCGCGCGGCCGCCTGTTCGTCGGGCAGCGACTCCGCCTGTGATCTGCTCGTGTCTACCAGGATGGCGAGCGAGAGCGGCAGGTCCGTCTCGCGCTCGAAGATGGAAAGCTCCTGCGGCAGGTTGTCTTCGAGCACGCGCACGTCCTGGCGCCTGAGCGTCGTGACAAAGCGCCTCTCCTTATCAATGGCCGTCAGGAGAATGCTGGTCAGGTCCGTGTCCACGCGCACCACGTCGTCGTCATCATCCGCGGCGGAGGCCCTCCCTTGACCGGGCGTCGGGCGAGGCGCTGCGGGCGGCACGTTCCTGCGCGGGCGCATGTGCCTGGGCGGCGCGGGCGGCGTCTCCTCCTGCTGCGCCTGTGCCCGGCCGAAGGGCAGGCCGCCGAGCAGGACGGCGGCAGTCAGAAGCGTTGCCGCGAAGATGTGGGCCGTTGCGTTTTGGCGAGACATTAAGACGAGTTCCCTTCGTGCTTGTGCCGCTTTTGAGCTTCAACGCGCGCCGACATCAACCGCGGGACTGATGCGCACGGACGCACCTTCGCGGCTGGTCCTGACGCGGATGCGGCGCTCGCGGCGACCGGCGCTCTCCGAGGCGTAAGTGATGGTGTAGGACATGCGCAGCTGGGCGACGATGTCCTCGTAGGCGCGCTGCAAATCTTCTAATCGCGTGACGGGGTAATAGACGCCGCCCGAGACGCTCGCCAGTTGACGGCCCTCCTCTTCGGCGCGCGTCGTCAGCGTTAGAAACCGCGTTCGCAGCGGGTCGAGCGTCGCGGCGGGCGCGGCCACGCTCTGCTGCGGAATCAGCCCCGAAGGAACGTAGAGCGGGTAGATGAGCGCGCCGGATTCGAGCACGGCATCGAGGACGGCCCCGAACGGGACGAACGATTTATTGTCGTCGCCGTCGGAGAGAATGACGACGGCCGTGCGCTCGCCGCGCAGCCCTCTGAGCTGCTCGACGAGCGTGTAGGCCAGCGCGTCGTAGAGCGCCGTCGCGCCGCCCGCATCAATCTCTTCGAGCCGTTGCGAGAGCAGCGCGCGGTCGGTCGTAAAGTCGGAGATGACCTGCACGTCGTCGCGGAAGCTGATGATCGAGATGCGGTCCTGCGCGCTGACGGTCCGCAGGAAATTGCGCGCGGCCTTGCGGATAAAGTTGATGTGCTCTTCGACGCTGCCCGAAACGTCGAGCAGGAGGACGAGGTTAAAGGGCGCGCTCGCCGGTTCGACGCCCGTGATGGGGCGTTGCTGCCCGTTCTCGAAGACTGTGAAGTCGGCCGCCTTGAGGCCGCCGAGGGCCCGCCCGTTGCGGTCCGTGACGTTGACCTGAAGGCGCATCTGCTGCGGCGAGACGGCGGTGGCGACGACTTCGGGCGCGCGGCGTGCGACGAGCGTCGGCGTTTCTCTGGGCGGCGGGAGGGTGCGCGCGTAATCGCCGAAGAGGCGCGGGCTGACCTTGCGGATGGCGTCAACGAGGGCACTGTCGCCGCTGCGGACGATGGCGCGCGCCGCTTCCGTCAGCGGGCGCTCGCGCAGGTCGGTCGGAACCATGCTCGGGTCAACATTGAAGAGCAAGACGCCGCGCTGCGTGGTGAACTCCAGCTCGATGCGCTCCTCCCGCCCGGCCTTCTGCTCGCCGAGTTTGCCGCTGATGCTGAACCAGCCGCCCGCCCTCTCCCTCGGCTTCGGCAATTCGACATCGCTGAAATAGCGCGGGCGGCTCGCCTCCCAGAGAAAGTTGAGCCGGACGGCGTCGGTCGGGACATCTGCGCGGATAGTTCCGGTGTCGGTCCTGACCTGCGCCCAGGAGAGATTGCCGACTACGTCAACGGCCCCGGCCTCGCTCACGACCTTGACACGGGCGCGCGGCGGGACCAGCACGTCCAGGTCCACGCGGTCCTGCTGCGGGCGGGCGCGCACGTCTATCTCGACCATCTCGCGCTGGACGACCGAGACGACATCGGCTTCGGCGACGGGCGAGCCTGGCGATTGGGCCTTGATGAGCACGCCCCGCTGCCCGTCTACGGCCCTGACGACCGTGCGGCCGTTGCGGTTCCTGATCGAGACCGTCACCTTCTCGGGCGTGTCTAGCTGGCGCTCGAAACCCTGCTGCGCGCGGGTCGTCGCTGGCGCCACGACGAGCAGCGCCAGGGCCAGCAGTAAAAGCGGTCTCCGGTGGAGACGAAGGGGACGCGGAGGAAGGGGCGGGGCGGAGTTCTGGAAAAGCATAACGCTAAAATCTTGCCTGCGCCGGGCGCTATCGGTCAAGCCGCCGCACGACAAAAGAGGTTTCCCGCCGGGGGTTAAAAGAGCGACGGCTGATCTTCGAGGTCCGCGGCTTCGACTATCGCCTGGCCGAGCAGCCGTTTGAGCTTGTTGGCGCTCGCGGGGGCGTGGCCCTCGTAGTAGTTGCTGAAGTAGGCGTAGACGCCGCGCGCACAGTCGCCGAGACCGACGAGGCAATTGGCCCAATCGCGCAGGTTCTCGTCCTGCGGGCGCGCCACGAGGTCGAAGCGCGAGAGGTTACGCGCGCCCATCCAGCGCACGTAGGCGAAATCGGCGGTCGGGTTCGAGGCCAGCTCAAAGACATCCTCGCGCGCCAGCCACTGGCCCTCGACGAGCGCCAGCGCGACGTTATGCTCGCGCAGAAAATCGTAGACGGTCGGCTTGAGCCAGCCCGCGCTGCGAAACTCGATGCCAAAGCGCAGCCCGCGCGGAAGACGCGGCACGAAAGCACGCAGCGCCCGGCCGTTTTCCGGCGTCAGCTCGAACTGCGGCGGCAGTTGTATCAGGATACAGGCCAGTTTCTCGCCGAGCCCCGCGGCGCGCTCGCAGAACTCTTCGAGCAGCGCGGCGCTCCCGTCGCGCAGGGCGCGCTGGTGTGTAATCTCCTGCGGCAGCTTGAGCGAGAAGGTGAAGCCCGCGGGCGTCCGCCTGGCCCAGCCCTCGACGGTCGAGACGGGCGGGATGGCGTAAAAGGTCGAATCAATCTCGACGGTCTCGAAGGCGCGCGCGTAAACTTCGAGCATCGCGGCCGGGCGCGTCCCTTGCGGGTAAAAGCCGCCGGGGCCGCCCGCCGCGCCCCGCACCCAGTCCTCGTAATTCCACCCCTGGCAACCGACCCGGATATTTGAAAGTGTCATGACGGGCTGTTGAAGATTAAACGAGAGTAACGTAATTCAGCATGGAAGATTAAACCGGACGGGCACAATTCATTATCGAGGAGGCACGAATCCGGCAAAGAGCCTCGAAATCCAGCCCGGACTCCAAGGCTGCGTCCCGCGACGACTCCCCGGCGCTGGCATGACAGCCGCTCCCCCGCGTGCCAGCCCCACTTTCGCCCATTCCGACGCCGCGCACGACCGTTTCACCTTCGCCGCCACGCCTTTCGACCCCGCCTAAGCGCGTTCCAACGCCGATTTCATCTGTTCCGGCACCAATTCCGCGTGCGCCAACGCCGATTCCGGGTGTTCTAGCGCCAATCCCGTGTGCGCCGACGCTATTTTCACCTGTTCCGCTCTCATTTTCGCATGTTCCATCGCCATTTTCACATGTTCCATCGCCAATCTCGCGTGTACCGATGCCATTTCCGTATGTTCCGGTCTCAAATCCGTGTGTTCCAACCCCAAATCCGCGTGTTCCATCGCCATTTTCAGGTGTTCCATCGCCATCTACGCGCGGTTCGGTCCCGACTACGCGTGTTTCGACGCCAAATGCGCGTGTTCCGAAGCCATTTTGTTTGTTTTAGTCCCGCCCTCTCCTATTTCAACGCGGAACCGTTGGTTTCGGGGCGGCGGTTTCTCGTTCCGGCGGGGAATGCGCGCGTCCGCTTGCCGGTTGCGGCCGGTGCGGCGTGCGTTTCCCGCGTTTTGACGTGACCGGGCGGCGTTTCGAGGGGGCCGTCCGTGCGCTCAGGGGTTACGGCAGACGATGAGATTGACGATGCCGCGCGCACGCCGCTCGACGCGCAGCAGTTCCAGCCCGGCGCGGCGCGCTTCGTCGGCCGTCCGGCGGTTGAAGTGGTCTTCAAAGAGCGCCACCGTCAGGAGATTGAGCGCGTCGAAGAGCGTGCCGAGCAGTCCGTCCGGGCGGACGTGTTCGAGCAGGACGATGGTCCCGCCCGGCCTGACGACGCGCCGCAACTCCGCGAAGGCCGCGCCCGGCGAGGCCAGGGAGCAGAAGACGAGCGTGGCGCAGGCCGCGTCGAAGGAGGCATCAGCGAAGGGCAGCGCCGCGGCGTCGCTCTGCACCAGCCGCACGCCCTCCGGCCGAGCCTTGCCCCGCGCCACCCTGAGCATCTCGCCGCTCAACTCGCTGGCCGCCCCGTGCGCTCCCCGTGGATAGAAAGGAAAGTTGAGGCCCGTGCCCGCGCCGATTTCGAGCAGGCGACTCTCGGCCGGGAGCGCCGAGAGCGCTTCGGCCCGCCAGCGCGCGAGAAACCGCCGCTCCAACGGAGCGAAAGCCCTATCGTAACGCGCTGCGAAACGGTCGTAAATCGCCCCGCGCCCGCGCTGCTCGCCACCGCCTGCTCTCATTCCTTGCCCTGGCGCAGCAGCATCATGATGACCTGGCGCTGGCGCGGGCCGTCGAACTCGCAGAGGAAGATGCCCTGCCAGCGTCCGAGCAGGAGCTGGCCGCCGTCAAAGGGGACGGTCACGCTCGCGCCCGTGAGGCTCGCCTTGATGTGCGCGTCCGAGTTCTCTTCGCCGTGGCGAAAGCCCATCCCGTGCTGCGGAACGAGCGTCCGCAGAGCGTGCAGCATGTCGCGCGGCACGTCCGGGTCGGCGTTCTCGTTAATGGTCAGCCCGGCCGTCGTGTGCTGCACGTAGAGCACGCAGACGCCCTGCTGCGCTCCCGCCTCGCGGAGTTTCCGGCGCACCTCGCCCGTCAACTCGATCAACTGTTCGCGCTCCGCCGAGCGGACTTTAATCACGTCCATCATCGCCTCGCTTCCAGCCCCGCACCGCCGCGGCTTGAGAAAAGAGAAAGCCGCTACAGAAAGAGAGAAAGCCCCTGCCCGCGCCGAGCGGAGCAAGGGCTTCGTCATGACCTGCGGCGGCGTGCGCTCAGTTTTTCCGCGAACTCCTGCGCAGGATGGCCCAGCCGGAGGGCAGCACGGCCGCCGCCGCGACTATCTTGACGACATCACCGGCGAGGAACGGCAAGACCCCGGCCCGCCAGGCGCCGAGCGTGCCGACGAACCCTGTGAGCCAGGCCCACCCGCCGAGCAGAATCAGCAGAGAGCCTGCCAGCATCGCCGCGGCCGCCGTCACAAAGCGCCTGTCCCAGCCGCGCTCGGCCAGAGTGCCGACGAGGAACGCCGCCGCCGGGTACGCCAGCAGGTAGCCCGCCGTCGGCCCCAGCAGGTGCTGCAAGCCGCCGTGCCCCGCGTAGAAGAAGGGCAGCCCCGAAGCGCCTTCCAACAGATAAGCGACCATCGCCAGCGCGCCCAGCCGCGAGCCGAGCAGCGCCCCCGTCAGGAGCACTGCGAAGGTTTGTCCCGTCACGGGCACGGGCGTCCACGGCAGCGGGATGACGACCTGCGCGGCCAGCGCCGTCAGGAGACTGAACGCCACGACCAGCGCCACGGAACGCATCCAGTCCAACGGCGCGAGTGCCGCGCCCAACAGCGTATCGGCTTTAGCATATGAAGTATTCACGTTGTCACCCTCCAATCGAACGGCAAGCGGCGAGGGAGAAAGCCTCACATCGAGCCTTTGTCTTCCGGCCCCTGCGGGCTTTCCCCTCGCGCCCTTTGCCTCCACCTTACCTTATGGAAACTCCACCTCTCCGGCCCTGACCTCGGCCGGGTGCTTCTTCTCCGTCCCGATGCGCATCCCGTAGAAGGAGCGCCAGACGAAGAAGACCGAGATGACGAAGAAGACCGCGGCCAGGATGTGCGTCAGCGTCGCATCGCCGTTGCGGGCCGTCAGGGTCACGGCCAGCTCGACGGCCAGCAGGCCGAAGAGCGTCGTGAACTTGATGACCGGATTGAGCGCCACCGAAGACGTGTCCTTGAAGGGATCGCCGACCGTGTCGCCCACGACCGTCGCATCGTGCAAGGGCGTCCCCTTGGCCTTCAGCTCCACCTCGACGATCTTCTTGGCATTGTCCCAGGCTCCCCCGGCGTTGGCCATGAAGATGGCCTGGTAGAGCCCGAAGATGGCAATCGAGATCAGGTAGCCGATGAAGAAGAACGGCTCGATAAAGGCGAAGGCCAGCGTCGAGAAGAAGACCGTCAGGAAGATATTGAACATCCCCTTCTGCGCGTACTGCGTGCAGATTTGGACGACCTTCTTGCTGTCTTCGACCGACGCCTTCTCCACCCCTTCGAGCTTGATGTTGGCCTTGATGAACTCGACCGCGCGATATGCGCCCGTCGTCACGGCCTGCGTCGAAGCGCCCGTGAACCAGTAGATGATCGCGCCGCCCGTCACCAGCCCGAGGACGAACGGGGCGTGCAGGAGCGAAAGACTGTTGATGGCCGCCGCGTCCGTCAGCCTGTCGGTCAGGACCATGATGATCGAGAAGATCATCGTCGTCGCCCCGACCACGGCCGTCCCGATGAGGACTGGCTTGGCCGTCGCCTTGAAGGTATTGCCCGCGCCGTCGTTCTCTTCGAGCAGGTGCTTGGCCCGCTCGAAGTTCACGTCAACGCCGAAATCGCGCTTGAGCTCGGCTTCGATGTCCGGGACCTGCTCGATCAGGGAGAGCTCGTAAACGGACTGTGCGTTGTCCGTCACGGGCCCGTAAGAGTCAACGGCAATCGTCACCGGACCCATCCCGAGAAAACCGAAGGCCACCAGCCCGAAGGCGAAGACGGGCGCGACCCGCACCAGCGTGGTCGAGACCATCAGGGCGTCGAGCCCGCCCGTGCTGAAGAGATAGGCGATGGACATCAGGGCGACGATGCCGAGCCCGATCCAGTAGGCCGAGAAATTTCCGGCCACCAGTCCCGAGAGGATGTTGAGCGAAGCGCCGCCCTCGTCCGAAGAGGTCACGACCTCCCTGACGTGTCTCGACTCGGTCGAAGTGAAGACCTTGACCAGCTCCGGGATAATCGCCCCGGCCAGCGTCCCGCAGGAGATGATCGAAGCCAGCTTCCACCACTGCGAAGTATCTCCGCCGAGGTCCGGGACGATCAGGTAGGAGACGACGTAGGTCAGCACGACCGAGATGATCGAGGTCAGCCAGACGAGCGAAGTCAGCGGCTTCTCGAAATTCATCGTGTCCGCATTCCCGTAGCGCGCCTTGGCGACCGCTTCGTTGATGAAGTAGGAGAGTCCGCTGGCGATAATCATCATGATGCGCATGACGAAAATCCAGACGAGCAGCTGCACCTGGACTCTATCGCTCGGGACGGCGAGCAGGATGAAGGTGATGAGCGCCACGCCCGTCACGCCGTAAGTCTCGAAACCGTCCGCAGAGGGGCCGACCGAGTCGCCCGCATTATCGCCCGTGCAGTCGGCAATCACGCCCGGGTTGCGCGCGTCGTCCTCCTTAATCTTGAAGACGATCTTCATCAGGTCAGCGCCGATGTCCGCGATCTTGGTGAAGATGCCGCCCGCGATGCGCAGCGCCGCCGCCCCGAGCGATTCGCCGATGGCGAAGCCGATGAAGCACGGCCCGGCGTAGTCGCGCGGGATAAAAAGCAGGATGCAGAGCATGATGAGCAGCTCGATGCTGATGAGCATCATCCCGATGCTCATCCCGGCCCGCAGGGGGATGGCATAGATCGGGTAGGGCTTTCCGGCGAGCCCCGCGAAGGCCGTCCGCGAGTTGGCGAACGTGTTGACGCGGATGCCGAACCAGGCCACGCAGTAGCTCCCGGCAATGCCGATCAGACTGAAGAGCAGGATAATCGCCACGCGCAGGGGAACGCTGGCATTCGGGTCCGCGGGCGGCGAGAGGAACCCGAAGTAGAGCACGATGATGACGGCGATGAACGCCTCCAGAATCAGAATGAATTTGCCCTGCGTGACGAGATAGGTCTTGCAGGTCGTGTAGATCAGCTCCGAAATCTCGCGCATCGCCCTGTGCACGGGGAGATTCCTCAACTGCATGTAGATGACGAGCCCGAACATGAGCCCGAGGGCACAGACGACGAGCCCGAGCATCAGCAGCGTCCGGCCGTTGAGGCCGAAGAAGGAGACCTGCGAGAGATCGGGCAGGACCAGATTGGCCTCTCCGCCCGCCTCGTGCCCCCTGCCCGTAGAGGACTGGGCCAGCGCGGCCGTCGCGTTGAGCGTTAACCCGGCGGCGCTGGCCGCCAGGGTCGAGAGGCCGCGCCCGATGCGCCCGAAGAACGCAGACCGCCCTTGAAGAGGGGAGCGCACGGCCCTCCGGCTCAAGAGGCCGAACGCCAGCAGACTGATACCGAAGACAAGAGAGAGCATTAAATTCTCCACGTTGGGACAATTCCTTTCTGTTCGTTAAATGAATGGCAAGGCACTTGGAGCCCACGCGCAAGCCTCGCCGGAGAGCCAGCCGGGCAGACCCTGACACACAAGGAAGCGCGTCCTTAGTCCAAACCGCTCACAGCCGAGTTGCGCCAAAAGCCGACATTATTGCCGATTTATCCTCAACCTGTCCAACCGAAAAGCAGGGCCGGGAGATTGATTCATCGATTCATTTGGTCATTGATTCGTTGAAAAACGACGGAATGCTTAAATGAGTAAATGAATCAATGACCAAATGACTAATGATTAAATTCTCGATGTCGCGGCTAAAGGCTTAAATTCCTTGCCCCTGCCCGCTCGGGTCCAGCGCCGGAGCGAATCCAGGAGCACGACGACCGCCGCGAGCATCAGAATGGCGGTCAGCGCGACGTTAATGTAGCCCTGGCGGGCTGTCTCTGCTTTCTGCGCGAGCGGCCAGAAGTTGTCCGTGATGGACTGCCAACCGGCGACGAGCGTGGTCGTGGCAACGAAGGAGAGCGGCAAGAGCGTCGTCCAACTGTAGCGCCCCTTGCCCGTGTTGAAGAGAATGGTCGTCGCCACGCAGAGCGCCACCGAGGCGAGCAGTTGGTTGGCGATGCCGAACATCGGCCAGATGGTCGAGATCGAGCCCGAGTAGATGAAGGCGGCCCAGCCCGCGACGACCAGCGCCGTCGTGACAAGAGAGCCCGGAACCCAGTTTGGCTCCTCGAACTTGCGGTAAAATCTGCCGCCGAACTCCCCGACCAGAAAGCGCGCGACGCGCGTGCCAGTGTCAATCGTCGTCAGGATAAAGAGCGCCTCGAACATGATGGCGAAGTGATACCAGTACTTCATCAAGCCGGAGAGGCCCGGTATGCCCTCGAAAATCTTGGCGATGCCGAGCGCCAGCGTGACCGCGCCGCCGGTGCGCCCGCGCAGGTTCTTCTCGCCCGACTCGGCTTCCAGCCGGTCAATCTCCTGCGGTTGAAGATTGAAGCCCTCCGACGTGTGCGCGTCCACCATCCGCACGTAAGCAGACTTCTGCGCCTCTGTCTGCTGCGCCGTATTGATGGCGAAGTAATCGCCCGGAAAGAGCGACGTGGCAGCAATCAGCGCGACGACCCCGACTACTCCCTCCATCAGCATCGCGCCGTAGCCGATAACGCGCGCGTCCCCCTCCCTGGCAATCATCTTCGGCGTCGTTCCCGAAGAGATCAGCGCGTGAAAGCCGCTGATGGCCCCGCACGCGATAGTGATGAAGACGAACGGGTAGACCTTGCCCGGAATGACCGGCCCGCCGCCCGCGACGAACGGAGTGACGGCTGGCATATTCAGATTCGGGTGCACGACAATCACCCCGAGGATGAGAAAGGCGACCGTCCCGATCTTGAGATACGAAGAGAGGTAATCGCGCGGGCAGAGCAGCATCCAGACCGGCAGCACGCTCGCGATGAACCCGTAGGCCGCCATCAAGACGATGATCGAGTTGCGCGAGAATGTGAACGACGCGGCCCACGACGAATCCGCTATCCGCCCGCCCAGAAAGACCGCCAGCAACAATCCGGCCACGCCAATCGCGCTCGCCTCTCCGATCCGCCCCTTGCGAAAGCGGTACATGTAAAGCCCCATCAACAGCGCCAGCGGAATCGTGAACGCCACCGTAAACGTTCCCCAGGGAGACTCCGCCAGGGCATTGACCACGACCAGCCCCAGCCCCGCCAGCGCTATCACCACTATAAAAAGAATGGCGATGCCCGCCACCAATCCCGACAGCGGGCTAATCTCCGTGCGCGCAATCTCGGCCAGCGATTTCCCGCGCCGCCTGACGCTCGCCGCCAGAATCATAAAATCATGCACGGCCCCGCCCAGGCAGACCCCTATCACCAGCCACAGCAGCCCCGGTAGGAAACCGAACTGCGCCGCCAGCACAGGCCCCACCAGCGGCCCGGCCCCCGAAATAGCCGCGAAGTGATGCCCGAACAGCACCCACTTATTGGTCGGGTAATAGTTGTGCCCGTCGTACATCGTCGCGGACGGCACTGCCCGCGCGTCGTCCAGCACCAGCACCCGCGCCGCCAGAAATGCCGAATAATAACGGTACGCGATAGCCATCACGCACAACGCGCCGACAATGACCGGCAAGGCATTCATCAGATAATCCTCCCTCTTTGAGAGACTATCACCCGCTTAAATTTTCGTTCTTTAGCCCGCGAGAGACCGCGCGGCTCGACAGCATATCAAGCCCCGCCAAAGAGGACAAACACTTTGACGTGCTTCGCTCAAAGCAGGCTTTGGCCGCAAGAACATTCGGAGTACACTTAATGTCATGCCGACGGTCTTAAAAATCAGACGCATGTAATTACTCGCAAGCAGCTCAATGAATTCGCCGAGAAATATCCCGAAACGATGACGGTTTTGGCTCACTGGTACGGCTTAGTGCAGCGAGAGGAAGATCGGCGGCTCGTAGCGCTGCTCAAGGGCCTGATTGATGAAGTCGGAGAAGATGAGTCGCACCCGCTCGCATCGCTGGTGGAAATCGTCGGCGTTCTGGTCGAGAAATACGAAGACGCGCACGTGCCGGAGTTAGCGCTTAATTAACCTCCCGCAATAAATCAACTTGAATCCACATGGAGTGCTGATGATTATCAAAGTCATAGTTGAGCCGGGCGAAGACGGTTATTTCGTCGCACACGTTCCGTCTCTGAAAAGTTGCTGGTCGCAGGGCAAAACCCGTGAAGAAGCCCTCGATAATATCCGCGAAGCGATTGACCTGTATTTAGAACCGGACACCGCCGAGTTGACGGAAGCTCAAGAAATCGTCGAGTTGACGGTATGAAAATACCATTGCTCTCAGGGCGGCAGGTGATGGCCGCATTAGCGCGCCTGGGTTTCATCGAGGTACATCGAAAAGGCAGTCATGTAAAGATGAAGCACGCCGACGGGAGAGTAATAGTCTTTCCCTATCACGATGAGGTTGACCGATACACTCTGAAGGGCGCGCTCCGTGATGCAGACATTGACCTCGAAGATTTCCTCAAGGAAATCAAGTAGCCGGTCAGAGCCCAATAAATTCTTCTACTCATCCCAAGAATCTTTATTTAATCATTGCCGTTTTTGATTGGTTGAATATTGCTTCAGAGGGCCAACATGAAGGCCGCAGATACGTTCTGGAGCAAGCGTTCGAGCTGTGAGATGCGTGTTTTTAGAGCAATTTGGAAAATTTCATTGCATTTCTTACAATAGAGCGGTTAATCTGCGCACACGTGGGCAGAGCCCCCTCGCCGGGCACATAGCCGACCTCTTAGTGGGAACTCCCCGGCGTTTTTTTGCACACTGATGCTAGGCCGCCCGTGAGCGAATCACGGCAGCCCGGAAAGGAATTGGACTGAGCGTCTGCCTAGAGCAGAGACATCAGGCTTTGCAGCAGGTCGAGCGTGATCTCCGTCATAGGATCAATCGCGGTCACACCTGGAAATTGCATATCACCGGCAGCATTCGCGCCTGGACAGGTCATATCGCCCGTTGCTGAGGTTTGCGATGGAGGGGGTGGCGTGCTAGTTACTCCTGGGAAATCCATATCGCCCGCAAAAGCCGTAAGAGCAATCATTAATGTCAGGAGCAAGCTGACGCAAAATCGCTGAAAGTTTTTCATTGTTTCTCTCCTTGGAGTTGTTCTGTAAGCAGGAAATTTGGTTAAGACTTGAGACTGACTAAGACAACAAACGCAATGTTAGTACTGTATCAATCCAAAACAGCACTTCGCAAATTATTTTGCAGAATAGAGAAAGGTGTAACCCCTACATGGCTTTAATATCCCAAACCTTCCAAAACATAGATGACTCAACCCTTGCTCTTCCAGAACGGGCGCGTCTGCGCTGTCGTCTAGCAAAGGACTTGGAAGATTCGGGCAACTACGAGGCGGCGCGGAATGTGATTAGCGTGTTCTGGAATCGTATAGGGCAACGGCCCAAGATTGACGGCCTCGATCAAAACGCTGTGGCGGAAGTGTTGCTGCGTGCAGGGTCTTTGTCTGGTTGGATCGGCAATGCTAATCAGATTGATGGAGCACAGGAAATAGCTAAAGACTTGATAAGTGAGAGTGCAGCAATCTTTAAGGCGTTGAATGAAATGGAGAAGGTTGCTGAGGCATATATTGATTTATCAATTTGCTATTGGCGTGAAGGCGCTTTTAATGAAGCCAGTAGCACACTACAAGAAGCATTAAATTTGCTTGGAACTAAAAACAATGAGCAAAGAGCAAGGGCATTACAGAATAAAGCTGTAGTTGAAATGCGTCTGGGCAGAGCTAATGACGCACTCCATACATTGACAGAAGCAGCACCTTTATTTGAAGAGACACAAAACCATGCAGCTAAAGGTAGATTTCATGGTCAGTTGGCTGTTGTATTAAAGAGGCTGGGGGTAGCGGAGCATCGTGAAGACTACACAGATCGCGCTTTGCTTGAGTACACAGCTGCAGGCATTCACTTTGAGCAAGCTGGGCAAACGCGATACCGTGCACGAGTCGAGAATAATCTGGGTGGTTTGCTCCTGACCGTCTCCCGGTTCAGGGAAGCACATGAGCACCTAGATCGTGCTCGATTGCTTTTCACTAGCCTCAAGGACAGGGGCAGTATTGCTCAGGTAGATGAAACGCGCGCGCGGGTGTTTCTCGCGCAGGGGCGTAATGTTGAAGCTGAGAAGATTGTTAAGCTAGCTGTTCGCACGTTGGAGCAGGGCGATGAGAAGTCTCTGTATGCGGAGGCGTTGACGACGCATGGGGTGGCGCTGGCGCGGTTGGGGCGTTATGAGGAGTCGCGTTTGACGCTTGAGCGCGCGATGAGTGTGGGGCAGCAGGCGGGGGATAATGAGGGCGCGGGCGCGGCGGCGCTGACTATCGTCGAAGAGTTGGGCGGGCGTTTGGCGGTCGAAGAGGTGGTTGGGATTTATGAGCAGGCCGACCAGTTGCTGGCCGGGTCGCAGAATTCGGAGACGCTTGGGAGGCTGCGCGCGTGTGCGCGGCGGGTCCTGGAGGCCGGGCGCGTTCACATCAAGGGGTTCAGCGCGCCGACCTTCATTTATGCGGAGGAGGGGACGGCGGAGCTTTTGCGGGCGGCGCATCGCGTTGCGGGGACGCAGAGCGCGGTGCTGGTGACGGGCGAGACGGGGACGGGAAAGGAGGTGCTCGCGCGTTTGATTCACGAGTGGAGCGGGCGCAGCGGGCGGTTCGTGCCGATCAATTGCGGGGCGCTGACGGAGCCGCTGATTGAGTCCCTGCTGTTCGGCCACATCAAGGGCAGCTTTACGGATGCCGTGCAGGATAACGCTGGGGCTGTCAGGCAGGCCGCGGGCGGGACGCTCTTTCTGGACGAGATTGCGGAGCTGAGCAAGGGCAACCAGGGCAAGCTGCTGCGCCTGATCGAGCGCGGCGAGATACACACAGTCGGCGCGAGCGAGCCGGAATGCGTGGACGTGCGAATCATCGCGGCGACCAACCATAACCTCAAGGAGATGGTCGCGCGCGGACGTTTTCGTGAAGACCTGCTCTACAGGCTCAACACTTTTCAGTTGGAGATTCCGCCGCTCAGGGAGCGCGCGGACGATATTCCGCCGCTGGCCGCGCACTTCGTCAAGGAGACGCTCGAACGCCATCAGAAGCGCGTCAGGTTCACGCCCGAAGCCATAGAGGCGATGCGGCGGCTGCCGCTGAAGGGCAACGCGCGCGAGCTGCGCTCACTCATCGAGCGCACCGTCCTGACGGCGGGCGACGGGGCAGAGATTACCAGGGAGGCCGTAGAGGTCATCGCCGCCAGGCAGACTCACCACGCCGCGCTGGCGGACGCCTGGGCCGGATGCTCGCTCGAAGAAGAGGTCCTGCGCTACGAGGCGCAGCTTATCAAGCTGGCGCTGGAGACGGCGCAGGGCAGCGTCACGCGGGCCGCGCGGCTGCTGGGCGTCAGTCACCAGCGGCTCGGCTCCATCCTGCTTGGGCGGCATAAAAATTTGCTCTCTGCAAAAAAACCGGCGCAGCGCCGCAAGCGCAGCATTATCACCAAGATACAGTCAAAGCGCCGCTGAGCGGCGTAGACATTTATCCCTTGCCGGTTGTTCGATAACTCAAAAAGACGGCGCGAAACCTCCCCGGCCGCGCCGTGGCCCGTATCGTGCAAGGGGCAGCCGGGACGCGGCGAAATCCGGGCCGCGCGGGTTGCGAACGAAGGACCGCTCTTCCGCCGGAGCGGACGCCCTCATCGCGTGATCGTCTTTCTCACGTCTTTCTCACTGGGGTTAGCGAAAAACAGATGCGGCCTCTCACAATCCTCTACGCCGAAGACTACAGATTATTGATGCAACAGGTCAGGCGGCTGCTCGAAGACGAGGGCTGGCGGGTCGAGGTCTGCGCGGACGGCCGGGCGGCGCTCGAAAAGATCGCGGGCGACGAATCTTACGACCTGCTGCTATTGGACAACAGCCTGCCGGGCGTGACCGGGCTCGAACTGGCGCGGCGGGCACGCCTCCTGACGCACCGCAGGCGCACGCCCATCATCATGCTCTCGGCCAGCGAGACGGCCACGGAGGCCGAGCAGGCGGGCGTCAATCTCTTTCTCAAGAAGCCGGAACAGATACAGATGGTCGTCGCAGCCATCAGGAATTTAGTCGCTTAAACTTTCTCACGCGCGCGCCAGGCGGGCCAGCCCTCTATGGATCAAAGAGTCAAAGAGGTGATTAACCTCATGAAAGGCGACCTCAGCCGGAGGCTGACGCCGGGCGCGCTGGCCCGCAAAGTGAATCTCTCGCCGGCGCACCTGCGCTACCTCTTCAAGGCTGAGACCGGAGCGACGCTCGCACAGTATCTCAAGACGCTGCGGATGGAAGAGGCCAGGCGACTGCTCGAAGCCACCTTCCTCAACGTCAAAGAGATCATGGCCAGAATCGGGGCCAGCGACGAGAGCCACTTCCTGCGCGACTTCAAGCGAACCTACGGATTGACGCCCGCTCAGTACAGGGAGCGGCATCGCGGCAGGGCGGGCGGAAAAGAGTCCGGTTAGGCCGAAATCCTCAAAATGGCCAGTAAATCCTCACTTTGGCCAGTAAATTTGTGTTGACGCTGCCCTCGAATCGCTTTACTGTGCTGAACGTCGGATGCAGCCTCGCTCAAGCGGTCAAGGGCATCCGGCCGGTGGCGAAAGGTTGAGCTGGATGACATTCCTCGCGCTATCGAAAACAGCTCTTGAACGGAGCAGCTTCACTGCTTTTGCAGTTCGAGCTTGATACGGGATTAGAGAGGCTCTACGTTACTGTTCACTTTCCGAAACCGTGAGTGAGCTTATGATCGGACTCCACACTTTATTCGACTCTCCGTCCGGTCGTCGGCTCAGTTTTAAGATTAGGAGTGGGGGCACGGGTAACCCGGTCGCAAGAGATTGAGATTATCGAGCGACGGGCAGACGGGAAGCAGTTCACGAATGAACTCTGTCGAGTCACTGTCCTCACACTAGATGTGGCGCGAGCGGGCGCTGCTGAAATCGCCCGCGGGTTTTCTTGGGGTTGACCCGCGGGCGATTTTTACCACCAGACAATTATTCAACATCACGAGCCCGGCAGGAATCACGGCCCGGCTTGACCGGAAAGCACGGTTCGGCTTGAACGGGAATCAGGAGCCCGACGGGCAGGTGTCTCGGTTCTTAGTCTGTGCCGCGGGGCGATTGACCGCAGGGACGTAGATTGCGCATGGGGATAAATGCAGAGCTTCAAATGGTTCACTCTGCCTCCGCTTCCATCCGTGCCTTCTGCGTCCTTGCGGTGAGTCGCCCCGCGGCGCAGCCTCGTTGCCGGTTCAAACCGGCTAGGGCTCGCTCTCAAGGTCTGTGTCGGTCTCGATCTCGATTTGGCGGGCGGCGAGGGCCGCGACGAAAGCGTCTGGCGGGACACAGCGCTCCTGCGGAATCGCGCCCTTCTCTTTAATCTCGCCGCGCGCCATCATCTGCGCGATTATAGAGGCGGGAAAGGCCGTCGTTCGCATCATCGCGCTCAGGCCCGTGCGCTCGTCAAAACGGTCAATAATGTCGTAGCGCAGCCGCCTCGCCGTGCCCCTCTCCAAGCCTCTAAACTCAACGCGGATAAGGACTACGTCGGGTTCGTCGGCGGGCAGGCGGCGCTGGAGCAGTTCGGCCAGGAGGCGGCGCGGGCGCACCCGCAGGCCGTCAAGCTCCAACTCTTCACTGCTCGCCAGTCCCAGGTCGAGCAGCAGCTTGAAGTGCTCGCAGTGGCCCGGATACCGGATCGTCTTGTAGTCCAGCTCCGCGACGCGGCCTAGGAAACTCTCCGGCAGCGTAGACGTGCCGCCGGAGGTCTGGAAGGCTTCCAGCTGGCCGAAGGGCGCGGGAAATTCCAGCCGCTCGACCTCCGTCATCGAATCCACTTCGACGATCCGCCCGCCGCGAATGACGCGCGCCCGCTCGACGTACTCGTTAATCAGACCTTCGACGGAAAAGACCAGCTGGTAGTTGAGCGGCGGGAGCGGGCGCTGCGGCAGGCCGCCGACGCGGATGTGAATCGCTTCAAGCTGCTCGAAGCGGGCCGCCCCGTGCGCGACCAGCACGGAGACCATCCCGGGCGCGAGCCCGCAATCTGGAATCAGGTTGATCCCGGCCGCGCGTGCCTCTGCGTCGAGCGCCAGTTCTTCGGCCACGACCGCGTTATTGCCGCCCAGGTCACAGAAATTGACCCTCGCCGCGACGGCCGCACGCGCCAGGCCCGGATTGTGCCGGTAGACGACGCAGCTGATGGCCGCATCGTGGCCGCCGAGCAGCCCGACGACGCGGCCCGTATCCTCTACGTCAAGCTGCACGGGCTTGAGCTTATCGCTCCTGACGGCGGCCGCCACCGAGCGCGCACGCTCCAGGTCAACGTCGGCGATGGTCACGGCTTCGACATCGGGGCTCTCGGCCAGATCGAAAGCCGCGCCGAGGCCCATCCGTCCAGCGCCCAGCACTAGAATGTTCATAACTCACGCCTGACCTTTCACAGCCCGGCCGCACCGAGCGCTCTTGCAAGACTGGAGTGCGCGAAGCGCTTCGTCCGGGCTCTCCTGAACTCACTTAAGAGACTGTGGAGCTTCTACGACCTGGTGACGGGCCGCCAGCGTCTTTCCAGGTATTCGGCGACGCGCGTCAGCGGGAAGGTCAGCAGCAGGTAGAAGATGGCGACGACCGGCCAGATGGTCAGCGGCGCGGCGTAGCGGCTGGCCAGCTCCTGCCCCGTGCGCGCCAGCTCCGTGATGCCGATAACGGAGACGAGCGAAGAGTCCTTCAAGAGCGCGATGCCCTCGTTGGTCAGCGGCGGGACGACGCGGCGGAAGGTCTGCGGGAGGATGATGCGGCGCATGGCCTGCGAGTAGGTCATCCCGAGCGAGCGCGCGGCCTCCATCTGCCCGGCGTCAATCGAGAGAATCCCGGCGCGGAAAATCTCCGCGATGTAGGCGGCACAGTTCAAGGTGAGGGCGATAATGCCGCTCCAGAAGGCCGGGATGCTGATGCCGAACGTCGGCAGGACGAAATAGATGAAGAGTATCTGGACCAGCAAGGGCGTGCCGCGCATCACCTCGACGTAAACGGCGGCCGGGGCCCGCAGCAGCCTGGAGGACTGGACGCGCGCCAGCGCCAGCAGCAGCCCGATGGGTAAACCCAGGAAGAGACTCAGGAGCGCGAGCCTGGCCGTCCACCAGACGCCAGCCAAAAAGGCCGGTAGGGCGCGGCGAATCAACTCGAAGTCGAAAGCCTTCGGCTGCGTCTTCTGCGCCTCCTGCTCCGCGGCCTGCTCTGCGGCTTCGCCGAACCAGCTCTCATGAATGCGATTGTATTCGCCGCTGGCCCTGATTTTT
>DASVWH010000211.1:0-8607 GCA_036389715.1 Pyrinomonadaceae bacterium | reverse complement strand
AGCCGCGCGACGTGCGTATCAACGACGACGCCCGAGGCAACGTCGAAGGCATTGCCGAGGACGACGTTCGCCGTCTTACGCGCCACGCCCGGCAGGGCCAGCAGCTCTTCCATCGAGCCGGGCACGCGGCCCTCGTATTGCTCGACGATCATCCGGCACGCGCCCCGGATGGCCTTCGCCTTGTTGCGATAGAAGCCCGTCGAGCGTATCTCGCTCTCAAGCTGGCTCTGTTCCGCCGCGAGGTAATCTTCGGCGCGGCGATACTTGCGAAAAAGCCCCGCCGTCACTAGATTGACACGCTCGTCCGTACACTGCGCGGAGAGAATCGTCGCCACCAGCAGCTCAAGCGGGCTCGAATGATTCAGCGAGCAGCGCGCGTCCGCATACTCCGCCTTGAGGAGCCCGATGATCTTGCGTGTTCTCTGCACCTGCGTCCCGTTAGCCAAAACAGTCCCTCGCATTCCATTCGCGGGCGGATAATCTCCGGCAGCGGCTAACCTTTCGGCGGCCGACGCCTGTTGCGCATTATGCGCTGGCGGCTCTCGATTCTCCAAAACTACAGCACGGAGCGAGCCGCGTTTGATACTGCTTTTCGCGGCGGGCCCGGTGATGGCGGCCCGTCGAGCCCGGGGCCGGGGCTAGTGTGTCTGGAGAGGCAGAGGAGTGCTGGCGCGTCTTTGTGATGCAAAACAGGAATCCCGTGCCGGTGAAGGGCCGGGATTCCTGCTGCGCTCTACGAGGGCTTTTTAAGTCCGCCGTCAACGAATCTTCAACGCTCGCCGGGCCGCCTCGCACGGCCGCGCGGAGGAGTCCCTTCGTTCCCGGGCCTCGGGTCGAAGTTCTCCTTTGACGGGGTGGGGTCCAACTCGTCCGGGCCGCTGCGTCTCATGGCTTCGGAGAAAACAGGTGCTCCCTGCCTGCAACAACCCTCTTGCGCCGTATCCTGCGCGCCGAAACCCTGGAGGGTCGCTTTGAGCGCGAAGCCCGTCGGCCCGCCCTCGTTATTAACCCTCACGCGGATGCAATTTCTTCCGACCTTCAATCCATTCTGAGCCGTGTAGGTGAATTGCACGGGCGGAACGTTGCTGGCGAAAGTGTTGTTGACCAGCGCCTGCATAATCGGATTCGCAAAGTAGCTGTTGAGGAACAGGTTGGCTCTATTATCCGCTCGCATGACGAGCGTTAGGCGCGCCTTCTCGACGGACTGAAGGCAGAAGCATCTCTCGTATTCCGATGTTCCGACGTTAGAGTTGTTCCCGTAGATGGGGAGAGTGCCCGGGATGTTGTTCCAGCCGGTCCCGAGGTTGATGATCCAGGCTCTAGTGTTGGGCGGAAGCATGCCCGCGGGCGTCGAGCGGACCATCCAGTAATCATCTCTGGTTCCCGTGATGGGCGGGGCAAAGAGAGGATTCCCCGGCAGACCGACATTGACACCCGTGCTGATGTCAACAGTTTGATAGACGGAGGCGGAACTCGAACCGGCAAAAGTGAGTATTGCCAGAATGGCTAAAGCCAAACTCCTTTTCCGTAACATCTTCTTTTTCTCCTTAGTTTGTATGCGACGAGGCGCATTCGGGTTGAGGCGCATCAGCGACTGCGGCGAGGAAAGTGTAGACGCGAAAGCGGGTAGAGCAAGGGTCAGAAGCGTCTTATCTCATGTAAACAGCAAAACTCATACCACTCATGCGGCAGCCTTCAGAGGCCCTCTTTGTGGCCCAAAGAGCGGTTTTGTTTGAGCTGACAGCGCGGGCTGTTCACAGCAGAGGACACTCTGCGGTCGACGTTTGTGTACATCTGTTGACTCCCGCCTGCCGTCAAAGCCTTCGCCGCCCGGGCGCGAAACTCGAAGGCCCTCTTTTTCATTGCTCACTTTTACCCTGTCCTGATTTTGCCCGGCAGCACTTGCGGGTTCGCCGCCTTTCCGGCTGGAAAGTGGATTGTTGGACGAAGCCTTGCTACACTGCACGCCTCGCTTTGACAATAACGAGAGAGGTAATCAGCAGTGCCTGAAGAACAAAGAACAGCCAACAACTCACAGACCTACGTGGTTAGTGCGGACGATTTCGCGTTCGAGACTCTTGAGCAGCAGAACGGTCAGGCCACGGTCGTGCGTTTCAAGCTCGACGACCCGCGCTTTCATGCGGGCGATGTCCTGCTCGTTTTATCGGGCACGGAGATACACTTTCACGGCATGATCGGGAGCGTCGGCGACGGCTTCGCGATTGCCTCGGACCCGAGAGGCTCACTGCTGCCCGCGACCGTGCAGTGAAAGCATCGCTTACTTGACGACAGAACAGTGAAAGCACCGCTTGCTTGACGATAGAACAAAGCCGGGCCGACAATGGCCAAACTTCGTGCGAGAAGAAATAAGCTCAACGGCTCCTTTCTATTTACGGAGGTTCTCATGAGACGTTTTTCCTGGCTGGCCATCCTCCTCCTCGTCATCTGCAATACGACTTTAGAGGCGCAGACCTCCGAGGCCGCCAGAGACTACGTCAAGCGCGGCATCGCACGCTTCAGCAAAGGCGACGTGGACGGCGCTATCGGCGATTACGACAAGGCCCTCGAAATCAGCCCGCGCCTGGCCGAAGCTCATCTCAATCGCGGCAAGGCGCGCCGCGCGAAGGGTAAGCTGGACGAGGCCATCGAGGATTACGAAAAGGTCATGGAGCTCGACCCGCGCCTGACCTCGAACAACCGCGACATCGCTCAGGCCTATACCAATCGAGGCTTTATCAGGACCAACAACTTCGACCTGGACGGCGCGCTCTCGGACTTCGACAAGGCCATCGAGGTCGCCCCGACCGACGCCGATTCATACATCAAGCGCGGCGAGGCACACCTGATTAAAGGCGACCTTCAGGACGCCGTCGCAGACTTCGATAAGGGGATAACGCTCAATCCGGGCAAGGTCTCGGCTTCGCTAGCCTACGCGGGACGCGGCTTCACGCGCTTGCTGCAAGGCAACGATGCAGAGGCACAGAAGGATTTGGAGAAGAGCATCCAGCTCAATCGTGAAGGCAGAATATTCATCGAGCTTCATCTCAAAATCCTGGAAGCCCAGATTCGCGAGCTGAGACGCAGGCGTTCGGCCGACCAGCAGCCCATCGCCTCGGACGGCCCGGCGCTGAAGGGTCGGCCCGGCTCTAACGCTCTGCGCCCTGCCCTCTAAACCGGGCCCGGCCTAGCGCGTGTAGCCGGACGGGTGGTCTATTTTGATGTCTTTTCTGCCCGTAGAGATTTGGATGCGGTGGTATCCCTTGTTAGGGTGCGTCGAGAGATAGGTCAGGGCTATCTGCCTGTTGAAAGCGCTGCCAAGCTCCGTCAGGAAAGCGTCGAAGCTGACGGGCGCGCCCGTTCCCTGAAAGAAGGCTTCCCCGCCCGTTTCATCCGCCAGCCTTTCGAGAGAGCCCTGCCCGTTGAGAGCCAGCAGCCCGTTAGCGGACGCGTTGACCGTTACGCTCGGCGCGTAGATTGAGTAAACGGCGACGCCGCTACGCTGCGCCTCTTTGATGGCCCGCTGAAGGTCCACGCTCTGCGCTGGCGAAGAGTTATCGAGACCGCGTGAGGTGTCCAGCCCGTCCGAGACGACGAGCATGGCGCGCCGTCCCTTCGGTATCGCTTCAAAGCGGCGGAGTCCTTCGATGATTTCGACGTAAGGGTTATAAGGCGCGGCCGTCGCAGAGCCGACGGGGGCGCGCAGGGCGGCCGCCGCTCTCTCAAGGTCCGACGTAAACTTCTGCCTCAGCTGGAGCGAGCCGCTCCTGATGTAGCCGACCAGCACGCGCGAGCCCTTCGGCAGGCGGCGAATGAAATCCGCCAGCGGCCTGATCTCGTTGCCGATTGAAGGAATCACGTCGTCCTGAATCAGGATGGCGATAGAGATCGGGGTCTCGCTGCCGATGGCGCGGATGGAGAGAATCCTTTGCTCTTCGCCGTCCTCGCGGAGCGTCAACACACCGAGCGGCTGAAGCTCCTGCTTGGCCTTGTCGCCCGTCATCCTGATGGTAATCGGGATGGTGACGGACCTGACGCCGCCGTTGCGCTGGTCCCTGGAACCCGACACACGCTCGCGTGGCTCCGCTTCCGAGAGCCGATCCTGCGCAGAGACGCTCGCACTGACGGCCAGGCAGGCGAGGACGGCGGCCATTAACACTTGAGCGATTCGTAGCTGTGCGCCGAGCATGATTCTTCCTCCAGCTTCTTTCTGATGGCTACAATCATATTATACGGCATCGAATGCTCCAAGCAGATTAGGGTCGGGCGATTCCCCGCGGGTTGGCTAAGGCAAACGCGCTAGAGTATGATTTGAGCTTCAAGTATCTCAAATTCGAGTTGCTCCACGGTAAGGATCGGCAGCGCCTGAGAGGCCCCTGTTGAGAGGCGAATAGAGCGCGCGGGAGCGCAGCGATTGGCGGGACGCATGAGTGAGACAGGCAAAAGCGGCAAGGTGACGGCGCAGGAGCGTTTGCTGGCGCGCGTCTTTCAATGGGCTCCGTGGCTGGCCTTCTTTCTGGTCGCGCTGCCGCTGCCCGTCTACTTCCTCACGCGCTACTTCTCTTCAGCGCCGGACGCCGGGCTCAACATCCTCTTTGCCCTGACCTCGCTTGCCGCCGGCTCCATCATCGGTTTCGCCGTCACGCTCTTCCTTCTTTTTTACCGGAAGCAGTGGGCGCAGAAGGTGCGCGACCGCGTGGCTTCCGACGGCGTCACGGCTGAAGAGCTGCCCTGGTTCATGTCGGAGCTGACGCCGCAGGAACGCCAGGCGCTCAAGGAGATCGAAGAAAAAGACCCGCTCTTGGCGGACGCCTATCGTGAGACGCTGGCCTCGCGCATCACGGCCGCGCGCGTCGTCGCCAACGCCAAGCGAGAGCTGCTCCTGGTCGAACGGCGTCTCAATCGCGCGGCCTATATCGAGGGCGCGGACACGGCATCGCTCGAAGAAGAGTTGCGCGCGGACCGCTCGCGGCTGGAGCAGATCAGGACCGAGGGCTCGGAGCGTCGCGCCGAGGCCGAAGTGCGGCTGCACATGATCGAAGCGGCGGCCCGGCGCGGGGCCAGCCTGGCCGAGACCAATACGGCGCTGCATCGCCTGGCCTTGACGGGTGAACAACTGCCGCTCGCACTCGAAAACGCGCGCCTCGAACAGCAGGCTTTTGAAGAGGCCGATAAGGATTTGCATAGCGTCGAGAAACGCTCGCTCCTGGGCGAATAAGCGGGAGAGGAGCAGCGAGGGCCGGGCGTTCTGAACGGATTAAATGCTCTTGAGCTATCGTTTCAGGACTCGGCCTTGAGCGTCATTTCAGTGGATGACAAGATATGAGCGACGAACCGGCACAGGCCACGCGCCTCGAATTGGTCAGGATGGACGACGGGCGCTGGCGTGTCTTCATCGGTGATGAGGATATGGGCGCGGCCTTTCAATTCCCCTGGGACGCGCTGCAATGCGCGCTCAACGGCTCGCTCACGGGCAAGCCCTTCGGCGGCCTGCAAACGATTGAGATTAATGCCAGGACCACCGTTGACCAGCACCGCCTGGCACGCATCCGTGCGGCCCAGGCCGAACACCGCGCACTGCTGGCCGCGCTTCGCGGACTCGACGGCGAAGGCATTTGAACGCCTGCGTGAAAGAGAAAAGTTGAAGGCATGAAAGCGTGTCGATTCATGCCGGGCCGGTATCCTTTCCGCCTCCGGCCTTCGGCCCCTAGCTGTTGGCCTTCGACCCTCCGGCTTCACCCGTTCCGCCTTGCTCTATTCTCTTCCCTTAATTTTTCAGCTCTTCCCGAATCCCGTCCTGATGTAGATGCCCTCGGCGAGGCGCTCGGCGTAGCCTTCGGCGACGAGGGCGCGATTGCCGAGCCCTGCGTCGGGGCGCGAGAGGCCCGTGACTTTCGCCAGCTCGCCGCGCAGGGTCATGCCCGCCCCGTCGAGAAAGGCGCGGGCTATCTCTCGCAGGGCGTCTTCGCGTCTCATCTTAAGGGACAGCTCGGCTTTGAAGCGGCCTTCGGCCAGCGTCCAGATGTAGGTGAACCAGGGCTCATAGAGCACTTCCGAGGGCACGACCTTCATGGTCTTTTGCAGCTCGTCGAGGGCGCGTGTGAAGCGTGCGCGCTCCTTGATGCCCGCGCTCCGGCGCAGGTCCGCCGTGCCCATCTCCCACTCGCGGCGCAGGACTTTCAGGATGGCGCGGGCGTCCGTTGACAGGCGCTCCTTCTCGGCCCTGCGCGGCAGGCCCCAGAGCGCGTTGAAGGATGGGACGAGGCGCGGCGCGATGAAGGTCGCGCGCCCCTTCGCCAGCTTCGCATAATAGACGCGGCCGCGCCGCATCACTTCGTCCTTGATGAGCCAGGTGAGACTGCTCTCCGGGTCTTTCTGAACGTTGCGCGGCATGTGTGCGTCGCGCCGCCCGCAGACGGCTATGTAGAGCGATGGACCGGGCCGCCTGGCGTCCGTCATCGCCGCACAGAAGCCAGCGGCTTCAATCAATCTTTCCGCCCCGGGCGCATCTACGACGCTCGATTCCGGCTCTCGCCGCCAGGTGCGGTCGCGGTGCGCCTCGATCTCTTCCGGCAGGGTATTGAACGTTGTCTGCTTCATGGCCTCCTGACCGATGGCAATCATTTTGATTGACCGCTGCTCTTCAATCTGACTGAAAACCCGCCCGCGACTTCGCCCCGCGGTCTCCGAAAAAGCGCCAAAACATTAAGGATAGAGGCTTTTCAGGCCCGATGGGGGCAAGTGGTACGGCGTGTGCTATCGAAGCGCCGGGTGCAACTCTGCTCGCACTTGCAGATCGCCCCAATCTGAGATTCCTTCGAGGCTAAGATTCGATGAAGAGCATCAAGCGTCCCCCATTCATCAAGGTACTGACCACCCTTTCGCTGCTGGTCCTGGCAGCAGCGGGAATTATGCTTGGGGATGTGGCCAGAGCCCAAACCGCTGTCACTCTCGGCGACAAGGTGTCCGCAGATGTGCGCCAGAAGGCCAAGACCGCCAAGGGAACAGACAAGATTAATCTCATCGTCCAGTCCAACAGCAAGTGGAGCAGCACGCTGACGAGCAACGTCAACGGCAACGGCGGCAGCATCTCTCGCTCATTCACGAACTTCAATGCTCGCTTGGTCAGCCTTCCGGTGACGGCCATTGACGCGCTGGCAAACAACTCCGAGGTCAGGTTCATCTCTCTCGACAGAGAGCTTAAACAGCTCGGCCACGTCACGCTGACGACCGGCGCTGATGCCGCGCGCACGATGAGCACTCCCGGCATTACGCTCGACGGCTCGGGCATCGGAATCGCCATCCTGGACTCCGGCATTGACCCCAATCACGTGGCCTTCAACGATAGTAATAACCTGCAACGAATTATCGTCAACAAGGATTTCACGGGCGAGCTGAACGCCTCCGGCGTGGCCATCACGTCCGACCCCTACGGGCACGGCACTCACGTCGCTTCCATCGCCGCAGGCAACGGCGCTGTCGCACAGGGCGCGTACACCGGCATCGCTCCGGCGGCCAAGATCATCAACCTGCGAGTGCTCGATTCACAGGGCAGGGGCACGGCCTCCGGTCTGATGGCCGCGCTCGACTGGCTGCTCAGCAATCGCGCTCTCTACAACATCCGCGTCGTCAACATGAGCCTCGGCACGGCGGCCATTGATTCTTACAAGATTGACCCGCTCTGCGTGGCGGTGCGCCGCCTGGTTGATGCCGGAATCGTCGTCGTCGCGGCCGCCGGTAACCAGGGCAAAAACAGCTCCGGCCAGAAAGTTTATGGCTTAATCCACTCGCCGGGCAACGAGCCTTCGGTCATCACCGTCGGCGCTGCCAACACTTACGGCACGAGCTCCCGGGGCGATGATACCATTGCGACCTACAGCTCACGCGGGCCGACCCGCAGCTTCTGGACAGACCTGAGCGGCCTCAAGCACTACGACAACCTGCTCAAGCCGGACATGGTCGCGCCCGGCAATAAGATCATTGATGCCGAAGCGGAGGGCAACTACCTGGTGACGAATAATCCTTCGCTCGATGCGGGGGTCAGCTCGTCGTCCATCAGGGCGCAGATGTATATGAGCGGCACGTCCATGGCGACGCCCGCAGTCGCAGGCGCGGCCGCCCTGTTGCTACAGGCCAACCCGCAGCTGACGCCGAACGTGGTCAAGGCAATCCTGATGTACACGGCGCAGCCGCTCGCCGGATTCAATCACTATGAGCAGGGCGCGGGCGAGCTTAACCTCGAAGGCGCTGTCCGTCTCGCCCGGCTGATTCGCGCCGACATTAACTCCGCGTCTCTGCAAGTCGGCGATCCGCTCTTATGTGCTACGTGCCTGGCCCCTTTGCCGAAGACGACCATCGGCGGCCAGACGTTTACGTGGGGGCAGGGCCTGATCGCCGGAAAGACCTTTGCGACCGGCCCGAGCCTGATTACCAGGTATCAAAAAGTTTATGGTCTCGGCGTCCTGCTGGGCGACGGCGCGGTTGAAGGCAACGGCGTGCTGATCGGCGACAGGACTTGGTTCAGCGACGGCGTCGTGCTGGGCGATAATATTCTGACCAGCAACGGTGTGATGCTCGGCGACGGCCTGTTCTTCTGTAGCACGGGCGTGA
>DASVWH010000210.1:0-22417 GCA_036389715.1 Pyrinomonadaceae bacterium | reverse complement strand
TCTGATTGCCGATGCGCGGCAGCAGAACCCAGACGGCGAGCGTCAGAGAGCCGAAGATGACCAGGTACACGATGCCGATGGCGAAGGGACGCGCTATCTCCCGCTCGCGCCCCCGGAGATGAAAGGGACGGCGCACGAATTCCACCAGCGGCGCGACCAGGTACGCGAAGAAGATCGAGAGCACGAGCAGCAGGAGCACCCCTTCGAGCTTGTAGAGCACCCAGACGACGGCTATCACGCCGAGCACGATAAACATTACCCGGAGGATGGCGCGCGTCTGCGGCCAGGTCGTTTCGGCTACAGCCACGGCGGTGGTCTCGGCCACCTCTTCCATCTCTAGTTTTTGATTCTTCACTCTGCCTCTCGTCAATCCGGCGCTCTGCTAGTGTGTTAATTCGTCTTCGTCGGCGATGTCGGCTTCCTCGCCGTCTTCGCCGGACGCTTTGGGCGCGGTGATACGCGGGGCGGATGGCTCCCAGATCAGGCCGCGCCATTCGTCGAGCGCGTCGAGCAGTTGCAGTGCGGCCAGCGGGTGTGCCGCGTTGCGTTCGAGGCGCAGAACCTCCGTCACGACTTGCAGCTTGCGGCCTTCGTCGCCGAGCACCTGCAACTGCACGCGGCTGCCGACATCCGGCAACTCGCGCTGCAAATGCACGAGCGCTCCTTCGGGCCCGACGTTCTCCGTCGTGCCTTCGGCGATGATATGCCTGCCCTCTTCGGTCTCCCACTCGGCGCGGACCTCCAGCGCCGCCAGGTAGCGCGGCCCTGATCGCTGCTCGCTCTCGGTTTGTCGGGTCATGGTCGGTTGGTCTCCTTCAAGGAGTGAAAGCAAATATCCGTTTGACGGGGGAATACCTTGTAAATACGACGAATCAAGGCCGGAATTTTAAGATCGTGACAGATAAAACGACGGCCCTCAAAATAAAACGGCGGCCCTCGGCGTGGCGCTTGACGCACCTGGCGCGCCCGTCGCTGCTCATCCTGCTCATCCTGCGCTGCCCGTCCTGCGCGCAGCGCTTCACTCTTCCTCGGCGCGCAGTTTTTCGAGCACGGAAAAATCTTCGAGCGTCGTCACGTCGCCCGCGACCGCGCCGCCCGTCGCTATTTCGCGCAGGAGGCGACGCATAATCTTGCCCGAGCGCGTCTTGGGCAGCATGTCCGTAAAGCGTATCTCGTCGGGACGGGCCAGTGCGCCGATCTCGCGCGTGACGTGTTTGCGCAGCTCCTCCTTGAGCGCGTCCGAGGCCATGTGCGTCCCTTCGAGCGTGACGAAGGCGACGATGCCCGAACCCTTGATCTCGTCGGGGCGCGCGACCACTGCGGCTTCAGCCACCGCTTCATGCGAGACAAGCGCGCTCTCGACTTCGGCCGTGCCCAGGCGGTGGCCGCTAACGTTAATCACGTCGTCCACGCGCCCCATTATCCAGTAGTAGCCGTCGGCGTCGCGGCGCGCGCCGTCGCCCGCGAAATAGAGGCCCTCGATCTCCGACCAGTATTGACTACGATAGCGCTCATCGTCTCCCCAGATGGTACGCAGCATCGAAGGCCAGGGGCGCTTGATGACCAGGTAGCCGCCCTCGGTCTCGCCGACGCTCTCTCCGGCCCGCGTCATCACGTCCGCTTCGATGCCGGGCAGCGGCCTGGTCGCAGAGCCAGGCTTGGTCGGAGTCGCGCCCGGCAGCGGCGCAATCATAATCGCTCCGGTCTCTGTCTGCCACCAGGTATCAACGATGGGGCAGCGACCCTTGCCTATAATCTCCCTGTACCACATCCAGGCTTCCGGGTTGATCGGCTCGCCGACAGTGCCGAGCAGCCGCAGGGAAGAGAGGTCGTGCTTGAGCGGCCAGTGCTCGCCCCACTTGATGAAGGAGCGGATGGCGGTCGGCGCGGTGTAGAAGATATTGACGCGATGGCGCTCGATGAGCTGCCAGAAGCGGTCGGGCTCCGGGTGGTTCGGCGCGCCTTCGTACATCAGCACGGTCGCGCCGTTCGAGAGCGGGCCGTAGACGACGTAGGAATGGCCCGTCACCCAGCCGATGTCGGCCGTGCACCAGTAGACATCCTCGTCCCTGAGATCGAAGACCCACTTCGTCGTCAGGTGGCATTGCAGCAGGTAACCGGCGGTCGTGTGCAGGATGCCCTTGGGCTTGCCGGTCGTGCCCGAAGTGTAGAGGATGTAGAGGGGATGCTCGCTGTCTAGTTCTGCGGCCGGGCAGTTGGCGTCAACCGTCTCCATCAGCTCGTGCCACCAGTAATCGCGGCCCGCCTCCATGTGAATCTTCGCGCCGGTGCGCCGAACGACGATGCAGCCCGTGACGGAGGGCGTCTGCTTGAGAGCCTCGTCAATGGCTGGCTTCAGCTTGACCTCCGCGCCGCGCCGCCAGCCGCCGTCGGCCGTCACGACCAGCTTGCACCCGGCGTCGTTGATGCGGTCTATCAGGGCCGCCGCCGAGAAGCCGCCGAAGATGATCGAGTGAGTCGCGCCGAGACGTGCGCAAGCGAGCATCGCAATCGCCAGCTCGGGAATCATCGGCATGTAGAGCGCGACGCGGTCTCCCGTGCGGATGCCCGCGCCCTTGAGCACGTTGGCGAAGCGGCAGACCTCCGCGTGCAGTTGTTGATAGGTCAGCGTGCGCTGGTCGCCCGGCTCGCCCTCCCAGATAATCGCTGCCTTGTTGCGCCGCCAGGTCAGGAGGTGGCGGTCCAGGCAGTTGTCGGAGATGTTCAGCCTGCCCCCGCCGAACCATTTAGCGTGCGGCGCTTCCCATTCGAGGACGGTGTCCCAGCGCCGGAACCAGTGCAGCTCTTCGGCCATCCGCGCCCAGAAGGCTTCCGGGTCGTTGGCGGCCTCCCGCCGCAGCGCCTCGTAATCCTCCATTGATTTGATGTGAGCGGTGCGCGAGAAACCCTCCGGCGGCGGAAAGATGCGTTCTTCGTGAAGCAGCGATTCGATATTTGACGTGACGGAAGACATAAACCTTCGCTTTGAACTCCCCCGGAAAGATAACAGGCCGCACGGCGCGGGCTTGGCCGCCCTCTTTGAAAACTGACGATGTGCTCTTCTGTGTATCACAGAAGAGCGGCGAGCGACAATGCCGCCGAGATTATGACGGCTCGCTCCGGGGGCTGGAAATCTGCTGCCGGGCGCGCCGGGATTCTTCTATCAGATTAAATCCGTCGAGCCGCCGCCCGCAAAAGCCTGGGGCCGGAGCGGAGAAGCTGAGAGCCGGGGCGGAGAAGATGCAGGCCGGATGAGCGCGGCCTGCAACGAGCCGCACGCCCTTCGACATTCGTCTTTATCGCGCAAGGGCTTTATTTATCTTTGTCGCTGAAGGGCTTTGTGATACACCTCTTCGCCGACGATGCGACTCTGGCTCTCGAAAAATAGTGAAGTGCCGGTGCGCGAGCAGTTGGCGACGCAGATCGTGCTCGGCATCGTCAGCGACGATTTGAAGCCGGGACAGAAGCTGCCGAGCACGCGCGAGCTGGCGCGCCGTTTTAATATTCACTCGAACACGGTCAGCGCCGCTTACCGCGACCTGGCGCAGCGCGGCTGGGTCGAGCTGCGCAGGGGCAGCGGCATCTACGTCCGCTCGCATCCAGAGGAGACCGCGCGCCATCCTGGGTTCGAGCTGGACCAGTTGATCTCACTCTTTTTGCAGGCGGCGCGCGAGCGCGGCTTCCCTTTGGGCGAGGTTCAATCGCGCCTCAAGCACTGGCTGGAGCTCCAGCCGCCGGACCATTTTCTCGTCGTTGATTCCGACCGGGAGCTGCGGCAGATTCTGATGGCGGAGATCAGGGAAGCGACGGGCTTTCACGTCGCGGGGGCGAGCCCGGAGGACTGCACGAAGGGCGGGCTGCTGCCGACGGGAGCGGCGCTCGTCGCGCTCTACGGGCAGGAGGGCGAGCGCGTGCGGGTCGCGTTGCCGCCCGGCACGCCCTGCCTCTTGCTGCATTCGCGCTCGGTGATGGGCTCGATGCAGGGGCGGACGCCGCCACCGCCTGATGCGCTGGTGGCCGTGGTCTCGCGCTGGCCGGAGTTCCTGCGCTGGGCGCGGACGATGCTGGTGGCGGCGGGAATAGACCCGGCGGCGCTCAGCTTCCGCGATGCGCGCGAGGATGGCTGGGAGCGTGGCCTGCGTTCGAGCGCCTTCGTCATCACGGATGCGCTGACGGCCCAGAGCGTCCCGGCGGGCTGCGACGTGCGCATCTTCCGCATCATCGCCGATTCCTCGCTTGAAGAGCTACGCGGCTTCATCGAACAGTTCCCGGGCACGACCGCCCCGCCCGCCCGCAAGCGCAAACGCGCCGCCGCCCCGAAGCGCGGATAACCGCCCACCGCAAGGCACAGAGCGAACGGATGAAAGAGCGCTTTTGAGCATCTGGATTCGCGCACAGCGCCCGAACGCTCCTCCGCGGAACCAGCGGGCCGTTTGTGCCCGGTTTTGAAACCGCCCCGCGTTACCTGACGACGAACTTCGCAGGCGCGACGACCATGCTCGCCTCCGGGTTATAGTAGTCGTAGATGAGCGAGGGCGCTGTCTTGGCCGTCAGCCCGAAGCGCGGGCGAAACTTGAAGTCGAAGCGCGTTACTTTGCCAATCGGCCAGAGGTAAACCACGACGCGGTCGGGCAGCACGTCGTACCTGCTCAACGCCCAGCCGGAATTTTTGACTGCCTCTTCGAGCGAAGCCCTGTCAACCTCCGCCCCCGGCGGCAGACCTATCTCGGCCAGCAGCATTCCCCCGTAGCCGCTGCGCCCGGCCTCCACCCGGCACGTAATCTCGCTATTGATGGCGGCCTCGCTCCGGCTGAAACCGATCTTCAGCCTGAGGGCCCCGGCCGCGCCTTCGCCCGGGCGGACCGTCTCCGCCGCCGCCGCGGGCCAGGGCACGTAGTAAGTCGAGACGAGTTGGGCGGTGGCGAGCGACGCAGCGGCGGCGCGGCGAATCTCGACCCGGTTGCCGCCCACGGAGAGAAAGCGTGTCACGTCAATCGTCAGCGGATTGTCGAGCGCATCGGCCGCGGGCAGCGTGACGGTAGCCGCCGGTCGCCCGTTGACGAACAGCTCCGCCTCCTGTCCCGCGCCGCCCGCGAGCGCCGAATCCCGGCCGCGCCCATTGAGCCCCTGCTTTGAGTTGAGCAACATCAGGGCGTCGAGCACGTTGACGGTCGCCTGAGTTGATTGCCAGACGCCGTACCTGTCCTTGTGCTGCACCAGGTAAAGAAAGCCGCCGCTGACGAGCACACCGGTTTGTCCGGCATCGCCTGCCGCGCCCGCTTCGGAGCTGCGCGCCAGCGCCTGCATGACGAGCCCGGTCGTCTCCAGGCGTCCGGCCTCTCCCCACCCGTGAAAAGGAGTGGACGTTTGCGGCTCCCAGTAGGTCGCTCCCCCGGACTTCTCGGCCAGCCGCCCGAGCTTCGCCAGGGCGCGCGCCGTGCCCTCCTTCTCGCCCGCATCGAGCGCCGCCAGCGCGTAGGCCGCGAGCGCGTAAGGGTCCTTAATCCTTTCCAGCCGGGCCGAGAGAAAGGCGAGCGCACGCTTGAGGGCCTGGGCAGTGGCCGCACCGGAATCCTTCGCGGCCGCGCGCGCCGCTCCCGCTTTCGCGTCCAGTGCCTGTGTCCTTGCGAGCGTGTGTGCGGTGAGGGCCGTCAGGGCGGCATCCTCGACAGCCTCTGCGTCCGCTGCCGTGCGAGCAGCCGCGCCCCAGCCGCCGTCCGCGCGCTGTTGCTTGACGAGCCACCCGCGCGCCCCGTCAATGACCTCTTCGTCAACTTCGAGGAAGCCGCGCGCGTCCATCAGGAACCTGAGCGCGTAGGCCGTCAGCGCCAGATTGGCCTCCTCTCGCCCGCCCCAGTACGTGAACCCGCCGCTCGCCGCGCGGTAATTGAGCAGGCGCTCGTAGCCCGCGCGCAGGTATCGTGAGGCCGTCGCGGCGGCGCGCGGTTCTCTGCCCGTGCTCTTGCCGTAGCGCAACAGCATCAGGTTCGGATAGGTGGACGAGATGGTCTGCTCGCCGCACCCGTAAGGCCGCTGAAGAATACCCTCTATGCTCTCGGCAACGTGCGTCATGACGTTCGGATAAATCTTCAGCTCGGCGCGGAGCGATCCCCTGATCGCGTCTTCCGGGATGTTGATGTCGAGCGCCGCGGAGTCTCCGAGCAGCCCGCTCGCCGTCCGTGCCAACTCCTGCCCGTCAGGATGAACGCTGACCGGCTTCTCTATCGCATCGCTCGCTTCAGTGCCCGTCGCCGTGATGCGCTGCTTGCCTTCACGGACCGAAGCCACGGCGCGGAAATTAAAGGTCTCGCGCGCGGCCTCACCGGCGGGCACGTCCGCACTCCTTTGCGCCGGGCCGGTCAGCATAAACCAGTCCTCGGGCTTGATGTCGAGCTTCACCGTCTGCTGTTTGTCCAGGTAGTTGCGCAGGACTACGGGCAGCTGAATCTCGTCGCCTTCGGTCAGCACGCGCGGCGGGTCGTGCTCGACGAAGAAGGGCTGGAAGGCGCGTATCTCTTTTTCGACCGTCCCCACCTCGCCGTCCACTGTCGAGCCGATGACAGACATCTTCCAGGTCGTGATGTTGTCCGCCAGCTTGAAGCGAAGCTCCGCGCGGCCCTGCGGGTCCGTTTCCAGCGACGGCTGCCAGACCAGCGTTTCGGGAAAGTATTCCCGCAGGCGCGGCGTCGAGATTTGAGCCTGCGTGCCCGCCACACCCGGTTGCAGCGCCTGGACGCTGAGCACGGAACGAGCGCTCAGCGGCAGATTCCTGATGACGGTCGCATCTACCAGTCCGCTCGCGCTTACCGGTCCGCCCGCGCTCGAAGTTACCTCAACCATCGCACTGACCGTGCCGACGTTGAGCATGGCATTAACCCTGGTCACGCTCGACGAGCGAACGGGGACTTTGTCCACGACGTAGGTGCTGAAGCCCGGCGACTCGACGCGCACCGTGTAGAGGCCCGCTGGCAGATTGCCCAGCGTGTAGCGCCCCTCCGCATCGCAGGTCGTCCGGTAGACCATCGCAGAAGAGGCGTCCGTGGCCGTCACGACAGCGCCCAGGACGCCCGCGTCATTCGGGTCGGTGATTCTGCCCTTGATTGCTCCCGTCACACCGGGGAGCGTGCCGGGCGTCGACGCCGCCTGCGACTCGCGGCCCTTGGCGCTGAGCCCCAGTTCCCTGCGCGAGAGCGCCGCCACGCCGAAATCATCATTGGTCCCGCGCTTGCCGTCCGGGCCGGGGCTGTGCACCTCAATCAGGTTGATGGGCTGCGTCAACGGCGAGATTTCCACCCGCTTCTTCTCTTCGTCCTGGTAACTCTTGTAGCTCTGAATCGTGAAGGCGGCCGCGTAGCGCGGGTTATTGCTGAAGGTCAGGTAGTAATCGTGCCCCCAGGGGTCGCGCAGCAGCTCCAGCCTGATGCCGGATTTCTGAAGCGCCTGGCCAAGCTCCTTCTCGTTCTGCGGAAAGAGTCCGGTCCGGTTGAGATGCTCGGCCAGCGACGCTGTGAGCCGCGAGCGGTCCCCCGCGAAGTAGTCCGTGAGCGTCCGCCAAACCGTGAAATCGTCTGACGAGCCGTCCTGTGCCGCCTCGAATTTACCGTTCGTCCCGCTGCTCCTGACGATGATGGTGAAATTGGTCCTGTCAATCCCGAACTCCGGCCTGTAGGGCCTGCCCCAACGGTCGCGCAGCGAATGAAAGTCCGTGCCGCCGCGCTTGAGCTCGGCGTCGAGCGTCGCGGCGTCGCGGATACTGCCGCCGGTGCGCGCGTGATACTGCTCGGCCGCGAGATTGAGCTTCAGCCCGACGGGCGCAAAATAGGGCCAGGACATCCGCGTGGCGACGAAGTCGTCCGGCGTATCGAAGCGTTTATCCGCGCCCGCGCTTGAGATTTCGAGCACGTCCATCTCGCGCTCGATCGAGAAGGCCGGACGGAAGGGCATCATCCAGGGGTCTCTCTGCGCGTCGAAGTCCAGCCCCGCTCCGGCCAGCATCGCGCGCAGGCCCGCCTCATCGCGCGGGTATTCGGTGCTCTTCAGATAATGCGCGGCGAGCGCATCGCCCAGCGGCTTGACCTGCGCCGCGATCAACCTGGCGAAGATTCTGCGCTGGTCCAACGAGTAGCCGTGACTGCTGAAGACGTTGGGCGTGTAGCCCTCCCCGGCGCGCATCATGACCTCGGCGGCAAGCTCCACCCCTTCGGGGAGAGGCTTCGAGAGGTCCAACGCGTAGAGGTCTCCGAGGCTCAACCCCGAAAGCTCGGCCGTGTAGCCGCCCAGACGCCTGTATGCGCCATAGAAGCCGTAGCCCCCACTGAACTCCCCATCGGTCCGCGCGCGTTCCTCGACCGCCTTGTCGAAGACGACGACGCCGAGTGCGCTTTCGACCTGCCGTCCGTCGGGGCCGCGCACGCTGAATTTCGCCAGCGTCTCATCGCCGGGCCGGTAAGATGCCCTGTCAAGCTCCACGTCCAGCTTCAGGTCACGCTCCTGCGGGTAGAGCACGTTGCGCGAGGTCGCTGTGAACTCCGGCTCGTATCGGGATTCGGGAGCATGGTTGAGGTAGGAATATGCTTGGATGGTCACGTCGTCGCGGAAGGCCGCGTCGTAGGGCAGGACCAGAGAGGCGCGGCCGTCCTGCAATGCAACCGTTTTGGAGAAGCGAAGATTCCCCGCCGCCCAAACGTCGAGGATGACTTTCATCCGCGGCTCGCTCGCCGTCAGCTCCGCTTTGATGGACTCGCCGCGCCGGTAGATTGTTTTGTCCGTTTCGAGACGAATCACGGGCTCGGCGCTGTAATGGAAATCATTCGTCTGCCGCCCGGTCGCGCCCTTATCATCACGCGCCAGGAGGGCGAGCGTCACTCCCTCCTGTTTCTCCCCGTGTCGCGGCAGCAAGAGCCCGCTCACTTTGGCGACGCCGTAACGATTGGTCCTGACGGCCTTGAGCGTCTGGCCGTGAGCCGCGCCCGCCTCCGGTGAAGCGTCGCTGATGGCGACTTCGCACTCGGCCGGAGCGCCGTCGGCGTAGGAGGTCGAAAGGTAAAATTGCAGGGGGAAGCCCGCTGTCTGCGGCGTCTCGGTCACGTAGACATGGATGGCGCTCTTTGTCAGGCGCAGGTCGAAGCGGCGCTGCTCCGTGCGGTTGGTCGTCGGGTCCGTGAAGTAAGCGGCGTAGGAGAGGTCCTCATAGCGCGAATAGTCTTCCCTGGACAGCTCCGCGTGCCGGGCCTGCAAGTTGATGTGCGCGACGAAACGCCCGCCCTCGTCCGTCTCGCCCTCGTACTTCTCCTCCTCTTTGACATCCCATTTCTGCTCGCGGTAATTCCAGCTGCGCTCGCGCTCGCGGACCACGCGGACGTGCCCGCGCCGGACGGGCTGGCCGAAGAGATAGTCGCCCCTGACCTCGACCTCGGCATTCTGTCCGGGCAGGTAGTAGGGCAGGTCCGGCTTGACCTTGACGCTGAAATTCGGCAGCTCGTAGCGGCTAATCTTGACCGTCGCATACGCCTCGCTGTCTTCGCCGCTCTCCTCTTCGTGCTCGACCCTGATCGTGTAATCGCCGAGCCGCGTGTTATCGGGAATGGGCCAGTCAGCGCCCGCGATGCCGAAGCGCGAGGTCTTCAGCGCGGCGCGAAAGACGACCTGGCCGTCCGGCCCCCTGATGTTGAGCGAGCTTTCGGTGTCGGCCAGCGCGTGCCGCGAAGCATCGAACATCAGCGTGCGCAGGTGCAGCACCTGTCCGGGCTGGTAAAGAGGCTTGTCCGTGCTGATGAGGATTCGCGCCTGAGCGTCGAGCCTGATTTCCGACTCCGCTTCTTCGACCAGTTGCCCGTGATGTGCCGTGACCTTCAAGTCCAGGGCGTCGTCCCTGACCTTCGGTGGAAGATTGAACTCAAGCAGGGCGTAGCCCTCTTCGTCCGTCACGCCCGACGCCTTGAGCGAGACATCCCTCGTGCCGTCCTCGAACCTGCACTCGCCCTCGACCTGGACGCCTTTAACGGCCCGCAGCGTGATGGGATGCAGCGCGCGAACCTGCGCCGGATAGCGTGCGCCCTGGCGAGAGTATTGCGGGGAGGTGATGCGCAGTTGGAAGATGTCCGGGGTAATCTCGGAGAGAGAGATAATGCCCTCGGCCTTGCCCGCCGGATCGGCCGACGCGGCGGGGCGCACGCTGTAGCGCAGCCTGTACCAGAGCACCTTGTCGCGGTTCTCCTTGCCCTGCGCCGAGATTTGCAGCGGGACGGGGATAACCAGACGATTGCTCCCGCGCTTGAGCGATTGGTCCTGCAAGACCGTGGCCCGAATCCCTCCGTCCGGGTCCAGCATCTCCAGACGAATACTGACGGGCAGGCTGCGCCCCGTCGGGTTCAGGACGGGCAGCGAGACCTCTATGCGCTCATCTTCGAGCAGGACCCTGGTCCCGGCTTCGTCAACTTGCAGTATGCTGACGGCCGAAGAGAGTTGAGAGATGAAAGGCAAGACGGAGAGACAGCAGAGAACCATGACCCAGCGCAAGCGTCGCATCGTAAATCTCCTCTGAAGTTAGCGAGTTGATGCAAACAAATCACGGGCCTGGGGAGTAGCTCTTGATTATCGTGCTCTGCTTAATGCAAATCACAGACCTCTGCCGTAAGCCTCCGGTTTTACTACCGTCGCGCGCCGGATTGACGGCCGCATAGTTGAAAGAATCAGATTTTCATACGAAAAATTGGATGCGCGGCGGGCTCCCTGCAAGGCGGGGCGTGGATGTCGGGCCGCTAAAACTCTATAATCTCTCGCAGACGAAGACGAGCACCGGGAAGACTGAAAACTTGGCGGAGGTCGAACCGATGAAGATTAACTTCAAGAAACTGGATCACGTGCAGCTTTGCATTCCCATCGGCGAAGAAGAGAAGGCCAGGGAATTCTACGGGCAGGTGCTCGGCCTCGAAGAGATAGAGAAGCCGGACGCGCTCAAGCCTAGCGGCGGCCTCTGGTTCGAGGTGGCGGACATCCAACTGCACATCGGCGTCGAAGAGACGCACGCAAAATCGAAGCGGCATCCGGCCTTCGAGGTCGAGGGCGTCGAGCAGATCAGGGAGTACCTGCGCGGGCTCGACGTGAAGGTCAAAGAGGAAGTGCTGATTCCCGGGGTAGTGGGCAGGTTCTCCTTCTTCGACCCGTTCGGCAATAGAATCGAGTTGATGGAAAGGGGCGCGCGCGCCGGGGAGCCCGCCAGATGAAAAGAGCTGCCCGCATCGTCGCACTGCTCTCGGTCCAATGCCTCGTCTTCGCCTCCTGCTCCAGGGCCGAGAGGGCCGCCCGCCCGAGTGCCGACAGCGCAACGCGCGCTTCCGCCGCGGCCGAGCACGCCGGGTCGGCAGAGATGGAAGCACAGAGCCCGCTGCCGCCGCCCGACGGGCTCGTCAACGATTACGCGAACGTCATCGACGCGACGACCGAAGAACGCCTGGAAGCGACCGTCAAAAGGCTCAAGCAAGGCTCGCAGGTGGCGCTGGCGGTCGTCACGGTTGAGACGACGGGCGACAAGCCTGCCTATGAGTATGCGATGGATGTGGCGCGCGGCTGGCGGCTCGGGTCAGGGAGCGACGGCGACGAGGGCGGCGGCATGATCCTGCTGGTCGCCGTCAAAGACCGCAAGTGGGAGATTCGCTGGTCGCGTAATCTGGAAACGACGCTCCGGGACGACATCAGCGATGAGCTGAAGCAGCGGATGAACGGGCTCTTCAAGCAGGGCAAGTACGGGGAGGGCATCGAGGGCGGCGTCGAGGCCATCGTCGCGCGCCTCGGCAATTACGGCAAGCAGCCCGCGCAGTGATGAAGTAAGCACGCCGCTGCTCTCGAAGCTTGCCAGGCGCTCTCGAAGTTTGCCGGATGCTCTCGAAGTTTAGCAGGCGCTCTCAAGTCTGAATGTCCGCTCCCTTTGCGGCGTTGGCCTTGCGCAGGGTGAAGCGTGTCCCTCCGCCCTCGCGGCTGCTCCAGTTGACTTCGGCCTCGATGAGGCTGGCGCGCGCGCGAATATTGGCCAGCCCGCGCCCCTTCCTGACCTTCCGCTCCTGCGGGTCAAAGCTCCGCCCGTCGTCTTCGATCGTCAGCACAAAGTCGCCCGCGGGCGGAACCTCTACGCCGAGACGAACGCGCGTGGCCGCGGCGTGGCGGCAGATGTTGCTGAGCGCCTCCTGTGCGATGCGATAGACCTGCATCTGCGTGGCGTGCGAGAGATTGAGTCGCTCGTCCAGATTCTCGTCGGCGACGAATTCATACTCGAACTTGCAATCGGGCGGCGAGTGCGTGACGGCGTTGCCGATGGCCCATTCGAGGGCGGCTGCGAGCCCTACGTTCTCCAGCACGGAAGGGCTCAGGTCTTCGCAGATGCGCCGAATCTCCTGCGAGATGGATTCTATCTCCGCGCGGAAGACAGAGGGCTTGAGTGATTCCTCCTGCTCCTCGCCGTCGCCGCCGGGCGGCAGCCTGTCCGTCATCATCAGCAGGCGGCGCAGGTCCGCGAGCGTCTGGTCGTGCAGATCGCGCGCGATGCGACGGCGCTCGGCCTCCGTCTCGTTGGCGAGCTGCATGCGTGCGGCCGCGAGCTGCCGGTTGGTATCCTTAAGCACGGAGCCCGTGCGCGCCAGCCTGCGGTTCTGCCGGTTGCCCCACCAGAGCGCGATGAGCGCCAGCGCCAGCAGCACGGAGAGAGCCGTGCTGGTCCAGGGGAAGGGCGCGCCCGCGACCCTGAACTCGAAAGAGAGCGGGCTCGAACGTATCAGGTCTTTCGAGAACGCGCTGGCGACGACGCGATATTTGCCGGGCCGCAGGTTCTCCATCGTGAACTGCGCGTCATGCGAGAACTTGCGGTTGATGATGCGCCCCGCGTCGTCGTAGAGCAGAAAGGCATACTGAAACTGTTCGGGGAAGGTGCGGCTGCTGGCGGCGGCCACATCCAGGACGAGGCTGTCCTGCGGGTATTCGAGATTGAGACCGGCGCGCAGCTCTTCCGGCTGGTGAATCCGCTCGGCCATGATGCGCGTTGCTCCGAGCATCGGCGCGACACGCCCCGGCGCATAGCGCGCCACACCCCTGTTGGTCCCGATCAATAACTCCTGTGAGCCGTCGGCTGCGCGCACGGGCAGCACTGCGAAGGCGCTCTGCGAGGGCAGGCCCTGCTCCGCGTCGAGCCGCGAGAGAACAGCGCCCAGCTCTTCGTCGAGCAAAATCTTGAGCAGCCCGCCGCCCGCGGTCGCACACCAGACCTCCGGCGCTCTCGCCTGCGCGTCCTTGATGCCGACGACGCCGCGCGCATCGAAGCCCCCGGCGATCTCCTTCAGGACGCCCGCGTGATAGAGGTAGAGCCCGCGCGCCGTCGCCACCCAGAGACGATCATCGCCGCCGTCGTAGATGGACCAGACGGCGCTGCCCTTGAGCTTGTCGAGCGCGGGGATGCTCACGACCTGTTTGCCGTCGAAGAGAAAGAGGCCCGCCAGCGCAGTGCCTATCCAGAGCCTGCCCTGCTTATCGCTGCCGAGGCTGACGACCTCGCGCGAGTGCGTATCCGATTGGGCGCTGGTGGGCCAGACGAGCGTGCGCGTCTGTCCGTCCAGGCGTTCGAGGCCGCGTCCGAAAGCGGCGATGTAGGTTGCGCCTTGAAACTCCGCGACGGCGCGCACGCTGTCGGTCGTCTCCGGCCCGGCATCGGGCAGCTCGATGCGCGTCAGGCGTAACCCTTCGGCGCTTTCGTCAAAGCGCTGCTCGCCGGTGTAAAGCCCGCCCGCAGAGCCGACGAGGACGCGCCCCTTCCCGTCTTCGGCAATCGCGTAGATAGTCTTTTGGGCCAGCTCCGAAAAGGGCGAGACCCAGGCGTTGGCGGCCGGGTCGAAGATGAAGAGCCCGCGATTAGTGCCGCCGAGGAGACGGCCGCCCGTCGTCTCGAAGAGCGTGCGGACGAAGTTGCTCTGGGCATCGGTCGAGATGGTCTCAAGGCGCGGCGCGTGCGGGTCGTAGCGGCTGACGCCCCTGTCCGTGCCGAACCAGACGACCTCTTCGCGGTCAACGAAGATCGAATAGACGTGATCGGAGCGCAGCCCGCCCGCCGTTCCCTCGAAGGTGAAGTGTTCGACGAGCCGCGTGTCGTCGTAATGGACAGCGCCGCTGCCGTCCGTCCCGGCCCAGATGTCGTCGCGCGGCCCGGCGCGCAGCGCCGTCACCAGCCCGAGCCCAGCGCCGACATTCGCCGGGCGCAGAGGGTCCGCGGCTTGATAGAGGCCGCTCTCCTGCGCCTTGGCCTTCGCGCCGTACCAGAGCCGCCCGCGGGCGTCAATTTCGATGGCCTCGACGAAGAAAGGGCGCGGGCGGCTCTGTATCTCTCTGACCGTCGCGTTCTCGATGGCGAGCACGCCGCGGCTGCGCGTCCCGACGTAGAGCACGCCGTCCTTGAAAGCGAGGCTCGTCAGGTTTGGCGGGCCCGGACGCTCGAAGTCTTCGCTGGTCAGCGGTTTCTCGGGGATGGTCTCGACGCGCAGCGAGCCGTCGGCGCTCGAACGGCAGTCGAAGATCGCGCCGTCCTGGCTAGCTAGGATGGCGCGCCCGCGCTCGGGCGTGATGATGGCGGTGATGGCCTTGCCCGCGGCTTCCGCGACGGGGCGAAAGACTCTGCCGACGAGCCGCGCGGCCCCGCCTTCCGTCCCGACCCAGAGCACGCCGTCCGCGTCCAGCTTGAGCGCCAGCACTTTGCCCGCCAGCCCTTCGCCCGCGACGGCCTGCGTGCGCCTGCCGTCATACCTGGCGAGCCCGCCGTCGGTCCCGAACCACATCAGTCCCTCTGCGTCCTGCGCTATCGCGCGCACGCGGTCCGACGGCAGCCCGTGAAAGAGCGTGACAGCGCCCCAGCGGTGCAGGCTCGCCGGTTGACCGGGCGAGTTGTTGTTCTCATTCTCCTTCTGCGCCGCGGCCGGAAAGAGCAGCAGCAGGAGCGCGACGAGCGAGAGGCAAACGACCTTCAGCGAGCCGTGGAGGCGGGCCGACGCGAAAGTGTGGCGGCGAAAAGCCCGGAAGCGGAAAGTCTGAGAGCGCAAAGCGCGGGAGCGAAAAATGTGGGAGCGAAAAATGTGGGAGCGAAAAGCGAAGGGCAGAAAGCGAAAGGGCGCAATCTGACTTGCGCCTCTCCGGTCTCGCAGCTTGTCGGCTCTCCTCATCCCCTTCAATGTTTGCCTCCGCCCGCCCCCTGTTCGTCTATGAAACGCTTGCGGTCGCGTGCGAGCCAGGTTTCGAGGTCGTGCGCCGCCGTCTCAAGCTCGTCCGAATTGAGCAGGCCGCGCCGCAGCGCCTCGAAGAAGGCGCGCGTCCGCACGTTGTAGGCCAGCTTGTCGTAGGCTTCGTGCGGCGTCCCTTCAGGCATCGAGACGAAGAGCTTTTCGTAGAGCGTCGCCAGACGGCTCTCGACGCCGCGCAGCGACAGGCTGCACTTGCGCGCGATGGCCCAGTTCGAGAGCCCGAGCGCCAGATAATAGAGCGCCTCGGCTTCAAACTCTGTCAGGAGCGGGCGCTTGAAAGAGTCCTTGAAGGCCGGGTCAATCATGTCCGCGCCGTCTTCGAGGACGGCCGCGACGAAGCGCAGGAAGCGCGATTCCGGATTGTTCTTGTGAATGAAGCCGTAGGCGGGCGGCGGCTGCACCGTCTTGATGATCTTGCGTATCTCGTTGATGTAGATTTCGTGCGGGAACTGCGTCCAGAAGATGATGCGCGCCGCCGGGTACTCCTTCCAGATGGCGCGCGCCGCCTTGACGCCGGAGAGCTTCGGCATCTGTATGTCCAGCACGCAGAGCCCCGGCCGGTGCTCAAGCGCCAGTTGCACGGTCTCTTCGCCGTCGGCGGCCTCGATGACGGGCGCGTGCGCGGCAAACTCCCGCTCCAGAATCTCGCGCAGGTAATGGCGCTGCGCCACGTTGTCTTCGGCAATCAGGATGGACATGTTCGCGCTCAAGGCCGCTCTCCTTCCAGGGCTCTCTGCAACGACTGTTTCTCCGAACTATCGTCGCAAGTATAAAGGAAGCTGTGCAGCCACTCTTTTTGCTTACTGTTTCGTCCCGTCAATGTCTTAACTAACTCCTGCCGATTGTACTTGAGCAAATCTTCTTTGCTCAATGCTCCCTTAACGGAGCAGACTGGCGGATGTCCGGGGCGGTGATGATTTAAACTTCAAGGGCCGCATCAAAGGTTTCTTACGCCCGGACCCGAGCGCGGTCAATGTGGACAACCACAGTTGACAGTGGGTCGGCCACGCGGCTATTTCATTGAGCATGGCTTCGGCTTTCTCTCATGCTTTCGCGGCGCTGGCCCTGGGGCGGGTCTACACGGCCGAGGGGATGCGGCCGCGCTTCTGGGTGCTCTCGGCCCTGTGCGCGGTGCTGCCCGACGCCGATGCCGCCGCGTTCGCCTTCGGCATTCCATACGGCTCGATGTTCGGACATAGAGGGCTTTCGCACTCGCTCTTTTTCGCCCTGCTGCTGGGCCTGCTGATTGTCCCGCTGGCTTTCAGAGAGATACCGGCCCTGACGAAACGGTGGTGGTCGCTCGTCTTTTACTTCTTCCTGGTGACGGCCTCGCACGGTCTTCTGGACGCGCTGACGAACGGCGGGCTGGGCGTAGCCTTCTTCGCTCCCTTCGATGCGACCAGGTACTTTTTCCCCTGGCGTCCCATCGAGGTCTCTCCCATCGGCATCGCGCCCTTCTTCAGCTCGCGCGGACTGGAGGTAATCATCAACGAGTTTGTCTGGATTTGGATTCCGGCCGCACTGATGGTCGCGGCCGTCTGGCTCTCTCGAAGGGCGACCGCGCCCGGCTCTACTCAAGGCGATAAATAATCCGGCTCCCGTGTTAGTATCGCCCTCTGAGAATCAAGCGGTTGAAGCTTGGCCCTTCGGACACTCTGCCACTCCGGTGAGGAAAATTTCGGACTATGTTAAGCAAACAGACGAACTCACGGCTCGCGGCCGCACTACTGCTCCTGCTCACCTTAACGGTCCCGCTGGCGCTCCCGCAGGGAAACGCTCCGGGCGCGGCTCCGGCGGGTCAGGCTGCGACGACCGCGGCCCCGCGCGACGAGCGTTTGTGGCGCGAGGCGCTGCGCATTCATCGCAAGGCGATCGTCGTTGATACCCATAACGACATCACATCCATGATGATTGACGAGGATTACGACCTCGCCACGCCTTCCGCGGGCAAGTACCACACGGACCTTGCGCGGATGAAGCAGGGCGGGCTGACGGCCGAATTCTTCTCGATCTATGTGGACAAGAAGTACGCGACCGCTGGCGGGTCTGCGCGCCGCGCGCTCGATCAGATTGATCTGGTCTACCGCGCCGCCGAGCGTTACCCGAACGCCATCATGATGGCAACCTCCGTCGAAGATATTCGCCGCGCCAAGAAACAGGGAAAGCTGGCCGCGCTGATGGGCATAGAGGGCGGGCACGCCATTGAAAACTCCCTGATGGCGCTGCGCGATTTCTACCGCCTCGGCGTGCGCTACATGACGCTGACGCACAACAACACGAACGACTGGGCCGATTCCTCGCGCGACGTGGCGCGGCACAACGGGCTGACGGATTTCGGCAAAGAGGTGGTGCGCGAGATGAACCGGCTGGGGATGCTCGTAGATGTCTCGCACGTCTCGGACAAGACGATGAGCGACGTGCTGGATGTCTCGACCGCGCCCATCATCGCTTCTCATTCTTCGGCACGCGCGCTCAGCAATCACCCGCGCAACATCCCGGACGAGCTGCTGCTGCGCATCGCCAGAAACGGCGGCGTCGTGATGGTCAACTTCTACCCCGTCTTCATAGACCAGCGGGCCTACGACGCCGACCGTGCGCGCGACGTGCGGCTCAAGCCGCAACTGGACGAGCTGGGCAGGCAGTTTAAGGACGACCCGAAGCGTCTTGACGAAGAGAGGAAGAAGCTCTTCGACGCCAACCCGCTGCCGCCGACGCCGCTCTCCGTCCTCATAGACCACATAGATCACATCGCCAAAGTCGCAGGGGTGGACCACGTCGGCATCGGCTCGGATTTCGACGGCGTGCCGCGCCTGCCCGAAGGCATGAAGGACATCTCGGAGCTGCCGAATATTACTTACGAACTCTTGCGGCGCGGCTACAAGGAGAAAGATATACGCAAGATTCTGGGCGAGAATCTCCTGCGCGTCTTCGCCCAGGCCGAGCGCACCGCCCGCACCTCCTCGCGCAACATCAGCGCCGAAGGCAGCCTGAGACGCAATTAGGCGTCCGGCCGTCCGGCGGGCGCAAAGGATGACGGTCCGACTTTGCGCGAGACACGCACTTCAGTCTGCCAGCCGCCGCTCGGCGGCCTTCAGGCTTGCTTTTCGCCACGTGGTATAATCTTTCTTCAAGATGAAGCCAGGCGGAGTTTACATCCACATTCCTTTTTGCAGGTCGCGCTGTTCCTATTGCGATTTCGCGACCGGCGCATACGACGGCGAGCTGGCGGAGCGCTACGTCCGCGCGGTCGCGTGCGAAATCGCGGCCTTTTCGTCCGTTGGCAGAACGGCGCGCGAAGTCGAGACCATCTATTTCGGCGGCGGCACTCCCTCGCTGCTTTCGCCCGCGCAGGTGGAGTATCTCCTGCGGGCCGTGCGCGAGCATTTCCGCGTCGCGCCGGGCGCGGAAGTGACGATGGAGATGAACCCCGGCACGCTCGAACCGGAAGTCCTCCGCCAGTACAGGCGTCTCGGCGTCAATCGCGCGAGCTTCGGCGCGCAGACTTTCGATGATCGTGAGCTGCGCCGCCTGGGGCGCGTTCATACGGCGGCGGATGTCAGGCAAACGATTGCCGACCTGCGCATGGCCGGGTTCGACAACATCAGCTTCGATCTGATCGCGGGGCTGCCGGGCCAGACGCTTTCCGACTGGGCGCGCAACCTGGAAGAGGCTCTCGCGCTTCGCCCCGAGCATCTCTCGCTCTATCTTCTGGAAGTCCATGAGGGCACGCCGCTGGCGGAGCAGATAGGGCGCGGCGCGCTCCCGCGGCCGGACGACGACCGGGCGGCGGAAATGTATCGCCTGATGGTAGACGTGACGGGCCGGGCGGGCTATCGTCATTACGAGATTTCCAACTTCGCCCTGCCCGGCTCCGAATCGCGGCACAACACTAAGTACTGGACGGGCGAGGCCGTCTACGGCTTCGGCTGTTCCGCGCACTCCTTCGACGGCGAGCGCACGCGCTGGTCCAACGAGCGCGACGCGCGGCGCTACACTGAGCTGGTCGAAGGCGGCGGCACGCCCGTCATCGAGACCATAGAGCTTGATGACCGTGAGAGGCAGGCCGAGGCCATCTTCCTCGGCCTGCGCCTGCTCGGCGGCATTAGCCTGAACGACTTACGCACACGCTTTGGCACGGACCTGCGCGTCGAGCGCGCGGCGGACCTTGCAACCCTGAGCGACGCGCGCCTCATCGAGCTTGAAGACGACTGGCTCAGGCTAACGTCCGACGGCGCGCTGCTCTCTAACGAAGTATTCGCCAGATTCGTTTGATGAAAGCCTGACGGTTTTCAGTTTTGAGTCTTCAGTTTCCAGTTAAAAGCGGCAGGGCCGGAAGCTGAAAGATTGAAGATTGCGGGCTGAAAACTGAAAAACGAAAACTGAAAACTCAAAACTGCCTTTACCCAATGATCGATTTACGAAGCGATACCGTGACGAAGCCGACGCCCGCGATGCGGCGCGCGATGGCCGAGGCCGAAGTGGGCGACGATGTCTACGGCGAGGACCCGACCGTCAATCGCTTGCAGGAGCGCGCGGCCGAGATTTTCGAGAAGGAGGCGGCCATCTTCGTGCCGACCGGCTCGATGGGCAACCAGATCGCCGTCAAGCTGCACACGAGCCCCGGCATGGAGGTCTTGATAGAGGAGCGCGGGCACATCTTCAACTACGAGATGGCGGCGATGTCGGCGGTCGCCGGGACGCTCGCGCGCCCGGTTCGCAGCCGCGACGGCACGGGCATTCTCGGCTGGCCGGAGATTGAAGAGGCGCTCCATTTCGGCGGTGCTTACTACGTCGCGCCGACGGGCCTGATCGCGCTCGAAAATTCTCATAACCTGGCGGGCGGGACGCTGCTTTCGCGCGGGCGAACCGAGGAGATTTGCGACCGCGCGCACGCCATCGGGATTCCCGTTCACCTGGACGGCGCACGCATCTTCAACGCGGGCGTCGCGCTCGGCGAACCTGTCGCGGCCCTGGCGCGACCGGCCGATTCCGTGATGTTCTGTTTGTCTAAGGGCCTGGGCGCGCCCGTCGGCTCGATGCTGCTCGGGAGCCGTGCCTTCATAGACGAGGCGCGGCGCTGGCGCAAGATTCTCGGCGGCGGAATGAGGCAGGCGGGCGTGCTGGCTGCCGCAGGGTTGATCGCACTCGAAGAGACGCCCGCGCGCCTGCACGAAGATCACGCCAACGCGCAGCGGCTCGCGCAAGGGCTGGCCGAAATTGACGGCGTGCGGATTGACCCTGCAACCGTCAGGACCAACATCGTCATCTTCGACGTGCTGGAGACCGGCATCCCGGTGGACGAAATCTGCGCGCGACTGCTTGAACGCGGCGTGCTGGCTTCCGGCTTCGGCTCATCAATCCGCATGGTCACGCATTACGATGTTTCGCGCGCCGACATCGAGACGGCCCTGCGCGAGCTGCGCGCGATTTTAGTGAGCAGTGAGCAGTGAGCAGTGAGCAGTAAGCAGTGAGCAGTTAAAGGAAGCTCTTTTAGTCTTGACTGCTGACTGCTCACGACTCACTGCTCAACGCTCAAGGCGTATTGTTTACTGCTCACTGCTTACTGCTCACTGCTCACTACCGACTATCATGGCTCGACCATTTATTATCACTATTGACGGCCCGTCGGGCGCGGGCAAGTCAACGCTCGGGCGGATGATCGCGCGCGAGCTGGAGCTGCTTTACATTGACACGGGGGCGATGTACCGCGCGGTCGCGCTGGCGGTCACGGAGGCAGGGACGAGCACGGCGGATGCCGCGGCCGTTGCGGCCATTGCGGAGCGCGCCGAGATCATCCTGGAGGGCGACCCGGACTCTTTGCAGGTCAAGTTGAACGGGCGCAACGTCACGGACGAGATACGCACCGGGGAGATCAGCCACACGGCCTCCATCGTCTCCGCGTTTCCCGAAGTCCGCAGGATACTGGTCGAGCGACAGCGCGAGCTGGGCAAGGGCGGGCAGGGCGCTGTCCTCGACGGGCGCGACGCCGGGACGGTCGTCTTTCCCCGCGCCGACCTCAAGTTCTTTCTCACGGCGTCGCCCGAAGCCCGCGCTCGGCGCAGGTTTGAAGAGGACCGCCTGAAGCAGCGCAACGCGACCTTCGAGGAGACGCTGGCCGACATCAATGCGCGCGACCACCGCGACTCGACCCGCGAGGATTCGCCGCTGGCCATCGCCCCGGATGCCGTCGTCGTAGATTGCACGGAGCTTTCGATCGAGGAGGTCTTCGAGCAGCTGATGGACGCCATCCGCGAGCGCCAGTCAAAGTAGGCAAGGACCGGCAGCCAGAGAGGCCGGGCGGGTCAACTTCGACGGATGCTCATTTGCCCCATTCTCATTTGGAGGTCCGCGGTGGGTGCTCCGCCCCGTTTCCCGTTGCGTCACAGGCGTTGAAAATCTATGTTTACCGGCATCATCGAAGAACTGGGGCGCGTCCGCAGCCTTGAGCAGCGGGGCGAAGGCGCGCGCCTCGTCATCGAAGCGCGAACGGTCACGCGCGGGACGGCAGAGGGTGATTCCATCTCTGTCAACGGCGTCTGCCTGACGGCCATTGAGCTGCGTGGCGACTCGTTTGCCGCCGACGGCTCCGGCGAGACCATGCAGCGCTCGACGCTCGGGACTCTGCGCGCCGGAGCAGCGGTCAATCTCGAACGCGCCGTGACGCCCGCGACCCGTCTCGGCGGCCACATCGTCCAGGGACACGTGGACGCGCGCGGCCGATTTCTTCACGCAGAGGAGCACGGCGGTTCCTGGACCGTGCGCATCGCTTACCCGCCGGAGATGGCGCGCTACCTGGTCTTCAAGGGCTCCGTGGCGGTCGAAGGCATCAGCCTGACGGTCGCCGCACTGGCCGAGGAGTATTTCGAGATCGCCGTCATTCCGAAGACCTGGGCCGTCACCAACCTCTCGCACCTGAGGCCGGGCGATGCCGTTAATCTCGAAGCCGACATCATCGCCAAGTACGTCGAGCGCATCCTGACCATCGCCGGGGAAAGTAAGGGCGAGCGTGCTTCCGTGAGTAAAGGCGAGGGCTCTTCGTCGCTGACGATAGAGAAACTGGCGGAACTCGGCTACACCTGAGCCCGGATTCAAAGAGAGCGGCCCGCCTTAATTTCAGAGAGGCCCGCTTTGCCCCGCTGACTGCGGAC